>RECK01000130.1 GCA_007694055.1 Wenzhouxiangella sp.
GTGAAAAACTGGCATAATGATCGGTTGAAGTATTTAAGGAGTAGTTCATGGGCAATCATCTCGTTCCAAGTCATCTTCTAGCACCGGCGGGAACAGGATCCCTGGATGCCTATATCCAGGAGGTCAACAAGATCCCGGTCCTGAGCCTGGAAGAGGAACAGAGCCTGGCGCGTCGCTTCCGTGACGAGGAAGATCTGGACGCGGCACGTTTGATGGTCATGTCACACCTCCGTTTCGTGGTCCATGTTGCGCGCGGCTACGCAGGCTACGGTCTGCAGCTTGGCGACCTGGTTCAGGAAGGCAATATTGGTCTGATGAAGGCGGTCAAGCGCTTCGACCCGGACCAGGGCGTGCGCCTGGTTTCTTTTGCGGTGCACTGGATTCGGGCCGAGATCCATGAGTTCATCCTGCGCAACTGGCGCATCGTCAAGGTCGCCACGACCAAGGCCCAGCGCAAGCTGTTTTTCAATCTGCGCCGCCAGAAAAAGCGCCTGGGCTGGCTGAATCAGGCAGAAGTCAATCGCGTCGCCGAAGAGCTTGGGGTCAAACCCGAGGTGGTCACCGAAATGGAATCACGCCTTTCAGGCCAGGACATCGGTTTCGACCTGACCAATGACGATGATGATTCGAGCAGCTACGTGGCGCCGGCAGCCTACCTGGAGGGCCTGACGGTATCTCCTGATGAAGCCGCAGAAGCAGAAGACTGGGAACAGCATCATCACAACCTGCTGTTTGACGGTGTCGAGAGCCTGGATGACCGCTCGCGCGACATTATTCAGAGTCGCTGGCTCCTGGATCCCAAGTGCACGCTGCAGGAACTGGCCGACAAGTACGGCGTATCCGCCGAGCGCATCCGCCAGCTCGAGGCCGTTGCGCTGAAGAAACTCAAGGCACGCTTCCAGGCCTGACCTGCCCGGTGCCGTAACCCTCAAGCCCGACTCCAGTCGGGCTCACGGCTTCCACCCCTTTTAACCTCCCAGTCACGTTTGACTTTGCCATCTTGCGCAACGCCGGCTGTCCGGCGTAGCCTCAGGTAATGGCTGGCTTGCAACTGATTTGGCCTGGTTCCCTGCACAGCCCCGGCAGGGTTCCTACAATGAAGACTCACTCGAATCTTCTGATTGTTTATGTTGTTCAAGATGATTCCAGCAAGCTTGGCCATTCTGACCCTGGTGGCATTGAATCCGGTCAGCAGCATCGCAGACGAGCCTGAGGAATGGGGAGACCACCCCCTGGTGCCGCGCATCACCGGCAGTGAAATCATCACGTTTCGCTTCGTGGAGTTTGATCGCGTGACCTTGCCTTTCGGGCCCCGTGATGGTGATGAGTTCGTCAACCAGTACACGCTGGAAGGCGAGCACACCCGGTTGACGTACGTGCTGCGCCAGCCCGAAGTCAGCACCCTGCAGGTCAAACGCGCCTACCGTGAGGGCCTGGAACAGGCAGGCTTTGACATCGAATATGCCGGCAGCGGGCGCAGTGAACTGGGTCGCCGCTTCCACTCAATGGATGCTTTCGATCGCGATCGCAGAGGTGCTTCCCGCCGAACCCTTGGCTGGACGCGCGGCACGGATGATCGAGACAAGCGATTCCTGGCCGCCCGCCACCACGAGGAAGACGTTTATGTCAGTGCGCTGATCTACAACAACCGTGACCTGGAGCCGGTTGTCCGTATGGACGTGGTCGAGGTGCCAGCCGAAGAGGCGGCGCTGACCATGGCGGCACCGCAGCCGGCAGAACGCCAGCCGGTAGATCGGGAAGAGATCGTTGCCGCTCACGAGGCCGAAAACCTGACGGCAGAAGATATTGAAAGCGGCATCATCTCCGAAGGGCGGGTCGCCGTGCGCGACATCCTGTTCGAGTTCGATAGCGCCGAGATCATCGAGGAGTCAGCCGATGCCTTGTCGACCATCGCCGAGGTTCTGGACCAGAACAGCGAGCTGGACTTGTTGATTGTTGGCCATACCGACAACGTGGGCGATTTCGAATACAACCTGAATCTGTCCATGCAGCGCGCCCGTGCGGTTGCAGCCTGGCTGGAGCAGCGCTATGACATCGATGGTGAGCGCCTGCAAGCAGCCGGCGCCGGCATGATGGCGCCGGTGGCAAGTAATCGAAACGAGGATGGCCGCGCCCGGAATCGAAGGGTTGAACTGGTTGAAATCTGACCGGATTCAGGTCATCGGGGATGAGCCATGGCCAGGCGCTGGATCGGGTCAAGTTCGGCGTAAGGGCCGGTGAATCCGTCCAACTCAATGTGGTAACGGGAATCCACCGGCGCATCGGCGGCGAAGAAGTGAAAGGCCAGGACCAGGCGATCGCGTTCATTGCCGCGGCTGCCGAAGTGCAGGCAACGAGAGCTGTCGAGCATGATGGCACTGCCCGCCGGACCCGTGGCCTGGCGAACTTCGTCCGGTCTGACCCGTTCGAACAGGGTCTGGTCGCTGACTCGCCCGCGGCGATGCCTGATCTGCTTGCGTACCGCATCCGAACGGTCGGCCGGGAGAAAATGAACCGGGCCGCAGTCCGGCGTGACATCGGAACAGTTGAGTAGAATCTTGACCTGGCGACCGGCCAGCTCGTCAATATGCCAGCATTGTGACGATGTCTGGCTTGCGTTGGGAGGCGTCCACCACAGCACGGCCCCTTCCAGGCGCGGCACGGATCCGAGGTAGTGGGCGGCCGCATCCACGATGGGCCTGGCAACCATCAACTTGACCAGGTCGGGCTGGGCCAGCAATTCGTTGCCGGAGAGGACGCCGAGCAAGAAACGCTTGGATGGATTGCGCGCCAGTACCTGGTCGGTGCCGCCGTCGCGTTTGAATGATGCAAACAAATCGGCACAGCGCCTGGCCAGTTCGGTCAGCTCGCTGCTCTGGCCGTGATCGATGAATCGCCAGCCGGTGACCGGGTCCAGGGCCAGCGGCCCGGGCTCGATCTGGTTCAGAATATTCCGCCGCTGGTTGAATTCTGCGGCCAGCCGGCGTCGGCGCAGCGCAGCCATGGTGCTGTGCACCAGGTTTCTGGGCAGTCGCAGGCGCTTGTACAGGAGGCGATAAAGGTCGCGATCGCGAGGCTGCAGTCCTGTGGCGTCCGATCAGGTTTCTCCGGTCACTGGTGGCAAAATGATACCCGATTACGACGCCATTTCAGCTTTTTTGGCAGGCTCCGAATTGATTGTCGTGATTCCGGTTGTTATGGCGTCAAACCTCCCTGCGGCCTGAAGCTCCAGGGGCATGGCCGAACCGTATCGAAATGAGCAAGTCAGGCCGGCGGTGAACCAACCAGCGTCGGCTCCGCTTCCAGGTCAATGCCGTATTCGTCCTGCACGGCACTTTGGATATGTTCGATCAGGTCAAGCAGCTGTGCGGTAGTTGCCTGGCCGTGATTGACCAGGACCAGGGCGTGGTTGTGGTAAACCCCGGCATCTCCGATGCGGTAGCCGCGAAAACCCAGGCGTTCAAGCAGCCAGCCGGCAGCCAGTTTGAGGTGTTTGCCAGCCATCGGCCAGTGAGGCAGGCGGGGAAAGTCTTCGAGCAAGGCCTGGGCCTGCTCGGCCGGCAGAACGGGGTTTTTGAAGAAACTGCCGGCGTTGGGAAGGCGGGCAGGGTCGGGCAGACGGTGACGACGCAGGCGCATCACGGCTGCGGCCAGTTGGCGCGGAGCAGGCTGGCCGTGATGGTGCCGGGCCAGGGATTCGGCCAGGCTCTGGTAGCCGGTGTTGGGGCGGAATCGCCGGCTCAGTCGCAGACTGACCGAGGTGATCAGGAAGCGCCCTTGATCCGAAGACTTGAAGCGACTGTCGCGATAGCGCAGGCCGCAGTCCAGATTGGCCAGCTGAACAAGTCTGCGCTCGCGCCAGTCCCAGGCGTTGACCGATTCGAGGCTGTCGGACAGCTCAACGCCGTAGGCGCCGATATTCTGGATGGGCGCGGCACCGACCGACCCGGGAATCAGGATCAGGTTCTCCAGTCCGTGCAGGCCATGATCAATGCAATAGCGGACCAGGGCATGCCAGTTCTCACCGGCTGCGGCTTCGACCCGGACTTCATCGTTGTCCAGATTGGTCAGCCGTATGCCGCGCAGACGGTTGAGCAGGATCCGACCCGGCCAGTCTGCCAGGAATACGGTATTGGAGCCTCCACCCAGAATGAGCGTTGGGGGCGCCTCCTCGGGCAGGTGTTCAAGCTGATCGAGGTGGTCGAGCGTCACCAGCTCGGCCGCTCGGGCTGGCAGACGAAACGTGCTCAGCGTGGCAAGATCGGCATTCCGAACCATTGCCGGCGCGCTCATTGTCAGCCAGCCTCGTCCCAGGCCTGGATGCAGTCGCGGATCAAGCCTGGGCCCTGGTAGATGAAGCCGGTGTAGATCTGAACCAGATCAGCGCCGGCCTGTTTCTTGTCGACGGCGTCCTGGCCCGAGGTGATGCCGCCCAGCCCAATGATCGGGAAGTCCGGGCCCAGTGTCCGGCGGGCAAGTTTCAGTACATGGTCGGAGTAAGCCTTGACTGGTGCGCCGCTCAAGCCACCGGCTTCGCCGGCGTACTGATGACCGGCGACCGGTTCACGAGCGAGGGTGGTATTGGTGGCAATCAGGCCGTCAATGCCTGAATCACCGATCACGCCGAGCGAGGCCTCAAGGGCCCGATCATCCCAATCTGGCGCGATCTTGATCAGGACGGGCCGGCAGACCTGGTGGGTTTCGGCCAGCCTGTCACGCAGGCCGGTCAGGTCAGCCAGCAGTTCGCGCAAGGGCCCGGTATCCTGCAGGGCGCGCAGGTTGGCGGTGTTGGGCGAGGAAATATTGACCGTGACGTAGTCGCAATGCGGGTAGACTTTTTCCAGGCAGAGCCGGTAATCGTCGGCTGCGCGCTCCACGGGCGTATCCTTCTGCTTGCCGATATTGGCCCCGACAATGCCCTTGAATCGACGTCTTTTCAGTCTTTCGACCAGGTGATCAACCCCCTTGTTGTTGAAGCCCAGGCGGTTGATCAGGGCCTGGTGCTCGGTCAGGCGAAACATGCGCGGCTTCGGGTTGCCGGGCTGCGGTTTGGGGGTGACCGTGCCGACCTCGATGAAGCCGAAGCCGAGCTGGCCCAGGGCGTCGATGAAGTCCCCGTTCTTGTCCAGTCCGGCCGCCAGCCCGACCGGGTTGGGGAAGCTCAGGCCCATGATCTCCACGGGCGCTGATTGGCGGCAGCCGGCCAGCAGCCGCGGCAGGCCAACAATCCGGCCTGCCGCCAGCGCATTCAGGGCAACATCGTGTGCCGCCTCCGGCGGCAACACGAACAACCCCGACCTCAACCACCTATACATGCCACCCGCTCAGCAACCCTTTCACCTTTCACCTACAAATCAAACTTGATGCCCTGAGCCAATGGCAGCTCCGTCGACCAGTTGATCGTGTTCGTCTGCCGGCGCATGTAGGCCTGCCAGGAATCGGAGCCGGACTCGCGCCCGCCGCCGGTTTCCTTCTCGCCGCCGAAGGCCCCGCCGATCTCGGCGCCCGAGGTGCCGATGTTGACGTTGGCGATGCCGCAGTCGGAACCGCGATGCGACAGGAAGAACTCGGCGTTGCGCATGTCCGTGGTGAAAATCGCCGACGACAGGCCCTGGCGCACGTCATTGTGCATGGCCATAGCCTGGTCCAGGTCCTTGAACGGCATCACGTAGAGGATGGGTGCGAAGGTTTCTTCCTGGACGATATCCCAGTGATTCTCGGCGCGGATGATGGTGGGCTGGACGAAAAAGCCTTCGCCCTCGATGCGTTTGCCTCCGGCCAGGACTTGGCCGCCGGCTTCCTGGGCGCGCTTGACCGCTGCCTCGAAGCGCTGGACGGCGTTTTCGTCGGTCAGCGGACCCATCAGGGTTTTCGGGTCCAGCGGGTCACCGATGCGGACCTGGCCATAGGCCTTGACCAGGGTTTCGCTGACCTCGTCGATCATGGATTCGTGCACGAACAGTCGCCGCGTGCTGGTGCAGCGCTGGCCGGCGGTACCCACGGCACCGAAAACCACGGCCGGAATGGCCAGCTTCAGGTCGGCGGTCTGGTCGATGATGATGGCGTTGTTGCCGCCCAGCTCGAGCAGGCTCTTGCCGAAGCGAGCGGCGACGCGCTCGCCAACCTTGCGCCCGATCTGGCTGGAGCCGGTGAACGACATCAGGTCGACACGCTCATCGTCGACGAAGCGCTGGGCCAGCTCGTGGCCACCTTCCATGAACGAGGTGAAAATCGGCGGGTACTCGGTACCGGCCAAGGCCTCGTTGACGATGTTCTGAACCGCAGCGCAGCACAGCACGCCCTTCGGCGACGGCTTCCAGACCGTGGCGTTGCCGCAAATGGCCGCCAGCAGTGCGTTCCAGGCCCACACCGCAACCGGGAAGTTGAACGCGGTAACCACGCCAACCACGCCCAGCGGGTGCCACTGCTCGTACATGCGATGGCCGGGACGCTCGGAGTGCATGGTCTTGCCGTAGAGCATGCGCGACTGGCCGACGGCAAAATCGCCGATATCGATCATTTCCTGAACTTCGCCATCGCCCTCGGCCTTGATCTTGCCCATCTCCATGGCCACCAGGGAGCCGAGCGGGTTCTTGTAGTCGCGCAGGGCGGCCGTGACCAGGCGTACGGCCTCGCCCCGAGCCGGCGCGGGCACCATTTTCCAGGCCTGGGCGGCCTCCCGGGCAGTGCGGATGACCTGCTCGTACTCGGCTTCGCTGGCGCTGCTGACGCGGGCAATGACCTGGCCTGTGGTCGGGTTGATCGATTCGACAAGGTGCTGGTCGTTGACTGCCGACCACTGGCCCGGGCCGAAACAGGCGCCGGGGTTGATGTCCTTGAGTCCGAGCTGGTCGAGTATGTGCTGTCTGGTCATGGCCTGGGTTTCTCCCGTCAATCGTTGGCAAAGCCGCGTATTATCGCATCCTCGCGGACTTTGCACACGCTGCATCGGCAGTCTCTGGCAGTCATGCTATTCTTTGCCGTCATGATTCTGGGTCAGTGCCTTCGAAGCGGCAAGGGCAGAGGCGGGTGGACCTGGCGGCGGGACTGTAGAATCGCTTACATGAACCACCACTTAATGAAACTAACCGGTCGGGTCGCTGTCCACCAAGCAGGCCCGGCCGTCAGTCACGGAGAAGGACGGCCCTGATGGGCGAACGTGAAGTTGATCAGAAGCTCGTAGAGCGGGTACAGAAAGGCGACAAACGGGCCTTTGACGTGCTGGTAGGCAAATACCAGCACAAGATCATCAGCCTGATTTCGCGCTATGTGTCCGACCACGCCGAGGCCATGGACGTCTCCCAGGAGGCGTTTATCAAGGCGTATCGCGCACTGAAAAACTTCCGCGGCGACAGCGCTTTCTACACCTGGCTGTATCGCATTGCCATCAACACGGCCAAGAATCACCTGGTCGCGCAAAGTCGCCGACCACCTTTGTCGGATGTTGATGCACAGGATGCGGAACAATTTCAGGTCGACACGCGTCTGAAGGATAGAGGATCTCCGGAGCACGAGTTGCTGCGAGAAGAGATCGAGCAAACCATCCATCAGGCGATTACGGACCTGCCGGAAGATCTGCGTGTGGCCATCACATTGCGCGAAATGGAAGGTATGAGCTACGAAGAGATCGCGACGACCATGGAATGTCCCATTGGCACCGTCCGATCGAGAATTTTCCGGGCCCGCGAGGCGATCGACCACCGCCTGCGCCCCTTGCTGGACAACCAATGACTGGACGTACTGCCATGACAGAATCAAACCGGGAACATCTCTCCAGCCTGATGGACGGAGAGCTTGACGACAAGGCCCAGGGCTTTCTTCTGCGGCGATTGTCCAGTGACCCGGAGATGTCGGCCACCTGGCGACGTTATCACATGGTTCGTGCCTGCCTGCATCAGGAATTCGAGCATGCTGCCGATCTGGCTGAGCGTGTAGGACGCGCTCTGGATAGTGAGCCTTCGATGGAATCGCCTGTTCACGTGCGCTGGTTGAGGCCGGTTGCTGGTGGTGCCATCGCGGCCGGCGTGGCCCTTGTTGCCATCGTCGGCATCAACGCCAACATCATGCAGCGCGGGCCGACGGACGTTGCGGCTGAACAGCCTGGTTTCGTCAGTCAGCCCAGCGTGCTGGATCGCGGTTTCTCGCAGCAGGCAGTCCCGGTCAGCTTCACAGAGTCCAGTCCTGCCGATAGGCAGCGAATCAATACCCTTGTTCTTCGTCACAACCAGGCGGTTGGTGGCAGCGGCTTCGTTTCCTACCTGCCTATCGTCACAAGCACGCCTAGTCAGGGTGAGGCTGAGGCGGATTCCGCTAACCAGCCGCAGCGCCCCGAGTCGGAGCAGGCGGAGAACTGAACAATGCCGCGAGTTCTTGCACCGGTTTGCCTGGTTGCCTGGCTGGCAGCATCGCTTATGCCGATCAGCGCCTCCGCCGAGATGGAATCCAAGGAAGTCCGGCACTGGCTGGATCGCATGGCCCGGGCTGTCCAGACCCTGAATTATCGCGGTACCCTGGTGCACTGGCGCGATGGCCAGATGGATACGCTGCGGATCATCCACCGCGCTGACGAGAACGGTATCCGCGAGCGCATTTACTCGCTGGACGGCGATCGGCGCGAAATCCTGCGCGACGGCAACCAGGTTCGGTGCATGTTGGGTGGCGATGAGCCGTTGGTGGTCCAGAGTCAACTGGCCGCCCGCCTCATGCCCAATATCCCGGTCAACCGCCTGGGCTCGCCTGAGTCTTCGTACCGTATGAGCCTGGGTGAGCAAGAGCGGGTTGCCGGCATGGTGACCCAGGTGATCGAGATCATGCCGCGCGATGAGTTTCGTTACGGTTACCGGTTCTGGCTCGAGCAGCAGACCGGCATGCTGTTGCGATCGGCCTTGCTGGATCAGTCGGGCCAGGAATTGCAGCAGTTGTCTTTTGTCACCGTCGAGCTGGGTGTGCCCATCAGCGATGCCGAGCTTGAACCCGCCTTGTCTGAAGTCAGTCTGGAAGCGACGCTGGTCGACAGCGGCGGCCAGGGTTATTTCCGAAGTCGGCATCATAGTGACTGGGTCCCTGCCCGATTGCCGGCCAACTTTAGCCTGGTCAAGTCGGGCGCGGGTTCAACGGCCGATGACACCAGTTTCGAGCACCTGGTTTTCAGTGACGGACTGGCCAGCTTTTCGATCTACGTCGAGCCTGCGTCCGCCAATGCCGAATCAAGCCGGATCGAGGCCATAGGTCCTGTACATGTATTTACCGGTTTGATGGGGGATCGTCTGATTACCGTTGTTGGCGAAGTTCCGCGAGCTACTGTTGAGTACATTGGGCGAGACTTGCAGCAGGTCGCACTTAATCAAGAACAGCGTTGAATCGGATGGCTGCCCTGGAGGCAACCGATGGCATGGTGTGGCAAGTTGCTGAAGTTGTCGAGGATGCCGGGGGGCGATTCCGGCTGAGTTTCGATGCCCTGACAAGCTGTGAACGCTGTCTGGCAGGTCACGGATGCGGTGCCGGAGTGTTCTCGCGGCTGTTTTCCCGCCGTCACGCCAGTTTGCCGTTGCCGGCCAGGGCTGACTGGCTGCCTGGTCAGCGGGTCAGGGTGGGTATTCCAGCGCATGGCCTGGTGCTCATGGCTGCCATTCTGTACGGACTGCCATTGTTCGGTTTCATCGTCGGGGTAGCCGTTTCCCACCTGGTTCTGATCGAGCATGCCTGGCGTGATCCGGCGGCCCTCGTCGGCGGCTTGTTACTGGGTTGTCTGGCCTGTTTGCCGGCAAGGATCGGGTGGGCGCCGGGGTTGAACCCGCGCATCGAAGCGTTGTCTTGTCCAGTGCGTCCTTGAATCGGTGAACCGCCGAAGCAACATTCACCACCATGACGCATGCTGTTCGGGTCGATGACCGTGAGTTCAATGCTCGCCATCGACCTGCATTGGATGCAGATCACGTGGGAATTGTCCCAAACTGTCAAAAGCCTGGAGTCTGAATGATGTATCGAATTTCTGTTGTCAGCGTGATGCTGGTCGGGCTGCTCTTGCAGTCGCAAACTGCCGGTGCGCGTGTGGACTTCACGGACCTGGTCGAAGAGTCCATTCCGGCCGTGGTCAATATTGAAACCCTGCGTTTCGGTTCTCGTCCCGCCCAGCGTGGAGAAAGCAGCCAGGAGGGTGCGGGAGAAATTCCGGACCTGTTCCGCCGCTTCTTCGATATGCCCTTCGGCGAAGGTGGTCCGAGAGCGCAACCGGATCGGCGCAGCGGCGGCTCGGGTTTCATCATCGAATCCGATGGCCTGGTGGTCACCAACCATCACGTGGTCGAAGACGCGGACGAGATCATTGTCCGCCTTGCTGACCGTCGTGAGTTCGAAGCCGTGCTGGTTGGTTCGGATGCTGAAACCGATATCGCCGTATTGCGCATCGATGCGCGTGACTTGCCGACACTGCGGCTCGGAGAAAGTGATTCGTTACGTCAGGGCGAATGGGTAATCGCGATCGGTTCACCGTTTTCCTTCGAACAGTCGGTGACTGCCGGCATCGTCAGCGGCAAGGGTCGCACCCAGCGCACGCCGCAGCAGCAGTACGTTCCCTTCATCCAGACCGATGTTGCCATCAATCGTGGCAATTCTGGAGGCCCGCTGATTCGCACCGATGGCACGGTGGTCGGCGTCAACTCCTGGATTCTCAGTTCGCATGGCGGGAATATCGGATTGTCGTTCGCAATTCCCGTCGAGGTGGCGCGCAATTCTGTGGAACAACTCCTGGAATTCGGCCGGGTTTCGCGCGGCTACCTGGGTGTTGGGATCGAAATGATCACGCGCCAGAAGGCGGACGCCCTGAACCTGGACCGGCCAGCCGGTGCCCTGGTTAACCGGGTCGAGCCGGGTAGCCCGGCCGAAGAGGCCGGCATCGAGGTCGGCGATGTCATCGTTCGTTTCAACGACATGATGGTTGATGTGTTTTCAGATCTGCCACCCCTGGTCGGTATGGTACGGCCGGGAACCGAGGTGCCGGTAGAGATCTCGCGCTGGGGTGACCGCCTGGTCAAACAGGTCAAGGTGGCCCAGCGTGAAGAGCAAGTTGCCGATACGGGCGATGACCGGGAGCCGGATGCCGAGCCCAGCAATGCCCTTGGCCTGGCTGTTGAGTCCATCGACAGCGAGACGCGTCGCCGCCTCGGCGATCCACAGGGTGGCGTCCTGATTACCAACGTCGAAAGCGACAGTGCTTTCCGGGCCGGAGTTCGCCGCAACCAGGTCATTCTGATGATCAATAACCAGCCTATCGGCGGAATGGACGATTTTCGCCAGATCGTTGACGGCTTGCCTGAAGGTCGCACAGTAGCCTTGTTGCTGCATCGCAGTGATGGCAGCACCACTTTTGTTGCCTACACGCCTGAATCGCAGGATTGAATGACGCCGGGCCGGCTCGCGGCCCGGTATAATGGTCGGCTTGTCTTCTTACGCGCTTCCCGCGAATGCGGGAAGTGCCCCGTTGGGCCTGAATGACCCGGTGTGCCTGTTATGACCCTGTGTGCCTGAATGACTGATACGAGCCGCATCCGCAATTTCTCGATCATCGCCCATGTCGATCACGGCAAGTCCACGATTGCCGATCGCTTCATCCAGGTCTGTGGGGGGCTCACTGAGCGGGAAATGAATGAGCAAGTGCTTGATTCCATGGATATCGAGCGCGAGCGTGGCATTACCATCAAGGCGCAGAGCGTGACCTTGAACTACACCGCCGATGACGGGCAGACCTATCAGCTCAATTTCATCGACACGCCCGGCCACGTCGATTTTTCTTACGAAGTGTCGCGGTCGCTCGCGGCCTGCGAAGGTGCGCTGCTGGTGGTTGATGCCGCCCAGGGGGTCGAGGCCCAGAGCGTGGCCAATTGCTACACGGCCGTAGAGCAGGGCCTGGAGGTGATCCCGGTCATCAACAAGATCGACTTGCCGGCGGCCGACCCGGAACGGGTCAAGCATCAGATCGAAGATATCATCGGGATCGACGCTCACGACGCCTTGCTGGTCAGCGCCAAGACCGGGGAGGGGATACGCGAGGTGCTGGAAGCGCTGGTCAAGCGCATTCCGCCGCCTGAAAACGAAGGTGATGCGCCGCTGCAGGCGCTGATTATCGATTCCTGGTTCGACAATTACCTGGGGGTGAACTCGCTGGTCCGAATCAAGCGTGGCCGCTTGAAAAAGGGTGACAAGATTCGGGTCATGTCGACCGGCGAGGAGCATGATGCCGACCAGGTCGGCGTCTTTACGCCGAAGCGAACCCAGAGCCCGGTTCTCGACTGTGGCCAGGTTGGCTTCATCGCCGCCGGGATCAAGGAGGTCCACGGGGCGCCGGTGGGCGACACCATCACCCATGCCCGGAATTCTGCCGACAAGCCCCTGCCAGGGTTCAAACCCCTGCAGCCGCGCGTGTTTGCCGGTATTTTTCCGGTTGACAGCAGCGACTATCCGGATCTTCGCGAGGCCCTGGACAAGCTTCAACTCAATGATTCGGCCCTTCAATTCGAGCCGGAAACCTCGGTCGCACTGGGCTTTGGATTCCGCTGCGGATTTCTCGGCATGCTGCACATGGAAATCGTGCAGGAGCGGCTGGAGCGTGAATATGATCTGGACCTGATCACCACGGCGCCGACGGTCATCTATGAGCTGGCCTTGACCGATGGTGAAGTCGTGAGCCTGGACAACCCGGCCAGCCTGCCAGCGATCAACAAGATCGCAGAGATCCGCGAACCCATTATTCTGGCCAATATCCTGGTGCCACAGGAATATGTCGGTGCAGTGATCGGCTTGTGCGAGGAAAAGCGCGGAGCACAGAAGGATATGCGCTTCCTGGGCGGGCAGGTGCAGTTGAGTTACGAGCTGCCGCTGTCGGAGGTCGTGATGGACTTTTTCGATCGCCTGAAGTCCTGCTCTCGCGGCTTCGCTTCGTTTGAATATGATTTTGTTCGCTATCAGGCCGGGCCCTTCGTGCGCCTGGACCTGCTGATCAATGGTGAGAAGGTAGACGCGTTGAGCACCATCGTGCATCGCCAGTTCGCCGAAAGACGCGGTCGGGATCTTGCCGAGCGCATGCGTGAGCTGATTCCCCGCCAGATGTTCGATATCGCCATTCAGGCTGCTATCGGTGCCCATATCATTGCCCGCTCCACGGTCAAGGCTTACCGCAAGAACGTGACCGCCAAATGTTACGGTGGCGATATCACCCGCAAACGCAAGCTGCTGGAGAAGCAAAAGGCCGGCAAGCGTCGCATGAAGCAGGTCGGCAGTGTCGAGATCCCGCAGGAAGCATTCCTGGCCGTACTCAGAAACGATAACGACAAGTGAGACGATAAGTGGACTACGCCCTGATCCTGACCTTACTGACCCTGGCCAGTGGCCTGCTCTGGCTTGCCGACAGGATTCGTCGCCGCAAACGCGATGACGGGTTTGAAGATGGCACCGTGGGCAAGACGATCGAGCTGGTCGGCTCCCTGTTTCCGGTGCTGCTTCTGGTGCTGGTGATCCGCTCGTTTGTATTCGAGCCGTTCAAAATCCCTTCCGGCTCGATGATCCCGACGTTGCTGATCGGTGATTTCATCGTGGTCAACAAGTTTTCCTACGGCTTGCGTTTGCCGGTCATCAACAAGCGCATCGTCAGTCTTGGCGACCCGGAGCGCGGGGACGTGATGGTGTTCCGCTACCCGGAAGACGAGCGCGTCAACTACATCAAGCGGGTAGTCGGGATTCCCGGTGATACGGTTACGTATCGCAACAAGGTTCTGTTCGTCAACGGCGAGCCCGTGGTACAGGATCCCCAGGGTTTCTGGGAAGGCGAGGGGCGCAATCGCAACCTGCCGGGAAGGCGTCCGCAGCTGCGCCTGGAGCAACTGGCCGGGGAACCTCACAGTATTCTGGTGCACCCCGATCAGCCGGTCCGCCAGACCCGGACCTGGGTTGTCCCCGAGGGGCACTACTTCGTCCTCGGCGACAATCGCGATCATTCACTGGACTCGCGGGCCTGGGGCTTCGTGCCGGAAGAGAATCTGGTCGGGCGGGCGACGCGAATCTGGATGCACTGGGATTGCAGCCGGGGTTGCGTCGTTTTCAATCGAATCGGTGATAAGATTATTTGAGCGTCGACCGGGTTTTGATGAGGGTCGCGAATCCAGCCACGGAAAACAAGATACCAGACAGATGAGGGAATGCAGATGACGGCGATGACACGCCAGCGGGGCCTGAGCCTGGTCGGCTTCATTTTTGTGCTGATATTGATTCTGTTTGCGGTCTATATCGGCATCAAGTTGGTCCCCATTTACCTTAACCACTTCTCCGTGGTCAGCGAGATGAAGGCCGTGGCCGACGAACCCGGCTCGGCGAATCTGCCGCCAAATACGATCAGGCGGAACTTGATGACCCGGCTTCAGATCAGCTATGTGGATAACGTCCGCCCAGAAAATATCACGGTTGAGCGCGGTACGCCGCCGCAGCTCGTGGTCGAGTATCAGGTCGAAGAACACCTGATTGGCAATATTGACGTTGTCGTCAAGTTTCGACGTGCCGCACCGCTTAGAAACTAGCCCTCCCGATCGACTGGCAGGTATCGGCTACCGGTTCGCGGATCCCGGCCTGCTGGTTCGGGCGCTGACCCACCGCAGCTGCGGCCCTGGCCACTATGAACGTCTCGAGTTTCTCGGCGACAGCCTGCTGAACTTTGTTGCCGCAGAGATTCTCTACGAGCGGCGACCGCATGCCACCGAGGGTGATCTGTCCAGGCTGCGGTCGCGTCTGGTCAGGGACGTCACCCTGGCTGAAATAGCGACCGAGCTCAACCTTGGCGATCATCTTCGCCTCGGCCAGGGAGAAATGAAGGCCGGCGGCTTCATGCGCGAGTCGATTCTGGCCGATGTGATCGAAGCGCTGATCGGCGCGATTTATCTGGATGGTGGCTTTGATGCTGCACGCAAGGTAGTGCGTGAAATGATCTCGCAGCGTGAACGCGAGTTGCCCGATGCCGAACGCCTGAAGGATCCCAAGACCCGCCTGCAGGAGCTTCTCCAGGGAACCGGCCACGACTTGCCCGAATACCGGGTCGTTGCAGAAAGCGGAGCCGACCATCTGAAGCGATTCGAGGTCGAATGCCTGGTGGGTCACCTTGCCCCACCGGTTCGGGCCGAGGCGGGAAGTCGGCGCAAGGCCGAACAGGCTGCAGCGCGGATCATGCACAGAAACTTGCTCGAGACGCTCGGCGGTGATAGCAGGTCATTGCCAGGATGAGCAGAGAACCGACCGCCGGCGTGCCGCGCCACCCATGAACAGGAAAGATTCAGCGTGAAGTTGCCCACAATGGATATCGAGCAATCATGAATCAGCAGCGTTTTGGTCACGTTGCCCTGCTGGGGCGGCCGAACGTGGGCAAGTCTACCTTGCTCAATGCCCTGGTCGGCGAGCATCTGGCCATCGTCACTCACAAACCCCAGACCACCCGCCACCGTATCCTGGGTGTGCTGACCGAGGCGCGGGGGCAGGTTGCCTTCGTCGATACACCCGGCCTGCATCGGCGCCGTGATCATGCATTGAATCGGCGTCTCAACCGGATCGCGGCCGAGACGCGCGATGGTGTGGATCTGCTCGTTGTGGTGATTGACGCCACCCGTCAGACCGATGAAGACAGCCTGGCGCTGGAGCAGGCGCGAAGTTTCGACGGACCGGTGATTCTGGCTTTCAACAAGATCGACCTGCTCAAGGACAGGGCAGGCCTGCTGGCGCTTACCCAGCAGTTCACCGCCCGGGACGAATTCGCGGCCGTGGTCTACCTGTCGGCCGAGAAATCGCAGGGGCTGGAAGACCTGCTCGAGGAGGTCTTTCGCATCTTGCCCGAGGGTGAGGCGCAGTACCCCGAGGACCTGTTTACCGATCGCTCCGAGCGGTTTCTGGTGGCCGAACTGGTCAGAGAGCAGCTGATGCTGCAGCTGCACCAGGAAATCCCCTATGGCTTGACCGTGGTCATAGAGCGCTTCGAGCGTCAGCCCCGACGGCTGGAGATACAGGCATTGATCCTGGTCGCCGAGGATCGTCACAAGGGCATGGTGATTGGTCGCCAGGGCCAGGTGCTCAAGCGCGTTGGATCACGGGCCAGGCAGGCTGCGGCTGAGCTGCTGGGCATGCCGGTTCATCTCGAGCTCCACGTCAAGACCCGGGCCGGCTGGGTTGATGACGAGGGCTCGCTGGACGAGTTGGGTTATGCACGGTGAGTCGGGTAGAGCTGCAGCCCTGCTGGGTGCTGCATCGGCGTGCCTGGCGTGAGTCCAGTCTGCTGGTGGAAATTCTGACCCCGGTCCATGGCCGTCTGGGTGTGGTTGCCCGCAGTGCCCGCGCTGCCCGATCGCCCTGGCGTGGCCTGGCCGAGCCCTTCATACCACTTCAGGCAAGCTGGGTCCGGCGCGGTGACATGGGTACGCTGACCGCACTTGAACCGGTTGGTGATTCGGTGCGCCTGGTCGGGCGCGCCCTGTGGTGCGGTCTTTACGTCAACGAGCTGGTGCTGCGCCTGACCGCACGCGATGACCCGTCGCCGGAGCTGTTCACGCTTTATGGCCATCTCATGTTGGCCATGACCGAGACCGGGAAGCTGGCGGTGGCACTGCGGCGCTTCGAGTTGGCTCTGCTTGACCTGCTTGGCGTGATGCCGGACCTGGCCCGTGAGGCCGATAGCGATAGAGCCGTTCTTGCCGAGGGTCTGTATCATGTGGATCCGGAGCGCGGCCCCGTGCCTGCAGCCGGGCCGGGTCGGCACGTGTTCTCCGGTGAACTGTTGCTTGCACTAGCCCACGATCGCATTGACGAAGGTGACCTGGCGGCCCGATCACGGGCATTGACCCGATTGCTGCTGGATCGACAGCTGGGTGGAAAGCCATTGCACACTCGAAGCCTCTTTGCCGGCCCATTGCTCAATCGCACAGCTGAAATCGAAGGAGATTCGTGAAATGAAAAAAGTGCTGCTGGGGGTTAATATCGACCATGTCGCGACCTTGCGCCAGGCCCGCCGCGGACAGGCTCCGTCAGTGGTCCAGGCAGCGCTGGTAGCCGAGCAGGGCGGTGCTGACGCCATCACGATTCACCTGCGCGAAGATCGCCGTCATATCCAGGACCGGGATGTCGAGCTGCTGGCCGAGCTGATCGGCACCCGCATGAACCTGGAGCTGGCTGTCACCGACGAAATGCTGACTATCGCCGAGCATATCCTCCCCAGTGATGTCTGCCTGGTTCCCGAGCGACGGGAAGAGCTGACAACTGAAGGTGGCCTGGACGTGCGCGGGGCTCGTGATCGTGTCGCCGAGGCTTGCCAGCGCCTGGCTGCCAGCGGAATCCGGGCCAGCCTCTTCATTGACCCCGAGCCGGATCAGCTGGCGGCGGCGCGCGACTGTGCGGCGCCGGTGGTTGAACTGCATACCGGTGCTTATGCCGATGCGCGCGGAGCAGACCAGCTCAGGGAGCTGGCTCGACTGCGTGAGGCCGTGGCCTGCGGTCTGGATCTGGGGCTCGTCGTCAATGCCGGACATGGTCTTAACTATCACAACGTGCAGGCGGTTGCAGCGCTGGAAGGCATCTGTGAGCTGAACATCGGCCACTCCATTGTCGCGCGCAGTGTCTTTGTGGGTCTCGAGCAGGCCGTGCGGGAGATGAAGCACCTGATCAGGTCGAGCTGAGGGGCTCGGCCCGGGGCCTGGTCAAAGCGACTCCAGCATGCGCCGGGCATCGCGCTGGACGAATACATTCCATCGGTAAGGACTGTCCGCTGTACTCGGGTCCTGGGCCAGAACCCACTCCAGATCGGCGCGGCGAGCTTCGCGATCCCCGGTTAGCGCATGCAGGTAGCGGGCCCGCCCCCATTTCGGGAGCAGGGATACGCCGGGAGTCGCGATAGCCTGCTCGATCAAGGCGGCTGCGCGGTCGAGATCGCCGCCGGCGATGGGCGGCGCGGCAATATGAAACACCGCCAGCGAAAACGGCACCAGCCCGTACTCATGCTCCGGTGCCAGCGTCATGGCTTGTTCCATGAACAGGCGCAAATCCTCCAGTCCGCGAAAGTTCCGCAAGCGGCCCAGTCCAGTCATGCCTTCATCGAACAAGTAGGCGGTTGCCGTGGCCCAGATCACCATCGCGGGAAGGTCAGCCGATTCCAGCTTGCTTGCGGCCAGTCCGGGTCGCTGTCCGGCCTCGATGGCGGACCGAAAGCCGGGGTTCGTCAGCAGGGCGCTCTCGGCATGGGCCTGCGCGTCGGAAAACAGATGGCGCTTGACCGATCGGCCCGTGGCATAGGCAGCCCCATACAGCACCAGGGCCTCGGCCAGCTCCACCCGCACCGCGGCTGCGCCCGGATGGCTGTCCAACAGCGCTTCAAGCCGGGCAATGATTCGGGCAAGGCTCTCGGCATCATTCGCCCGGACGTGGTCTGCATGTATTCTCGCCAGCGCTTCTGCCCAGGGCTGGTCAGGCTCAGCCGTCTCGACTGGCGGTATCGTCCACTGGCCTGCCGTACTGGCGCAGCCGGATATCAATCCTGCAGCAAGCAGCAGGGCGAGCCCGGCCAGGGCTGGCAGCGTCGGATAAGTTGACCGTACTGGTCCGGCGCCTGACTGGTCGCGATCAGCTTTCATCGCGCCTGCTTCAACGCCTGATGCGTTGCATGGGTTACGCGCAGGAAGTCCAGGTAGGCCGTGCCTGGAGACGAATCCAAGCCCAGGACCAGGCAGCGACGGAGGCTGCGACAGGCCTGGCCGAATCGACTTGCCCCGGCGTAGCCGGCGGCACCGGCCCACTGGTGCAGCAGGCTGCTGGCCTGCTCGAAGCGGCCGTCCGTGAGCATCTGATCCAGACGCGGCAATCCCTGTTCCAGCTCGGTGACCAGCATGGCCGTCAGTTGGCGGACCAGCTTGTCGTCCTGATTGGCCGCCGACAGCGCCTTGCGGGTATCGACCAGGCGGATGGTGCCGTCCGTTCGGCCGGCACCGCTGATGCCGCCGGAACCAGGCCGCAGTACTGCCTCGATCGCCGTGGCCAGGTCGTGAATGGAGACCGGTTTGTTGAGATAGCCATCGAATCCGGCATCCAGCAGACGAATTTTTTCTTCGGGGCGAGTATCTGCCGTGAGTATGATCATGCGGGCCGATGAAGAGACCGTGTCAAGATCGCGTATCCTGTCGGCAGTTGCCAGTCCATCCATCTGCGGCATGTGCAGGTCCATCAATATCACGTCAAAGTCATGCGCCTGGCAGAGCGCAATCGCCTCACTGCCGCTGGTCGCCAGGCTAACGCTGCGCACCAGCCTGCCCAGGCCTGCGCGCAGGAATTCCCGATTGATCTCGTGGTCGTCGACGACGAGGACCTTCAGCTTTGCCAGCACATTGTGAGATGCGGATGACTTCATGGCCCCACTATAGCTGGCTTCAGGCAGCGATCAAGTCCCTGTTCATCGTGCTTGCCCTGCTTGCCTGCCTGTCATCGGATGCAGCTGAGTTGCTTATCGATGCCGGGCCGGGGCAAATTGGCTCTGTGCGCTGGGAGCGCCTTGAAGTGCAGTATCGGGCTGGTGACGACGGTGATTGGCGGGCGGTGATCAATGGGGTGCACCAGGCAGATGGCATGGCGCTGGGTGACTTGTGGCTGCGTTGCGAGCGTGATGCGGAAACCGCTCCTCCGGAATGTGCGCGGGGGTTTCTGAACTGGAGGCGAGATGAGCAGGACCTGCTTGAGGCGGAGTTCTCGGTGCTTCGGCGCGCCGCCAACTGGCATATCGAAGCCCGTGCCGATGGTTGGGAGCTGGAATTGACCCTGCCCGAGGGGCAGCCGGCAGCGCTGGAGGCAATGCTGCGATTTCGTGACTTTCAGTTGTCGTCACTGCCGGAGACGTTGCTTGCCGCAGCCGGTCTCAGCGTGCTGGATGGCCGTCTAGGCGGTCAGGTTCAGCGCGGCCCGGAGGGCAATATTGCCGTCGGATTGCGCCTCGATGAGACCGGTTTCGATACAAAAGACGGGCTGTTCGCAGCCGAAGGCCTGGAACTGGAGCTGCAGTTTTCGGTGTTCGATCTTCCCGAAGGCCTGAGCATAGACGGGCAGCTGCGGCAGGACGGTGGAGAAATACTGGCCGGTCCGCTCTACCTGCCCGCTCCCGCCAAGCCGCTGTTGCTCGAATTCAGCGGGCAGCAGGCGGGGACTGATCGCTGGCGCATCTCACGCATCCGGCTGGAGGATCCGGGCGCCCTCGTGCTGGACGGGCAGGCCATGATCGAGGCCAGCGATGGCGAGTGGGGGCTGGCGGCCCTGGACTTCGGAACAGTCCAGGCCAGCATGCCTGCGTTTTGGCAGCGCTGGGCCGATGGCCTGGCCGCGCAGGCCGGCTTCGGCGATCTGCAGACCCGCGGCGAGCTCGGCGGTCGCTTGACCTGGGACAGGGCAAGCGGCTGGTCTGCGCATGCCTTGATCAAGGATTTCGACCTTGAGGATCCTGCCGAGCGCCTGGCCGTTGTCAATCTGTCCGGCAATCTTGTCTGGCAGGATGACGGGCCGGGAACGGACCTGGCCTGGGACGGCCTGGCGCTCTATGGTCTTCCTTTCGGGCCTTCCGCGTTGCGTCTGGCTGCCGGCGAGAGCGGCGTTGAACTGATGGCGCCTCTGGAATTGCCATTGCTGGATGGCGCGATTGTCATTGACCGGCTTTTCTGGCAACCCGCGGAGGTCGGCGAGGAAGGTCTACGTCTGGATGCGCGAATCCGACCCTTGAGCCTGGCCCGGCTTACGCATCAGCTGGGCTGGCCGGAATTCGGCGGCGTACTCTCCGGCGAGTTTCCCGGCATTGTTTATGCCAATGAGCAGCTCAGTTTTACCGGGGGCATCGTCATGCAGGCTTTCTCCGGAACGATCGAACTTGCTGACTTGTCCATCGAGCGGCCATTCGGGACCCTGCCGGCGGTCTCGGCACAGCTGCAGATGACTCGGCTCGATCTGCTCGAGTTGACCGGGGCATTCAACTTCGGTCGCATGGAGGGCCAGGTCTCCGGCTGGATGCGCGATTTGCGTCTGCTTGACTGGCGGCCCGTGCGCATGGATGCACGCCTGTTTACCCATGAGGATGTGCCGCGGCGCCGAATCAGCCAGCGCGCGGTCGATAACCTGTCCAGCCTTGGCGGTGCCGGGGGTGCGCTGATTTCGGGCACGGTTTTGCGGGTCTTCGAAGATTTCCCCTACCGCCGGGCCGGGCTGGCCTGTCGACTGGCCAACAACATTTGTCACATCGATGGCGTTGCACCGCACGAATCCGGCGGCTTCTACATTGTCGAGGGTCGGGCCTTGCCGAGGCTGGATATCATCGGTCATCGCCGCCTGGTGGACTGGCCGCAGCTGGTCAGGCAGCTGGAAGCGATGGTGGATTGAGGGTGTCGAAAAAGGGGTCTATCCGAATCTCGCAACAGACAGGGGACCACCGGGAGCGGAGGT
>RECK01000371.1 GCA_007694055.1 Wenzhouxiangella sp.
GCTCAAATTCCTGGCGCCAGGCCAGATGCTCATTTGCCAGGGCCCGCATGGCCTCATTGGATTGGTCAATCTCGCCCAGGTACGACCGCAGCTCGGCTTGATCCGAGCCACAGCCAACCAGCAGCATCAGCGACATAACAAGAGTGCACAAACGTATCGATTTCATGTTTTCTCCCCAGGCCTCTGGCCTTCATTTCATTGCAAAGTTGATCTCTTCACTGCATCTGGCCGATCAACGGCTCCGGATGAAGCTGGAATCGATCGTCGAAAATCCGGTCGCCGTCCACCAGAGGAATCTCCAGCGTAGCGCTGTTGTTGCCGGGGACCAGATCGAAGGTGTCACTGTTGACCGTCGCGGTCGCGATTTGCGGGTTGTCGATGGTGATGGCGCCGACGATACTCAGGCGATGGGTGCCGGGCCCGATGGGACCGATGTCCCAGATGCCGTTGGCCGGTTCATATTCACCCACTTCGCTGAAATGCCCCGTGGTCAGGAAGGAGTCCGGTACCGAAATCTGGACCTGGGCTGCTGTCGCCTCGGCCGGACCGAGATTGTGAACGTCCACGTGAATGACAACCGTGTCACCCAACATGGCCTGAGGCGGGTCCGCACTCAGGCTGACGGTCAAGTCAGTAAAAGGATCGATCGCGGCCACGGCCATGTTGTTGTTCGGTTCTGGATCAATGCTGTTGCTGCTGGCCTGGCCGATCATCAGGTAGCCACCGCCAGGGTTGACTTGAACGCCCAGCTTCAAGGTGGCACTGGCCCCGACCGCCAGATGGCCGACCTGCCACTGGCCCGTAGCGGGATTGAAGCTGCCGCCGCTGTCGTCGCCCTGCCAGGTATAGCCGGTGGGAATCGCGTTGGTCACCGTCACGCCGCTGGCCGGCTCCGGCCCGTTGTTGATCACCTGGATATCGAAGTAGGCAAGCTCGCCAGGGAGAACCAGGCTTTCATCGGGCACCATGCTCAGGGCCAGGTCGGATCGCGCCAGCAGAATGTCGATTTCCAAAGATCGCTGATTGTTGTTGTAGTTGGGATCAAAGGTGCCGGAATCGACGGACGCGCTGAGCACATGGCCACCCTGGGCCAGCACCTGGACCTGCAGCGTCAATTCCGCCGAGGCAGCGGCGCCGCCGACGGCCAGGTCATCGAGTTTCCAGTAGCCCTGGTCCGGATCAAAAAAGCCGTTGTCGGCGGCAAAATCAATCAGCTGGTAGCCGCCAGGCAAGGTGATGAAGGCCTCGGGATCCGATGCCACATTCGGCCCACGGTTGCTGACCTGCACGCTGAACTCCACGACCTGCCCTGGTGCGGCCTCGACCACATTGGCCACCAGCTTCATTTCCAGATCAGCCTGGTCCACCGGCGGCGGCAGCGTGCCTTCGTAGCGATGGATCGGTGTGCGAATCGGCCAGCTGTTGCCGCGGCTGTCTTCGGCCTGGGCTTCAATCCTCAGATAGAACACGCCAGGCAGGCCTTGAAAGCCATCCAGCACCCAGCGCTGGCTGCTTTCGGACCAGACCATCTGGCCACCACCAGCCGGCGGCTGGAAGCTATCCGCATTGCAGCAGCTGTTGGAGACCAGCACACGCGGCGGATAGGCCAGGGCCGCGCCTGTTCGGTGCAGAATGGAACCCCCGCCATACTGCCAACTTACGCGGTGATTGCTGCTGTCCCAAACGGGCTCGGGGTCAACGAAGCGATCGTGGCGAATGCGAACCGGTTTGTGCTGATCCACAACCTGCCCATTGATCACGTCGAAATGGTCGCCGTAGATCACAACACGTCCGTCGTCGAGGACGGCAGCAACCTTTTCCCTCTGAAAACCAATGCCGTTGTTCTCATGCGTGCTGCGTCCCAATTCCACCAGCGTCACGAGACTCTGTGAGTCATTAGGCTGGCTGTAGAGGCCGACCAACAGCGGATTGGATGCTGTCTCATCTGTGACGCCGAGGAGGCTGGCACCACCCGACAGTCGCGTGGCCAAGGACCTGAACCGGCCATCCTGTCTGGCCCAGCTTCCGCAGGAGTCAAACTGGCCGCTTAGGGTCAACCAGGCGGCAGACCTGCACTCCCTCCACGTCCCCGGTCCTGATGGCCAAAGACCCCAGGGATTGCCCGCAGCGGCATACCCTACTCCGTATGCGACAACGAACAGGCCTTCCGGGTAGACGATTGCCTGAGTGATCATAGGGCTGGGGTAACTAAAAACTGGGCTGAAATCCGTATCAAAGTCCGGGTGCAGGCTGCCATCGTCACGAATGTGTACCAGATTGAACTCCGGCGGAGAGCTATCAGGTCGGTGGAGGTGGCCGGAAATCAGGTAGCCCCCATCCGGATGCTCCACTGCCCCCCTGAAGTACCTGGACCAATCATCGTCCGACACCCCCAACACGCTGCTCGGAACAAAGCTGTGGTCCAGGCCCCCATTGACATTGAGGCGGACCAGAGCGTTCCGTGTTTGACCGTGAACCTGATCGAAGCGCCCGCCAATCAACAACCGTCCGTCTTCTGCTCGACGCAGAAAATAGGCTGCGCCAGTGATATTGTTTCCGCGCCTCAGGGCCGGGTCAACGAAACTCGTATCGAGGCTGCCATCTGCATGCAGCCTTGCAACACCGGAGCGGGCCAAGCCGTTGACATTGACAAACGTGCCCGCAATCAAGATTCGGCCATCGGGCTGGACAGTAATGGATTCAACACCGCCGCCAGAGATCACTGGTTGAAAGGAATTTACAACCGCACCGTCCAATAGCACTCGGGCCAGCGCCGGACGCGCGCTGCCATTGATGGATGAAAAATGCCCGCCAACGAGCAAACTGTTCCCATCAGGTACGATCGCACGGATTCGCGGATTATCGCCACCGCTGGGAATGACGTTGAGCGCCGTATCAAGCCGCCCATGCCGGTTCACCGACGCGATCCGATTGCGCGGAATGGTGCTGTTGATGTTGGTAAAGGCGCCGGCGAAGATCACCTCGCCGCCTGGGCGAACTTCCAGCGCGTTGACCGCGCCATTGGGGTTCATCAGCGGTACAAAGCTGCCGTCCACGCTGCCGTCGTCGTTGAGTCTGGCCAGGCGGGCACGCAGGCTGGCGTTGGTGAAGTCGCCGCCAATCACCAGGCGTCCGTCCGGCTGCAACGCCAGGCTCAGCACCGGGCCGTTCAGGCTGGGTGCCGTGAATGTCGGGTCGAGGCTGCCGTTCGGGTTCAGGCGCATGACGAAACCGGTGCTGCCGTTGGCACCGGCGATAAGGATGCGCCCGCCCAGATCCAGGGTGATGGCCCGAACGCTGTGGTTGCCGGTTGCCAGCACGGCTGGTGCGGTAAAGCCCGGGTCTTGCGAGCCATCATTGTTGAGGCGGTAGATGCGGCGGCCTCCGACCTCGCCTTCCGGGCCAATAGTGCCGCCAACCAGCAGCTTGCCGTCGTCCTGCACAGCCAGCGCATGGACCGTGCCGCTATAGGCCGGCGGCACAAAACCGGCGTCCAGGCTGCCGTTGTAGTTGACCCGGGCGACGCGGGTTCGGGCTTGCCCGCCAATGGTGCCGAACTCGCCACCCAGGTAGAGTTTGCGCTCGGCGGTGATCGGATCAACCTCGGCCGCCTCGGCCACGGCGCGAATGATGCCGTCGGGATTGACCGCGGCCATGCTGCCGACAGCCGCACCGGTTTCCGGATCGATTCGTGCGATCCGGTTGCCGCCGCTGGTGAAGCTGCCGACGACGACAAAATCACCAAACGTGTCGCGCAGGCTGTCGAGAACGCCGCCGCTGCCAAGGCCAGGCTGAAACATGGGGTCGGGACGACCATCCGCGCGCAGCAACGCCAGGCGAGCACGGGAGACACCTCCGACCTGAGAAAATCCGCCGCCGATCAGCAGATCACCGCCCAAGCCCCGACTGATGGTTTGAACGCTGCCGTTGGCATTCGGATCGTAGGCATCGACCGGCATCTGGGCCTGGGCCAGGCCGGTCACGATCAGGCCAATCAATGCCAGGGCGAGTCTGCTGTAGAAGGTCATGGCGAGCATCCAGTGGTTTCCTGGCTTGCAGGATGCTCTTCAGACCGAACCGTAACTTGAAATTAGCTTGAAAAGATCTTGAAAACCTGTTTTGGCGCCGGTGGCGCCGATCCGCGGAGAGACGAAGTCGGCCCCGTCAGAAGCTGGATTCCAGAACCCGGTCGCCTTGCACCGCAGCACCCGACACCCAGCGACCGATCGGCGTTTTCTCCCAACCCGAACTGTAGTTGCGGGCGGTGATCCACCAGATGTACCAGTTGCCGCTGTCGGCGTCCTGAATCGGGGTGGCGAAGCGGAACTCCTGCCAGCGGTAGTGCCAGGTGGTTTCGGTGCCGCGCAAAGTAATGTCGCCAGACAGGCTCACATCCAGCTCGCGGATCTCGGCGCGCGAGACTTCACGCTCGTGCTCGGTGATGCCTTCGCTGGTCAGCACCACCGGGCCGTGGCGGCCAAAGCCGTAGCTCGGTTGGTCCAGGATCTGGCGGGCGATGGCCAGGCGCTCGGCGTCGGTACTGGCCGGCTCCGGCAAGCGGGACTGGCCGATGATCTCCAGCCGCTGTTCGGCGTAGCGCTGGCGCATACCCTGGATTTCGGCAATGCGCTCTGCCGTGGCCTGGGTGATTTCCGGGGTGAATGCGCGCTGCCAGGCAGCCCAGGATTCGGCCCGGGCGGCATGCAGATCAAGCAGGCCATAAATGCGTTCCTCGGCACCTTCAACCAGGAAGGCATTACTGCGATGGTTGGGGTTGGCCGGATCCAGGTTGCGGAAATACTCAAGCTCACGGTCCTGGATCTGGAACATGCCGCGCAGGTTGGCGTGGGTCTGCTG
>RECK01000191.1 GCA_007694055.1 Wenzhouxiangella sp.
TGACACCCCGCACATTCCCCACTATCGTGGTCAAAAGTGGTAAATTGTGGGGAATAGTGGAAGTCGGGTGGTTTGGAGGAGCAATAGGTGTTTTTCGGCGAGACGGCAATCAATCTGGATGCGAAAGGTCGCATGGCCGTGCCGACGCGCTATCGCGAGGATCTTGAGTCCGCCTGCGCCAACAAATTGGTCCTGACCTATTCCGCCTTCGACTCCGGTTGCCTCTGGTTGTATCCGGAGCCGCAGTGGGAGCAGGTGCGCGAGCAGGTCATGGGGCTGTCCACTTTCAATGCCAGTCACCGCAGCTTGCAGCGGCGTCTGGTGGGTTCGGCCACGCAGGTCGAGCCTGACGGCAACGGGCGTTTGCTGTTGCCGGTCACGCTCCGGCAGGTTGCCGGGCTGGAGAAGCGCGTGGTCATGATGGGCATGGGTCAGCGCTTCGAGATCTGGAACGAGAACGTACTGAACCAGCGTCGAGTCGAGGAAGAAAAAGAGATCCAGGAGCAGGCCTCGAACGAAATGGCGCAATTGGTCCTCTAGGCAGGTTATGGCGATGGGGACACAACATGTGCCGGTGCTGCTGCAACCGGCGCTGGATGCATTGAATATCGCCGCAGGCGACATCGCAGTTGATGGCACCTACGGACGCGGCGGTCACAGCCGGGCCCTGCTGGAAAGGCTGGGCCCGCACGGCCGCCTGGTAGTGGTGGATCAGGATCCGGAAGCCATTGCCCACGCCCGCGCTCATCTGGGGGATGACCAGCGGGTAACGATCTGGCCGGGCAGTTTCGCCGAGCTGGATCGCATGGCCCGGGAAACCGGTTTTCTGGGTCGGGTCAGGGCTCTGTTGCTTGACCTGGGGGTGTCGTCGCCGCAGCTGGATACGCCGGCGCGGGGCTTCAGTTTTCGTGACGATGGTCCGCTGGATATGCGGATGGATCCGACAAAGGGTGAATCGGCTGCTTCGTGGCTGGCGCGCGCGAGTGAGGCCGATATCACCCGGGTCATCAAGGACTACGGGGAGGAAAGACATGCGCGCCGGATTGCCAGGAGCATAATCATGGCCCGAGCGGAAGCGCCTCTGGAGCGCACCGCCCAACTTGCCGCCATCGTTGCCCGGGCCGCGGGGCCATCTCCTGCGGACCGTCATCCCGCTACGCGTACTTTCCAGGCCATCCGCATTCACATCAACGATGAGCTGGGTGCGCTCGACCAGGCCCTGGACCAGGCACTCGAGATCCTGGCGCCCGGCGGTCGCATGGCCGTGATCAGTTTCCACTCGCTGGAGGATCGCCGGGTCAAGCAATTCATTCGCCGTCAATCCTCGCCGCCGCCGGCCAGCCGCCGCTTGCCGGTCGCCCCCGACTTTACCCCGCAGCTGAAAGCTGTCGGTGGCCTGATTCGACCGACACGCGAGGAAGAAGCCGCCAATCCACGCGCCCGCAGTGCCTGCTTGCGCGTTGCCGAAAAACTGGAGCCAGGCGCATGATCCGCTGGCTGCTGTTCACCCTGTTGCTGCTTTCGCTGCTGGTAACCGCCATCGGCGTAGTCGTGCTGCGGCATGAGTCGCGCCAGTTGTTTACCACCCTGCAGCGGGCCGAGGCCGAACGCGACCAGAGCCAGGTCGAGTGGAGCCGCCTGCAGCTTGAACAGGCCTGGCTGGCCGAGGCCGGTCGCATCGAGCGCGAGGCCCGGGACAAGCTGAGCATGGATCGGCCGCCGCGGATCGGCATCCTGGTGGAGGCGCCATGAAGCCCACCTCGACCCCGGTTCAAGGCGTGATCAGGCTCTGGGTAACGGCCGGAGTGATGATGGTTGCCGCCCTGGCCGTGCTCGGCCAGGCGATCAAGCTGCAGATCATGGAAACCGAGTTCCTGCAAGGGCAGGGCGAGGCGCGCTTCCTGCGCCAGGTGGCCATCCCGACCGTGCGCGGCAATATCGTCGATCGCAACGGCGAGCCGCTGGCAGTCTCGACCCCGGTCGATTCGGTCTGGGCTCATCCGGGTGAACTGCTCCAGGCCGCCGATCGCATCCCCATGCTGGCCGCGGCCCTGGAAACCTCGGCCGAGGAAATGGAACGTCGCCTGACCCAGCGGTCGGGACGCGAGTTCGTCTGGTTGCAGCGCCGCATCCACCCGGAAACCGCTGATCGCATTCGCGCCATGGAGATTCCCGGCGTGTTCATGCGTCGCGAGTACCGTCGCTTTTACCCGACCGGGGAAGTCAGCGCCCAGGTGCTGGGCTTTACCAATATCGACGATATCGGCCAGGAAGGCCTGGAGTTGGCCTACAACAGCTGGTTGCAGGGTGATCCGGGCGCGAAGCGGGTCATCAAGGACCGCCTGGGACGCACGGTTCAGAACGTGGAATTGATCCGCGAGGCCCGGCCCGGGCGTGATCTGGTGCTGACCATCGACCGGCGCCTGCAGTACCTGGCGTTCCGCGAGCTCAAGGCAGGCGTTCTCGAGTTCGAGGCCCGCTCCGGTTCGGTGGTGATCATGGATATTCCGACCGGCGAAGTGCTGGCCATGGTCAATTTCCCTTCCTACAATCCCAATTCACCGAGCCGCATTGCCGCGGAAGGCTTGCGCAATCGCGCCCTGACCGACGTCATCGAGCCCGGGTCGGTGATCAAGCCCTTCGCCCTGGCCGCCGCCATGGAATCGGGCCAGGTCTACACCGACATGATGATCGACACCTCGCCGGGTCATCGCGTCGTGGCCGGCCATACCATTCGCGACATTCGCAATTTCGGTGAAATGGGCATCACTGAAATGCTGGCGCGCTCGTCCAACGTCGGCATGGTCGACCTGGTTCTGAACATGGATGCGCGTCATCTCTGGGGCGTGTATTCCCGCTTTGGTTTCGGCAGCGTGTCCGGCTCGGGCTTCCCGGGTGAGTCGGCCGGTGTGCTGCGTGACTACGAGCGCTGGCGGCGGCTGGAACAGGCCACCCTGGCCTATGGCTACGGCTTGTCAGTGACCCCGGTTCAGCTGGTCCGGGCCATGGCCGCGATCGCCGATGAGGGTCGCCTGCGCCAGCCGGTTTTCGTCAAGGGTGCCGACAACCCGCCGCAGTCGGTGCTCGATCCAGCCGTGGCTCGAGAGCTGGCGACCATGCTGGAGGCGGCAACCGTTGGTGTGGGCACCGGCACCCGCGCCCAGGTGGCCGGCTACCGGGTGGCCGGCAAGACCGGCACCACGCGCAAGGTCGGTGCCGGCGGCTACAGCGAGCGTTACGTGGCCTCATTTGCCGGCTTTGCGCCAGCGTCCCGGCCGCGCCTGGCAGCGGTGGTGGTGATCAATGATCCGACCGGCGAGGCCTACTACGGCGGCCAGGTGGCCGCGCCCGTTTTCGGCCGGGTAATGGACGCGGCCCTGCGCCTGCTGGCCGTGCCACCGGACCAGTTCGATACCTTGATGACCCGAACCGAGGTGCGGCCATGAGCGAGCGCAAGCGCCGCACCAGGCTGGCCGATCTGCTGCATGGTCTGACCGATACCGGGGCGCATGCCGATCTGGCCGTGCGCGGCCTGGCCATGGACAGTCGCTGCCTGCGCCCGGGTGACCTGTTTGTTGCCCTGGCCGGCGCCAGCGGGCACGGTTTCGACCACCTGGAAGCGGCGCTTGCCGCGGGTGCCGTGGCGGTGTTGTGCGAATCGCAGGACCAGGCCCCGGCCGGTGGTGCGATGCCCGTCATTGGTGTGCCTGAACTGCGCAAGCGCTTGCCCGAGCTGGCTCGGCGTCTTTGGGGCGACCCGGCCCAGATGGACCTGTTGGCCGTGACCGGCACCAACGGCAAGACCTCGGTGGCCTGGCTGCTGGCCCAGGCCCTGGATGGCGCCATGATCGGGACGCTGGGCGTGGGTCGACCGGGTGAGCAGATCAGCACCGGCCTGACCACCCCGGATGTGCTCAGCGTCTACCGCGCCCTGGCCGAGCTGCGCGAGGTCGGGATCAGGACCGTGGTACTGGAAGCGTCCTCGCATGCCCTGGACCAGGAACGCCTGGCGGGCCTGAGTTTCAGCACGGTGATTTTCACCACCCTGGGCCACGATCATCTCGACTACCACGGCGACCTGGATCACTATGCCGCGGCCAAGGCGCGCCTGTTTGGCGACTACGCCAGCCAGCGCCAGCTGATCAACCGCGATGATGCTTTCGGGGCCCGCCTGGCCGAGCGCTTGTCCGGCTCGCCAGGACTGGTGACCTACGGCTGTGACGGCCGCGCGTCACTGGACGTGACCGGTCGCCTGGGCGCAATCGCTCGGACAGGTCTGAGCGGCGAGGTGCAGTTGCCCGATTCCCTGATCGCGGTTCGCTCGCGCCTGCTCGGCCGGATCAACTTCATGAACCTGCTGGTCGTGGTTGCCGAGCTTGACGCACGCGGCTTCGATGCGCGTGAAATCCAGCGTCGCGTCGAGGCCCTGTTGCCGGTGCCGGGGCGCATGCAGGCGCTGGCCGGGGGCCGGGTCGTGATTGACTACGCCCATACGCCCGATGCGCTGGAAAACGTACTGACCAGCCTGCGCGAAGTCACGCCCGGCGAGTTGTGGTGCGTGTTCGGCTGCGGCGGTGACCGTGATCGCGCCAAGCGTCCGCTGATGGGGCGTATTGCCGAAGCGCTGGCCGATCGCATCGTGCTGACCGACGACAACCCGCGCAACGAGAATTCGCTGGCCATCATTCGGGAAATCCAGGCCGGCATGCGCCACCCCAACCGCTGCCAGGTCGTGGCCGATCGCGCCCAGGCCATTGCCCGGGCGATTCGTTCGGCCGCGGCAGAAGATGTCGTGCTGGTGGCCGGCAAGGGCCATGAGATCGAGCAGGTCATCGGTGACCGTCGCCTGCCGTTTTCCGACGAACAGGCCGTGCGCGAGGCCCTGGAGGTAGCGGCATGACCCATTACAGTCTCGACGCCATCGCCACCTGGGCCAACGGCCGCCTGCACGGTGCCTCGGTACCCGTGCACGGGATGATCCACGACAGTCGCCGGGTCGAGCCCGGCATGCTGTTCGTTGCCATTGCCGGTGAGCGTGTTGACGGCCACGACTACCTGGATGCCGCCGCCGCGAGCGGCGCGGCGGCCGCCCTGGTCAGCCGTCCACTGGACCACGCGCTGCCCCAGGTGGTGGTCGACGATACCGTGCTGGCCATGGGTCGAATTGCTGCCGGCATGCGGCGCCAGCGCGATGTCACCGTGGTCGGGATTACCGGCAGCAACGGCAAGACCACGGTCAAGGAAATGATCACCGCCATTCTGGCTGCCGAGGGGCCGACCCTGGCCACGGTGGGCAATTACAACAACGAAATCGGGGTGCCGCTGACCCTTTCCCGGCTGACCGCCGAGCATCGCTTCGCAGTCATCGAGATGGGTGCCGGCAAGCCCGGAGACATCGCTTACCTGGCTGAACTGGCCGCGCCCGATGTGGCAGTGGTTACCAACGCCGGTCCCGCGCATCTCGAGCGCCTGGGTTCGGTCGAAGGTGTTGCCCGGACCAAGGGGGCGCTGTTCGAAGCGCTTGGGCCAGACGGGGTCGCCGTGATCAACGCCGATGATGCCTACGCCGACTTGTGGACGGCCATGGCCGGTCACTGTCGCCGCCTGCGATTCGGCCTGGGTGAGTCGGCCGATATCCGCGGCCGGTCCATCAACGGCAGTGTCTGTATCGAGACACCCGCCGGCTTGATCGAAACCGCGCTTGCCTTGCCGGGGCGACACAACCTGATGAATGCGCTGGCAGCCACGACCGTGGCCCACGCCCTGGGCGTGCCGCTGGAGCGGATTGGACAGGCCCTGGCCGGCATGCACAGCCTGCCCGGAAGACTGCAGATGCACCGTCACCCGGCTGGCTGGTGCCTGATCGACGATACCTACAATGCCAATCCGGCCTCACTGTATGCCGGGCTGCAGGTGCTGACAGGCCTGGCAGGTGAGGCCTGGCTGGTGCTGGGCGATATGGCCGAGCTGGGCCCGGACAGCGCCAAGCTGCATCGGGAAATGGGTCGCAGCGCGGCCGACCTGGGCGTGCGGCGGCTGTTTGCCGTCGGTCCGGTCAGCGCCGGCAGCGTGGCCGCATTCGGGCCGGGAGCGATGCATTTCGACAGCCATGAAGCCCTGCAGGCAATGCTTGGCGAGTCCCTGCACCCGGGCGTGAACTGCCTGGTCAAGGGCTCGCGTTCCATGGCCATGGAACAGGTCGTCAAGGCCTTGATGGGGGAGGAACGCTGATGCTGGTCTGGCTTTTCGAGGAATGGCTGGCGCTGGATATCGCGCTGTTCGGTTTCATTACCTTCCGCACCATCATGGCGGCGATGACGGCGATGGCAATCTCGCTGCTGATCGGGCCGTTCTTCATCCGCTACATGACCGAGCGCAAGGCCGGGCAGCCGATTCGCGAGCTGGGTCCGGAATCGCACCTGGTCAAGGCCGGCACCCCGACCATGGGCGGCATCATGATCCTGGTTGCCCTGGCCCTGTCGACGCTGTTGTGGTCGGACCTGACCAACCGCTACGTCTGGACGGTGCTGTTTGTCACCCTGGCCTTCGGTGCGATCGGTTTCGTTGACGATTACCTGAAGATTCGCGCTCGCAACAGCGATGGCCTGTCGGCGCGATCTAAGTACCTGCTGCAGTCGCTGGCGGCACTTGCCGTGGGCGTATTCCTTTACTACACCGCCGATGTGCCGGCCAACACCCAGCTGTTCGTGCCGTTTTTCAAGGATGTCGCCATTCCCCTGGGGCTGGGTTTCATTGTCCTGACCTACTTTGTCATCGTCGGCTCGTCGAATGCGGTCAACCTGACCGACGGCCTGGATGGCCTGGCCATCATGCCGGCGGTGTTCGTGGCCGCGGGCCTGGGGATCTTCGCCTATGCCACCAGTCACACCGTGTTTGCCGCCTACCTGGGCCTGCCGTTCGTGCCCGGCGTCGGCGAGCTGACCATCTTCTGCGCGGCCCTGGCCGGGGCCGGGCTGGGTTTCCTGTGGTTCAACACCTACCCGGCCCAGGTTTTCATGGGCGATATCGGGGCGCTCAGCGTCGGTGCCGCACTGGGTCTGATTGCCGTGGCCGTGCGCCAGGAAATCGTGTTCGTGGTCATGGCCGGCATTTTCGTCATCGAGACCTTGTCGGTGATCCTGCAGGTGGCCTCATTCAAGCTCACCGGCAAGCGCATTTTCCGCATGGCGCCGATTCACCATCACTTCGAGAAGAAGGGCTGGCCGGAGCCGAAGGTGATCGTGCGCTTCTGGATCATCGCCGTCATGCTGGTCCTGGCCGGCCTTGCCACCATCAAGATTCGTTGAGCGAGGACCATGCCAGCAGCCACCCGCACAAGCAAACGACAGGCCTACCGCTGGCGCGACGCGCCGCGCACGGCTGCCCTGGACACCACGGTGGTGGTGACCACGGCCTTGCTGCTTGTCATCGGCACGGTCATGGTGGCTTCGACCTCCATGGCCGTGGCCGAAATGTACGCGGTTTCGCAGTGGCATTACATCGTTCGCCACCTGATTTTCATCAGCATGGGCCTGGTCGCCGCGCTTGGCCTGCGCCTGGTCGGCATGCGCCAGCTCGAGATGGTCTCGCGCCTGGCCCTGTTCCTGGCCGTGATCGTGCTGCTGCTGCCTTTTGTGCCAGGGCTGGGACACGAGGTCAATGGCTCGACTCGCTGGATCAATCTCGGCATCGCCCGGTTCCAGGTCGTCGAGGTCGCCAAGCTGCTGGTCGTGATCTTCGTTGCCGGCTACCTGGCGCGACGCCCGGAACTGAACCGGGCGCGCTTTTTCGATACCCTCAAGCCGCTGCTGGCGGTGGGTCTGCTGGCCGCGATTTTGCTGATGCAGCCGGACATGGGCTCGGCGGTGGTCATTGCCGCGATCGTCGGTGGCATGGTGTGGCTGGCCGGCGCGGCCTGGAAGCACCTGTTCGTACTCGGCGCCTGCAGCCTCCCGCTGTTCGGTTTTGCCGCCCTGGAGCCCTATCGCTTGCAGCGCGTGATGACGTTTGTCGATCCCTGGGCCGATCCGTTCAATGCCGGGTTCCAGCTGACCCAGGCCCTGATCGCGGTCGGTCGCGGTCAGATCACCGGTGTCGGGCTGGGCGCCAGCGTGCAGAAACTCTACTACCTGCCCGAGGCCCATACCGATTTCATCTTCGCCGTGCTGGCCGAGGAATTCGGCCTGATCGGCATCCTGCTGGTGCTGGTTCTGTTCGCCCTGTTGATCGGTCGCATCTTCGGCATCGGGCTCAAGGCCTTGCGCATGGAGAAGGCTTTTTCCGCTTACACGGCCTGGGGTATTGGTCTGTGGATTGGCATCCAGTCGCTGGTCAGCATGGGCGTCAACCTCGGTCTGCTGCCGACCAAGGGGCTGACCCTGCCGCTGATTTCCGCCGGTGGCTCCAGCCTGATCATGACCCTGGTGGCGATTGCCGTGGTGCTGCGCATCGACTGGGAACTCAAGCGCGAAGAGCTGGAACGTCCGCGGCGGCGCCGGGAGTGGTCGGCATGACCGCGCCGCTGATCATGATCATGGGCGGCGGTACCGGCGGCCACATCTTTCCCGGCCTGGCCGTGGCCGCCGCCTTGCAAGAGCGCGGTGCCGCTGTGCGCTGGCTGGGCACGCCGGAAGGCATGGAGAACCGGCTGGTGCCGGCAGCCGGCATCGAGCTGGAACGCATCGGCATTGCCGGCCTGCGCGGCAAGGGCCTGGCCGGCTGGCTGGCGGCGCCGTTTCGAATTCTCAAGGCCATGCGCCAGGCGCGCCGCATCTTTCACCACCACAGGCCGGCCTGCGTGCTGAGCATGGGCGGCTACGTGGCCGGCCCCGGTGGCCTGATGGCGCGCCTGATGGGTATCCCCCTGGTGCTGCACGAGCAAAATGCCATTGCCGGTCTCACCAACCGCTGGCTGCGCCCGCTGGCTGCCCGGATCATGACCGGTTTCCCGGACGTGCTCAAACGGGGCGAGCATTGCGGCAACCCGGTCCGGGCCGACATCCTGGCCCTGGCCGATCCGGAAAAGCGCTATGGCACGCGCAGCGGTCCGCTGCGCCTGCTGATCATCGGCGGCAGTCTGGGCGCGGCGGCATTCGCGCGTGCGGTGCCGGCGGCCCTGGCCCTGTTGCCGGCCGATCAGCGCCTGCAGGTTGTTCACCAGGCCGGTCGCCAGCTCGAGGCCACGCGCCAGGCCTACGCCGCGGCCGGTGTCGATGGCGAGGTGGTGGAATTCATCGATGACATGGCCGCCGCCTGGGCAACGGCCGATCTGGCCATTTGTCGCGCCGGTGCCCTGACCGTGGCTGAACTGGCTGCCGCCGGTGTGGCGTCACTGCTGGTGCCGTTTCCCCACGCCGTCGACGATCACCAGACCGCCAATGCCCGTTACCTGGCCGCCGGGCACGCCGCCTGGCTGGTGCCCGAGCGCGAGCTCAAGCCCGAAATGCTGGCCGAGCGCCTGCGCGGGCTGACCCGCGAGCAGCTTGCGGCCATGGCCGGACGGGCGCGCGGACTGGCCCGAACCCGTGCGGCTGACGCGGTCGCCGATGCCTGCCTGGAGGTGCTTGCATGAGCCGACCGGTCCGTCCAGCACCCAGCCTGATGCACCGCGTGCGTCATATCCATTTTGTCGGCATCGGCGGAGCTGGCATGAGCGGTATTGCCGAGGTGCTGATCAACCTGGGTTTCAGTGTCTCCGGCAGCGACCTGGCCGAGTCCGAAACCGTGCTTCGTCTGCGCAAGCTGGGTGCCCAGGTTGCCATTGGCCATGCTGCCGAGCATCTCGGCGAGGCCGACGTGGTCGTGGTTTCCGGGGCCGTGCCCGAGTCCAACCCGGAAATCATGGCCGCGCGCGAGCATCGTATCCCGGTGGTGGCGCGCGCTGAAATGCTGGGCGAATTGATGCGCTTTCGCCAGGGTATTGCCATTGCCGGGACTCACGGCAAGACCACCACCACTTCGCTGGTGGCCGGCATCCTGGCCGAGGCCGGGCTGGATCCAACCTTTATCGTCGGCGGGCTGGTCAACGCCTTTGGTTCCCACGCCCGGCTGGGCGAGGGCCGCTACCTGGTCGCCGAGGCTGACGAGAGCGATGGTTCGTTTCTCAACCTGCAGCCGGTCATCTCGGTGGTGACCAATATCGATCGCGACCATCTCGATGCCTACCAGGGCAGTTTTGACCAGCTCCAGCACGCTTTCCTGGAGTTCCTGCACCATCTGCCGTTTTTTGGCGTAGCCGTGCTGTGCCTGGATGATCCGCACGTGGCCGAACTGGTGCCCGATGTGGGTCGCAACGTGGTGACCTACGGCTTCAGTGACCTGGCCGATGTGCGTGCCACCGATCTTCGCCAGCTCGAGCGGCGGATGGATTTCAGTTTGTGGCTGCCGGATGCGACCGAGGGTCTGCCAGTCAGCCTGATGCATCCGGGTCGTCACAACGTTCAGAACGCGCTGGGTGCTGCGGCTGTGGCCTGGGAGCTGGGTATTGCGCCCGAGGCGATTGTTGCCGGGCTGAACGCCTTCGGTGGCATCGGACGCCGTTTCGCCGAACTCGGCGAGCTGGACTTTGACGGCAGGAAAGCCCTGGCTTTCGAGGATTACGGCCACCACCCCACCGAGCTTGACGCGGTCGTGCGCGCGGCCCGCGCCGGCTGGCCCGAACGTCGCCTGGTGCTGGTGTTTCAGCCCCATCGCTATACCCGAACCCGCGACCAGTTCGATGCCTTTGCCCGGGTCCTGGCCGAGGTGGATGTGCTGATCCTGGCCGACTTGTACGCGGCCGGTGAGGCCCCGATTGCCGGCATCCATGCCGATAGCCTGGCCCGCGCTGTCCGGGAGCGTCGCGAACTGCCGCTGCACCGGGTCGGCGCGGTGGACCAGGTGCCGGCCTGCCTGGACGGGGTGGTTGAGGATGGCGACCTGGTCCTGGTCATGGGCGCCGGTGATGTAGGCCGACTGGGCGAGATGCTCAGAAACCAGGCCAGGGAGTTGCTCTCATGAACCGTGACGAGATTCTGGCCATGGGCCACGTGGCCCTGGTCGTGGGTGGCGATAGTGCCGAGCGGGAAGTCTCCCTGCGCGGCGGCCAGGCCGTGGCGCGGGCGCTGGAATCAATGGGCGTGCAGCACAGCGTGGTGGATGGACCGCGGCGCCTGCTCGAACAGGTGGCCGCCGGCCATTACGACCGGGTGTTCAATCTTCTGCACGGACGCGGTGGCGAAGACGGCGCCCTGCAGGGCGCGCTGCGCATTTACGGCGTGCCGGTTACCGGCTCCGGCGTGCTCGGCTCGGCCCTGACCATGGACAAGCTGCAGACCAAACGGGTCTGGCAGGCCTGTGGTTTGCCGACCCCGCCGTGGCGGGTGGCGAGCAGCCCATTCGAGGCCGCCAGTATTGCCGAGGTGCTGGGTCTGCCCTTGTTCGTCAAGCCGGCACGCGAGGGTTCGAGTATCGGCATGAGCCGGGTCGACACGCTGGCGCAGCTGGCCCCGGCCATCGGCCTGGCACTGGAGCACGATGACCGCGTCCTGGTCGAGCGTCTGATCGACGGGCCCGAGTTCACCGCCGCGGTGCTCGATGGCCAGGTGCTGCCGTTGATCGGCTTGAAGCCGGCCGGTGATTTCTATGATTACGCAGCCAAGTACGAATCCGGCGACACCGAGTACCGCTGCCCCTGCGGACTGCCCGCAGACGAGGAGGCGACACTGGCCCGGCTCTGTCTGCAGGCTTTTGAGGTGGTTGGTGCCAGCGGCTGGGGTCGGGTCGACCTGATGCTGGATGGTAAAGGCCAGCCGTGGCTGCTGGAGGTCAACACCACACCGGGAATGACAGAGCGTTCCCTGGTGCCCAAGGCGGCGCATGCCGCCGGAATCGAATTCGAGGAACTGGTATGGCGGATACTCAAGACCAGCCGCGGAGATTGATCAACCCGGCCACGCTGGCCTCGCTGGTGCTGCTGGGCAGCCTGGTGCTGGGCGCGCTGTGGATGCGGTCCGGGCTGATCGGCAGCGGGCAGTGGCCGATTCGCTGGCTGGACGTGGAAGGCGAATTGCAGCGCACCTCGGCCAGCCAGGTGCGGGCGGCAGCCGCGGTTTCGGCCAGTCGCGGATTTTTCGCCGTGGACCTGGGCCGGGTGCGCGCCGAAATCGAAGCCTTGCCGTGGATTGCCACCGCCGAGGTCAGTCGCCACTGGCCGGATGCCCTGTATATCCGGGTCGTCGAGCATCGGCCGGTGGCGCGCTGGAATGAGAACGGTCTGTTCAGTGATCGCGGCGAAGTATTCGAAGTCACCGGCAGCGAGAGCATGCAGGGCCTGGCCCGACTGGTTGGCCCGGAAAGCCGGCGCGAGGAGGTCCTGGAAACCTGGCTGTGGATGCGTCATGAGCTGGCCGGAATCGGCATCGATATTGCCCGTCTGACCGTCGACGAGCGCGGCGCCTGGCGCCTGGGGCTGGGCAACGGGATCGAATTGATCCTGGGCCGCGAGCACATCGATCAGCGCCTGGCGCGCTTCATCGCCGTGCACGATCTGCTGCGCGCCGACGAGCGCCGCCTGGCGCGGGTCGATATGCGTTACACCAACGGCCTGGCGGTGCGCTGGGCCGGCAGCGAGCCTGTCGAGGATGATGCCCATGGCTAAGCGCAGTGACAAGTCGCTGGTCGTCGGTCTGGATATCGGTACCAGCAAGATCGTGGCCATCGTCGGTGAAATTCAGCCGGACGGCCAGGTCGAGGTGATCGGCATCGGCAGCCATCCCTCGCGCGGTCTCAAGCGCGGCGTGGTGGTCGACATCGAGTCCACCGAGCAGTCCATCCAGCGCGCGGTCGAGGAAGCCGAGCTGATGGCCGACTGCGAGATACATTCCGTGTTCGCCGGCATTGCCGGCAGCCATATTCGCTCGCTCAATTCGCACGGTGCGGTTGCCATCCGCGACAAGGAAGTGGTCGATGGCGATGTCGAGCGGGTGCTGGAATCGGCCCGTGCGGTGGCCGTGCCGGCCGATCAGCGCATCCTGCACGTGCTGCCGCAGGAATACGTGGTTGATTCCACCGACGGTATCCGGCAGCCGGTCGGCATGTCGGGAGTGCGCCTGGAAGCCCGCGTGCACCTGGTGACCGCGGCAGTCAGTGCGGTCCAGAACGTGAGCAAGTGCGTGGCCCGCTGCGGCCTCCAGGTCGATGACCTCATTCTGCAGCAGCTGGCTTCAAGCTACGCGGTCCTGTCCGACGATGAGCGTGACCTGGGCATTGCCCTGGTCGACATCGGCGCCGGCACCACCGATGTGGCCGTGTTCACCGAGGGCGCGATTCGCCACACCACCTGCATTCCGATTGCCGGTGACCTGGTCACCAACGACATCGCGGTGGCCCTGCGCACGCCCACGGTGCATGCCGAGGAAATCAAGATCAAGTACGCCTGTGCGCTGGAACAGATGGTTTCCAGCGACGAGACCATCCAGGTCCCCAGCGTGGGCAACCGCGAGCCGCGGCGGCTTGAGCGCCAGGTCCTGGCCCAGGTGGTCGAGGCGCGCTACCGCGAGCTGTTCAACCATGTTCACAAGCAGCTGCGGCAATCGGGCTTCGAGTCCATGATTCCGGCCGGCCTGGTGCTGACCGGGGGCGGGGCGAAGATGGAAGGCGTCACCGAACTGGCCGAAGAGATCCTGCACATGCCGGTGCGCCTGGGTACCCCCCAGGGCGTCAGCGGCCTGTCGGAAGTGGTCGGTAACCAGATCCATGCCACCGGTGTTGGCTTGCTGCTTTATGGCAGCCGCGCCGATGGCACCCGCCGCAACGGACTCGGTCGCGGTGGCGAGGGTTGGTGGGAACGGGTCAAGAACTGGTTCCAGGGAGAATTCTAGATTGGTTGAAAAACCTCGCTTTGGGCAGTACCGGGGAGCGGCGCCACGTGTCCGCCAAGAAGGCACGACGCGCCGCCTCCCCAGCCCTTTTGCAAGGACTGTTGATTGTTTGATTCATTCATTGTTGATTGATTTATGGCGAGCTAAAAGGAGTACGACATCATGCCTTTTGAATTGGTAGAAAATTACACACCGGGTGCGACCATCAAGGTCGTGGGTATAGGCGGAGGCGGCGGCAACGCCGTCAACCAGATGGTTGAAACGGCGATCGAGGGCGTGGAGTTCATCTGCGTCAATACCGACTCGCAGGCGCTAAGGCACTTCACCGGCAAGTCGGTGCTGCAGATCGGTTCCAGTGTCACCAAGGGTCTGGGCGCCGGGGCCAACCCCGAGGTCGGGCGCCAGTCGGCGCTGGAGGATCGCGAGCGCATCGCCGAGATGCTGTCCGGTTCCGACATGGTCTTCATTACCGCCGGCATGGGTGGTGGTACGGGTACCGGGGCTGCCCCGGTGATTGCCCAGACGGCCAAGGAAATGGGAATTCTGACCGTGGCGGTAGTGACCCGTCCGTTTCCGTTCGAGGGTCAGCGCCGCATGGCCGTGGCCCAGCAGGGCATCGACGAACTCAGTCACCACGTCGATTCACTGATCACCATCCCCAACGCCAAGCTGCTGAGCGTGCTGGGCAACGAGATTTCGCTGCTCAACGCTTTCAAGGCGGCCAACCAGGTCTTGTCGGGCGCCGTCCAGGGCATCGCCGAGCTGATCACCCGTCCGGGTCTGATCAACGTCGACTTTGCCGACGTGCGCACGGTGATGAGCGAGATGGGCATGGCCATGATGGGTTCCGGTACCGCTTCGGGCGAGGATCGTGCCCTGATGGCCGCCCAGGCAGCGATTGGTTCGCCGTTGCTGGAGGACGTCAACCTCAACGGTGCCTGCGGCATCCTGGTCAACGTCACCGCCGGCATGAACATGACCATGAAGGAGTTCGAGGAAGTCGGCAGTACCATCGCCGACCTGGCCAGCGATGATGCCACGGTGGTTATCGGCACGGTGATTGACCCCGACATGAGCGACGATATTCGGGTCACGGTGGTAGCGACCGGTCTCGGTGATCACGTGCCCAGGCGCGAGAAGCGGCCGATGAAGGTGGTTCGCACCGGTACCGACAACCGCTCGTCTTTCCGAGCCATCGACGAGCGGGCCGAGGACGATGATCGTTCGGACAGGCGTGATGGCGGCAAGATTTACGGAGAGCAGAAGGAGCTGGACTACCTGGATATTCCCGCCTTCTTGCGCAACCAGGCCGACTGATCGCTGATTCCCTGTCGCAGGGCAGGTGGATCAAACAGGCATGATGGGGTTTGATAGCCCCCGATCGGGCAGTTTCGACTGCCTGAACGTACCGCTGACCGCGCCGGACTCGCCATCGGCGCGGTCAGTCATTATGATGGTCCAGGTCGGCTCGCTAGCTTGAGTCGGTGAAATGATGATGACGCGTGGTGTTGCCTGAAAGCAACAGGTGTTGCCAAAACAACAACTTTTTGCTTTTTTGCCACCCGGTTTGTGCTACGCTAGCGCGCGTTTCATCTGCGTTACACCAGCCAAAGGGTCTCAAGCCATTGATCAAGCAAAGAACTCTGAAGAACGTCATTCGTGCCACTGGCGTTGGCATGCATACCGGGGAAAAGGTACTGATGACCCTCCGTCCGGCACCGGTGAATACCGGGATCGTTTTTCGTCGTGTCGACCTCGATCCGGTGGTCGAGATAGCGGCAGAACCCCACCAGGTCGGTGATACCGCCTTGTCGACCACGCTGGTTCGCGACGGCGTGCGCATCGCCACCATCGAGCACCTGATGTCGGCCCTGGCCGGCCTGGGTATAGACAATCTCTACGTCGATCTCAGCGCCTCCGAGGTGCCGATCATGGACGGCAGTTCCGGTCCCTTCGTGTTCCTGGTCCAGTCGGCCGGCATCGCCGAGCAGTCGGCGGCCAAGCGTTTCATTCGCGTGCTCAAGACCGTCGAGGTTCGTGACGACGACAAATGGGTTCGCTTCGAGCCCTTTGAAGGCTTCAAGGTCAACTTCACCATTGATTTCGATCATCCGGTGATCCGCAGTCACAGCTGCACCGCCGACCTGGATTTCTCCACCACCTCGTATCTGAAAGAGGTAGCGCGCGCGCGGACTTTCGGATTCATGCGCGATATCGAGTACCTGCGCCAGCGCAACCTGGTTCTGGGCGGCAGCCTGGACAATGCCGTGGTCCTCGACGACTACCGCATCCTCAACGAAAACGGCCTGCGCTACGAGGATGAGTTCGTCAAGCACAAGGTCCTCGATGCCATCGGCGATCTCTACCTGCTGGGGCGCAACCCCATTGGCGCCTTCGTCGGCTTCAAATCAGGCCATGAGCTCAATAACCAGCTGCTGCGTGCGCTGCTGGCCGACGAAACCGCCTGGGAAGAAGTGACCTACGAAGACAACGACCGGGCGCCAATCTCCTACGTCCAGCCGGCTCAGGCGATCTGAAGCTGCCGGAAGTCAGTGCGCCCGGCCGCTGCTGCCGGGCCGCGGTCAGTGTTGCCGGGGGCACACCCGGCGGGCCCGCTTCCGCTACAATGGCAGGCTGACCGCTTGCGACCCTGCGGGGTTGCCCCCAATTGAATCTTTCAAGCTCATCGCCCTGACACATCATGCTCAAAACCCTCATCACCAAACTCGTGGGCAGCCGCAACGAGCGCCTGATCAAACGTCTGGAAAAAGACGTCGAAGCGATCAATGCGCTCGAGCCGACGTTCAAGGAGCTCTCCGACGAGGCGCTCAGGAACAAGACCGAGGAGTTGCGCCAGCGTCATCGTGATGGTGCCTCGCTGGACGAGCTGCTGCCGGAGGCTTTCGCTGCCGCCCGCGAGGCCGCGGTGCGGACCCTGGGGCTGCGTCACTACGATGTGCAGTTGATCGGTGGCATGGTCTTGCACCAGGGCAAGATCGCCGAAATGAAGACTGGTGAAGGCAAGACCCTGATGGCGACCCTGGCCGTTTACCTCAATGCCATTGCCGACAAGGGTGTGCATGTGGTCACGGTCAACGACTACCTGGCCCGGCGCGATGCGGAATGGATGAAGCCGGTCTACGATGCCCTGGGCCTGAGCGTGGGTGTCTCCGTCCCGGGTATGAGCCCGGATGCCAAGCGCGCAGCTTACGCTGCCGATGTCACCTACGGCACCAACAACGAGTTCGGTTTCGACTATCTGCGCGACAACATGGCGTTTACCCTGGAGCAGCGTTCCCAGCGCTCCCAGACCTTCGCCATTGTCGATGAGGTCGATTCCATCCTGATCGACGAGGCGCGTACCCCGCTGATCATTTCCGGCCCGGCCGACGAGGGTCCGGATATCTATGTGCGCATGAACAAGATCGTGCCGCACCTGGAGCGCCAGCAGGAAGAGGATGGTCCGGGTGATTTCAGCGTGGATGAAAAGACCAAGCAGGTCTACCTGACCGAGGACGGCATGGCCAAGATCGAGGGTTTGCTGGTCAAGGCCGGCATGCTCGAACCCGATGACAGTCTCTACAACGCCAACAACCTGGCGTTGATGCATACCCTGAACGCGAGTTTGCGCGCCCACCACCTGTTTTCCAAGGACGTGGACTATATCGTCCGCGACGGCGAGGTGGTCATTGTCGATGAGTTCACCGGCCGCACCCTGCCGGGGCGGCGCTGGTCCGAGGGCCTGCACCAGGCAGTGGAAGCCAAGGAGGGTGTGCCTATCCAGCGCGAGAACCAGACCCTGGCCTCGATTACCTTCCAGAATTACTTCCGCCTTTACGACAAGCTGGCCGGCATGACCGGTACCGCCGATACCGAGGCTTACGAGTTCCAGACTATTTACGGCCTGGAAGTGGTGGTTATCCCGACTCACAAGCCGATGGTTCGCGATGATCGTGCCGACCTGGTGTTCCTGACCCAGGCCGAGAAGTATGACGCCATTGTTGAAGACATCAAGCAGCGCGTGTCCGAGCAGCAGCCGGTGCTGGTTGGCACGACCTCGATCGAGACCTCGGAACTGCTGGCGAAAAAATTGAAGAAATCGGGCATCTCGCACGAAGTGCTCAATGCCAAGCAGCATGAACGTGAGGCCCAGATCGTTGCCCAGGCCGGGCGCCCGGGCGCGGTAACCATCGCCACCAACATGGCCGGCCGAGGCACCGATATCGTTCTGGGCGGCAACCTGGAGTCCGAGCTGACCGCGCTGGGCCCGGATGCCCCTGAGCACAAGCGCACCGAGCTAAAGAAGGACTGGGAACAGCGCCAGAAGATCGTCAAGGAAGCCGGTGGCCTGCATATCATCGGCACCGAGCGCCATGAATCGCGGCGTATCGACAACCAGTTGCGCGGTCGTTCGGGTCGCCAGGGTGATCCGGGATCAAGCCGGTTCTACCTGTCCCTGGAAGACAACCTGATGCGGATCTTCGCCAACGACCGCATGGGTGCCATGATGCAGAAGCTGGGGATGCGGGATGGCGAAGCCATCGAACACCCCTGGGTCAACAAGGCGATCGAAAACGCCCAGCGCAAGGTCGAGGCGCACAACTTCGATCTGCGCAAGCACTTGCTGGACTTCGACGACGTGGCCAACGATCAGCGCCGGGTGATCTACGCCCAGCGCAACGAGTTGATGGAGGCCGAGGAAATCCAGGACACCATCGAGGCGATCCGCTTCGAGGTTTTCGACAAGCTCATCAGCCAGTTCATCCCGCCCGAGTCCATCGACGACATGTGGGACCCGGAAGGGCTGGAGAAAGCGCTGGAGGGTGACTTTGGCATCCACGTGCCCGTGCGCCAGTGGCTGGACGAGGACGAGGATCTCGAGGAGACCGGGCTGCGCCAGCGCATCATGGAAAAGGTCGAAGCGCATTACCAGGCCAAGGAAGAGCAGACCGGCCCCGAGGTCATGCGCCACGTCGAAAAGACCCTGATGCTGAGCATTCTCGACAAGCAGTGGAAGGAACACCTGGCCAGCATGGATTACCTGCGCCGCGGCATCAACCTGCGCAGTTTCGCGCAGAAGAAGCCGCAGCAGGAGTTCAAGCGCGAGGGCTTCGACATGTTCACCGCCATGCTCGAGTCGATGAAGCATGAGGTCATGAAGGTGTTGTCGCTGGTCCAGATTCGCAGCGAAGACGAGGTCAGCGAGGTCGAGCGGCGACAGCGCCAGGCGCGTCCCATGCAGTTCCAGCACGCCGAAGCGCAGTCGGCCACCGGGGCTCCGCCAGCGGCGGCAGGCTCGGGCGGCGGTGGCGCGGAAACGCCCGAAACCTTTGTTCGCGAAGGCCGCAAGATCGGCCGCAACGAGCCCTGTCCGTGCGGTTCCGGCAAGAAATACAAGCAGTGTCATGGCAAGTTGGCTTGACGGACAGGGTTCAGGGTTCAGGGTTCAGGGTTCAGGGTTAGGGGTGGCTCTCATCGAACGAGCTTCACTTTCTGGCCTGACCCCAAAATCGAATGGCCTCAGGCCGAGAAGCGGAGGCACAGGTTGCGCAGAGAAAATATCTTTTTCCTCTGCGGTCTCTGCATCTTTGCGCCTCTGCGCGATGCTTTTTCGGTTCTTTTCACTACCGCGCGTCCGGTAACGGGCTCGTCGGCTTTGCGGGCGTTGGCTGATTGATGATTGCTGTGGTGGCCGGGGTCTTGCGTGATGAGGCGGGGCGGATCTTGCTGGCTCAGCGGCTGCCCGGGAAGCATCTGGCCGGGACCTGGGAGTTTCCCGGTGGAAAGTGCGAAACCGGGGAATCCCCGCACGAGGCGCTGGCGCGCGAACTGACCGAAGAGCTGGGCATCACGATTGATGATTCCCGGCCGCTGCTGAGTCTCACTCACCATTACCCCGAGAAAACCGTGCGCCTGCTGTTGCGGGAAGTCCAGGGCTGGCAAGGCCAGCCGCAGGGCTGCGAGGGTCAACCCTTGCGATGGGTGGCCGTGGCCGACATGAGCGAGTTGCCGATGCCTGCTGCCGACCGGCCCATCGTCCGCACCCTGGGGCTGGATGCGCGCTACGCCATTACGCCGGATCCGGCCCGCGTCGGTGGGGTTGACGGCCTGGTTGCAGCCTGGCAGACGATGCTGGATGCAGGTTTCCGTTTGCTTCAGCTGCGCGCCCACAGCCTGTCTGCGAAAGTACTGGCCGGCCTGGCCCCGCGCCTGGGTGAAATGGCCCGGACCCGCGGGGCCCGTTGGCTGCTGAACGGCCCTTCCGAGATGGCGCTGGCTGCCGGTGCCGATGGCCTGCACCTGCGCCACGACGAACTGATCAGGCTCAAGGGCCGTCCGGTTCCTGACCACCTGCTGCTGGCCGCGTCCTGTCATGACCGCGAATCGCTGGACCAGGCTGCCGCGCTGGGTGCTGATTTTGTCTGCCTGTCGCCGGTGCGGGAAACGTCCAGCCATGCGCAGGCCAGGCCGCTGGGCTGGGACGGCTTCGCCCGGCTGTGCCAGCACTCGGGCTTGCCGGTGCTGGCCCTGGGCGGGATCAAGCCGGACGACCTGGGTGTTGCCCGCGAACACGGGGCCTGGGGTGTGGCCGGCATCAGCGCGTTCGGCGGTGCAGCGTGATGGGCTGGCAAGCGGTAAGCCTGCCCTTGCGTCGACGCCCCTTGCCGCCGGTCGGTGTCATCGATTTCTGGTTGACCGACCTGGATGAGCTGCCCCTGGAGGCGGGTCCTTCCGGTCTGACCCGGCGCGAGCGGGTCCTGAAACGACGTATCCAGCAGCAGTTCGTGCTGCGTCTGCTGCTGGGCAGCTACCTGGGCCGGCCGGGCAAGGATGTGATCATCGCACGCCAGGACAAGGGCAAGCCGGTTCTCGCCCCGCAGCTGGCCGCGTCCGGCCTGTGTTTCAATCTTTCCCATAGCGCTGGCTGGCTGGCCATTGCCGTTGCCCGCGACCTTGAGCTTGGCGTCGATATAGAGACCGTGCGCGAACTGAAACGCCCGGGCGATCTCGCCAAGCGTTACTTTCCCGCCGCCGAGGCCGAATGGCTGTGCGGGCTGGAGGCAGCGGCACGCTCGCCTGCCTTTCTGCAGCAGTGGACAGCGCGCGAAGCCCTGGTCAAGGCCGCCGGTACCGGCATCGCCGGCGCCCTGGCCGAAATCGAGCTGGCCTGGGAACCCGCCCGTATCGACAAGTTGCCGCTTGACTGGCCGGCCCCCGAACAGTGGAGCCTGCTGCTACCGGAAACGCCAGCCGGCCTGATCGCCACCCTGGCCGCTCCCCGCCCGGAAGTGGAGTTGAGGTGTCAGTTTTTGCGATTTGAGGTGAAAGGTGAAAGGTAAAAGGTAACCTGATTAGCGTCGTGTCTCAGCCAGATGGATCAAGCATCAGAAAAGCAAAAAAGGGGTCTA
>RECK01000377.1 GCA_007694055.1 Wenzhouxiangella sp.
GCTGCAGGATCAGCAGGAACAGGACAAGATCGCCAACCGTGGTCCGGCCTTCGGCAGTTTGGAAGGCCAGGTAGGCCAGGGCGCTGAAAAAAACCACCGTGGCAATGCTGCCGACGATCGTCTCCACCAGCGCCCGACGACGGTTGATATCGAACTGCTCGCCGCGAATGGTCGAGCGAATGTCTGAATACAGGTCGCGGAAAACGGCGCCGAGCTGGTTGAGCCGCAGTTCCTTGGCATGCAGATCCGAGGTCAGCAACCAGTCGAAATAGCCCGCCCTGCGCTCAAGCTGGGTGCGGCGCTTTCGCCACTCGTAGAAAATACGGGTGAAATGCAGCCGTACCAGCAGCGCCGGCACGATGGCAATCAGCAGCACCGGCAGCAGGGTCCAGCTGATGCTGACCAGCAAGACCACCACGCCGGCCAGCATGACGAGGTTCTTGCCCATCATCAGCAGGTTGGAGATGACCTGGGCCGGGCGCTGGTTGCCGGCCTGGCGGGCGCGCTGCAGGGTATCGAAGTACAGCGGGCTTTCGTAAAAGGCCAGATCGGCCGCGATCGCCCGGGTATGGATCATGCGGTCGACGTAGTCGGCCACCCGCATGCCCTGGGCCTCGCGCGCGAGCCCGCTCAGCGCGCGCGTAATCAGCAGCGCCAGCGTTGCCCCACCGGTCAGGGCCACCGAGACCATCACCGCCTCCAGGCCTGCATCCAGGCCATTGCCGGCCAGGTTGGCGGTCAGATCGTCGATCAGGCGCTTGATCAGAAAAAGCACCGCCAGGCCGAAGAAAATCTCCAGCAAAAGCAGTGCACTGGTGACAATCGCCCACCCCCGCGCACTGGCCCACAAAATGGGCAACACCCGGCGGATGGTCTGCAGTGGCTCCAGCACCTTTGCCGTGGCGTTGCGCACCATCAATCCGGCCCCACCGAAACGTCCGGCCGGCGGCTCATGAACAGGAACGGCCGCAGGATGTAATACAGGGAGTGCCAGCGTGCCGGCAGGGGCCGCTGGATGAAGTCCTCGCTGCGCGGTTTAAAGCGATGGAGATTGCGGGTCAAGCGGTGGCGGCGGCGGCGGCGCGAGACATCGATGTCGATGCTCGTGGCCGGGAACGACTCGCGCAGGGCCAGCTCCTGTTCGAAGTCGCCTTCCAGATTGAGCAGGCAGTGGCGGAACAGCTCGTGGGCGAATGGATCGCTGAAATTGGCCCGCCACGGCTCGGGCGCGGCGGCGGCACGCTGCAGGGCCAGGGCCGCCTCGACGGTGCGCTCGAAGCCGCGCTGCCTGGCGCGCTGCCGGACTGCGTCCAGATCGAACTCGGGATGGGCAAGAATGGCGTTCAGGTCGGCAATCCAGTGCAGTCGCGCCCAGTGGTGGCGGCTGTGATGCTTGCACAGGTAGCACAGGAAATCGGCATCCGGCGGAACCGGCACTCTCAGGCCGCCGATGTCGACCGATTCGGCCTGGGCGATCATCTCGTCGGTGGGCAGGCGGTCCCAGTCGCCGTCCAGCGAACTGGGCATTTCAACCAGAACGCCTTCGGGTGAAACCCAGTCCATCATGCCGACGAAGCGCTGCAGGAAGCGCAGGCCGTCGTCGGTGCTCCAGGCGGGGTGCTTGTGGCTGCGAAAACCGACCTCGCGCACGCGCTGGCCTACCTTGACCATGAATTGGCGCGGGATGAGCAGGTCAATGTCGCGGAACTGCCGGAGCCCCGGATCACGGTAATAGCGGTAGGCCAGGCTGGGACCCTTGAAGAACAGGTAGGGCACGCCCAGCGGCTCGAGCACGTCCCGGACCAGGCGATGATGGACCGCGATCATGGCCAGGTTTTGCATGGCGGCGCGCCGGGTCCGCGCCTTGAGCTGGTCCAGGACATCGGCCGGCACGCTGCCGTCCGGCAAGGCACGCAAGTGGCGATGCACCAGCGGCACGATCATCCGGAACTCGGCCTGCTGAATGAATCGTTCCCAGTCCTGAACCTGCGCGCACAGGGCCCGGATGTGCTCGGCCTGGTCGGCCGACAGGGTTTCGCGGGCACAGGCAAGCAGAACCCGCGCCGTTGTGCCGATTTCCGGCAACGGCCGCGCGGCCGCTTCGGCCAGCTGCGACTCGGACACGGTCACCGGTAGCGGCATCGGAACACCTGGAATGGTTGCTTCCCCCATGAAACTCTCAAAAATCCTAGCGCCTGTTGTGCCACGGCAAAACCACGCGCTTGATCCGGCCCAGCAGCGGCCGCAAGCGCCAGCTCCAGAACACCTGCAGCCCGAACCCGGGCCGCACGGCATCGGCAAGCAGCTCCATCAGCACCCCCAGCTGGGCCGCCGAGAGCTCCAGCTGCTCTGGCTCAGAACCTGGCTTCTCTCCAGATTCCGGGATCGCAAAACGCTCAGGCTGCGGCAGCCGCTCGTTCCACTGCTGCCACTCCCTAGCATATCCCGCCACGGCGTGGGTTGCCACCTTCCGGGCGTGGTCCTGCATGGCCTGGCCTTCCAGCTTCATGGCCGGGTCGACGGCCAGCAATCGCTCGTACAAATAAGGCACCAGCCCCGGATGCCGGGCGCGCAGCTTGCGCAGCAGGACCAGTTCCGACAGGCTCAGCGAAGGGTTGACCAGCAGATTGTCCGTCCCGGCCGGCACCGCCATGCCCAGCCAGTCCTCGAAAAACAATCGCTCCAGGGCCCCGCTTTCCTTGCCGTAGGCGCGCACGACCAGTTCTGCTCCGCTGACGTCGATCTGCCCACGGATGCCGGACAGGCGCTTTGGCAGGTCGTAACCCGTCTGCGCCCAGGCATCGATGCTGCCGACCGTGCCCGACTTGGCCCGGTGCTTGTATAAAGATATGAACTGCCCGACCGGATCGCGCAGGACCAGCAGCAGCTCGACCGTGTGATTACCCATCGCGCCCAGGCGCCGGGTCAGTTCCACCAGCCGCTCATCGTGAGCCAAAGCACCCAGCAGCCACTCGCTGGAGAGCAGGATGCGGTCGCAGTCTTGCGCCTGGGCCGCTTCCGCTGCGCGCTGCAGCCACTGCTCGGCTTTTGCCCACCGGCCCTCTCGAACGAAGCGGGCCAGATGCAGGGCGTTGCCGGCCGAAATCCGGCCACCGAGCATGGATTCCTCGTCGTGCGGTGTGCCCACCGGGAAATGGATACCGCCGGCAACCAGCTGCGCCCGCGAACGCGCGCACAGGGTCTGCAGGAACGAGCTGCCCGCCTTGGGGCTGCCGATGTGGAGAAGGAATTTCAAGTTGCTTGGGCCAAAACCGCCAGTCTACATCCTGCCGTCCAGGTACTTCCCGGTTTCGAAGTGCTGAAACTCCGGGATCATCCGGTTGAACAGCGCCACCAGCTCGGGCTTGTCCCAGGTCGGCCGGGCGCGGATGCGCTCGATCTCGGCCAGGAAGTGTTCGAGCAAGGCGGTATCATACTCGGCCGGGTTGCGGATCACACCCATGGTTTCAAAACGCTCCAGGTCCAGATCCTGGCCTTCGATGAAAAACTCCTCGAAATCCTTCTCGCCGGTGGTGTCGCTGGCAAAAAAGTACACCGGCCATTTTTTCTGTGCGATCAACTCCCCTGCCCGGCCCCGGGCCTCGTCCTCACTTTCGCACTCGTGCGGCTGGAAACCCAGGTTCTCCAGGTAGCGCACGGCGATGTCGGAAAACCGGGTCAGGTGCAGGGCCTCGGAGAGCTTGGGGAAGAAGATGTCGCGGTTCTCACCCAGCAGGCAGGACGACAGGCACAGCTCGCCGGATTCCTGCGGGGTGACGAAATAGCGGCGGACATCGTTCGGCGCCGAGATCGGCTGGCGTTTGGCAAAGCGCTGGTTGAATCCGTGCAACAGCGAGCCGTCGGAAAAGGCCACGTTGGCAAAGCGCGCGGTCGAAATCGGCAAGGACGCGCTTTCGCGCATCAGGAACATCTCCATGATGCGCTTGCTCGCGCCCATCATGTTGACCGGGTTGGCGGCCTTGTCGGTCGATACGCAGAAGTATTTCCTCGCGCCCTTGTCCCGGGCCTGGGCGATGGTGGCGATGGTGTTGAGGATATTGACCTCGATCATGCGCATCAGGGTGAAGGGGTCTTTTTCCGAGCGCACGTGCTTCAAGGCCGACAGGTTGAGCACGTAGTCATAGCCGGCGTGGGCGGCCATCAGGGCAGCAAACTCGCGCCCGCCGCAGTCGATGGCGAAAGTGCGGAAATCGCCGTCGATATAGCCCAGGGTGGAGCGGATATCGCGCACCAGCTCGACCATGTTGTTCTCGGAAATATCGACCACGTGCAGCACGCGCGGATTGCGCTTGAAAATCTCGCGGGCGACCGCCTGGCCGATGGAGCCGGCGCCGCCGATGACCAGGAAGCGGCTGGCGGCGACCCTTTCCGACAGCTCGGCCTCGTGGCGAGTGATGTCGTGGGCGAACAGGGGGGCCGTGCGGCCGATTAAGCTTAAAGTATTCATTCAATTACTCGGCCGGATTTGCAAGCGCGTTTAGCTTTGGTGCCGATGGGTACGCCCAAGTCGCGAAAACTTTGAGGAATTCGTCGTCAATTAGTGGCCTGGCGCCCGGTTTTTGTGACCCAACCGTACCGAAATTGCCGTTCGCCTCAAGAATTAGCGGCCCTTCAGGGGTAACAGCCACATCCCAGCCCAAAACCATATAGCCGGGCAGTGCAAGATGCGCGGACCTGACATGATCAAGAATCACCGACCAAAAAGGCACTTGGCGACCTTCAACGGTTGGCCCCTCAGGGCCGAGGGTTGACGAGAAAT
>RECK01000216.1 GCA_007694055.1 Wenzhouxiangella sp.
GGCGACTACGCCAGCGTGGGCGGTGGCCACATGAACGTCGCCTCCGGTCGCGGCGCGACAATCCCTGGTGGGCGTGACAACCAGGCCACCGGCGAGGGCAGTTTTGCGGCCGGTCGCTGGGCGCGTTCGAACCACAATCACAGCTTCGTGTGGTCGGACAACAGCGGGCTGTTGCCGTCGAACCGGCTGTTTACTTCCGAGACCAACAACGAGTTCGCGGTTCGCGCGGCTGGAGGCGTGCGCCTGGTGACCAACGTCAACAGCGACGGTGATCCGACCTCCGGTGTTTTTCTCGCCCCGGGCGGCAGCGCCTGGGGCTCGGTGAGCGACCGCAATGCCAAGATGGCGATTGAATACCCGGCCCCTGGACAGGTGCTGCAAAGCGTGCTGGCGCTGCCGATCGCCGAGTACAGCTACCGGTCGCAGGATGAATCCATCCGCCACATGGGGCCGATGGCCCAGGACTTTTTCCCCTTGTTCGGTCTGGGTGAAAACGAACTCCGCGTCAACGCAGTCAACCTGGCCGGCATTTCCCTGGCGGCCATACAGGGCCTGCATGCCGAGCTCGAGAGCGAGCGTGCCACCAACCAGCGGCTGAGCGGCGAACTGGCCGCCCTGCGCGCCCGGGTTGACGAGATGTCAGCGCAGCAAGCCGAAACCAGCGAGCTGAAAGACCGCCTCGCTCGCCTGGAAGCCGTGCTGCTCGACGGCCCATCCGTGGCCGGGAAGTGAAGAGTGCCGGGCTGGCTGATCGGTTTCTACCCAGCTGCCTCAAAGCGGTTTTCCGCGCGGTTCTTGCGCACTTTTGTCGGGTCCCAGATGCGGCCGTTCATGGCGATCCAGGTGCCGGGCGGCAGACACTGAACGGCGCCGACGGCGCAGCCGATGTTGAACACGGCGTCGGAGTCGATGAAGCGGGCCGGGTTGAGGGCGCCGGTCATGACGATGACGCGCTCGCCGACGTCACCGAGGGCGGCGGCGGTTTCGACCATGGTGTCGGTGCCGTGGGTGATCAGGAAGTGGCTGTCGTCGCTGGCGAAGATGGCCTGGCAGATCAGGGAACGGTCGGAGTCGTTCAGATGCAGTGAATCCTTGCGCAGCAGGGCGCGGATTTCCCACTCGAAAGCCACGTTCATGGCACGCAGGATGCGCCCGATTTCCGGCTCACCGATCTGGTAGTCGGATTTGTCGTCGTAGTAGATCTTGTCGATCGTCCCGCCGGTGGTCAGGATATTGAGTTTCTTCATGCTGATGCGCGCCGGTCGAATTGGAAGGTAGTATAGCGGCCATGAAAGCGCTAACACTCACCGGTCTGCTGCTGGCACTGGCCCTGCTCTGGTCCAGCGTTCCGGGCCACGCTCGCGCCATGGGTTCGGACCTTCTGGCCTTGCACTGGCACCCCGAGACGGCCACTGAGGCGCGCCGGCGCACGCTGGCCCTGGGCTTGTGGCTGGACAGTGGCGAAGTCGATCCTGCGCAGTGGCGTTCGGCCGTGGACACTCGCATGCTGGCCCTGGAGCGGGCCGCTGCGCGCGTGCCGCCGGACTGGGCACCGCCATCTGATGGCATCCTGGGTTGGCTGGTGCATGCGCGCGAGCGCCACCAGGCGCATGAGCGACCGGCATTGGCTTCCCGGAACCTTGCACGGGCTTCGGGGCTGCTTGGGGATGACCACCAGGCCGGACGCCTGGCGCGACTGCACTGGCTTGCCGCCATTGAAGCCGAAGCGATCTGGCAGGACCTGGCTGATCGCCTGGCAGCGCTTCCGGAACCCGAGGATGAGGACGAGAGCCTGGAAGTGCCGGCAATCAATGATTTCTGGCTGCCGTTGCGCGAGGGTTTGGATCCGTCTGATGGCGAAGCCTTGCTCGTTCACGCCCGAGCCCAGGCCGATCGGGTCCGGCGCCTGGCCGAGGTGGCCGACGACGACGGTGCATACCAGCAGCGCCTGGCCCGGCTTTGGCTGGCAGAGGCCCGCCTGATGCGCGACCTTGGGCGTGAGCTGGCGGCGGTCTGGCTGTATTTCGACGGCCTGGTGCGGCTGGCCGCGGCCGATGAGTCGGTTCCGCTGGCTGCCGAGTACCAGGATGACCTGGTGGAGTGGACCGACACCGGCCTGGGCCAGCTGCGGCGCCTGGACATTGATCTGCCGGTTGTCCTGGCCCAGATGCAGGATGCGGCCGGTTACCTGGCGGTCGTCGGTCCCGACCGCACGGCTGCCGTTGCCGAGCTTTCGGATGCCTATGCACGGCTGGTGCTGTTTGCTTCCGATATCGGCTTTTACCTCGACCAGCCGGTTCGCGAGGATGTTCGCCAGGTTATCGCGGATTGCAATCCAGACCCGGCTCTGGTGGGTCCGGTGCCGCGCGAGGTGTTCGATATCTGCCTGCAACGACTGACCACGATGATGGTCTCCGAGATCGATCACGAAGAACTGGTCGGCGGCAGTGGTCCGTTTGCGCCGGAATTTCTGCGCCGGGAAACCGGACTGGTCAGCTGGCAGCGTGCCGCCTATCTGGATGGTCACCTGGACTGGCGCCTGCAAAGCGGCTGCGGTGTGCCGCAATGGCTCAACGCGCTGGAGTGGTCGATTCTTGCCCAGTACCTGGCCCACTGGGTGCCCCAGCGCCCGATCTTCTTTGACACCACGCGCTGGCGAGATGCAACCGAGGCCATTGTTGACGTGCTCGACGACAGCCTCGAAAGCCGCTCGAGCTGGATTGACTGCCTGACCGGGATGGGTGGCCAGCGTCGCGATCCCATTCTGCGACTGCTTGATCATCTTGAGCGCGCCCATGGTGTGCTGGCGACCGTGTTGCAGGAGGCCCAGGATCAGTTCCATGCGGATGTGACCCGGCCCGGCGCGGACCTGGATCTTGATCGCCCTGCCGACCAGGTCACGGCCTATCGCCCGGAGGGCTTGCTGGTCCGGCCCTGTCCCGAGCTCGAAACCTGCGGTGCCCGCGCCGAGCTGCCGGTCAGCAGGGCGTTGCTGAGCCGTTTTCCGAATGCTTACTTGCTGGCCGATCAGCTGGCGATGGGCAGTCTGCAGCTTTGCTACGGCAACGTCGGCTGGGTGCAGCGGGAAACTCGTCCGGCCCGAGCCGGCGATGAGCGCGTAGTCAACTACCACGGACATCTCTCGTTTGAGCTGATCGGCAGTTTTGTTCGTGACGACGAGGCCGACGTGATCTTTCGGCAGCGGCTGGTGGCCAGCGAAGGCCGGCACTACCTTTTCGCCGCGGCCGATCCGGCCCTGCTGGATCTGTCGTGCCCGCATGGCCTGGCCGGAGACCCGATTGCCAGTGAGTTGCCGCCAGGGCGTCCGCCGCTGGTGCCCAATCGCCTGACCTACTTCGTCAGTCTGCCGACTACGGCCGAGGCCCAGCTGATTGCCAACTGGGATCGAGGTGCCGAGTGGCGGGACTGGTTTTTGACCGGTGATCGCGTCGAGGTCCTGGAGCAGCAAGAGGGCATAGAGCTGGCCCTGACTGTTGAAGCCGAGCTGTCCAGCCTGGCCAGTCGACGTGAACGGCAGCTGGCCGGCCGACTGCTCAATCCTATCCTGCCCAGCGCCACCGATCCGGTCAGCCTGGCCATGGCCGAAATTGTCGAATATGGCGCCTTGCTCAGACGGCTGCTCGAGTTGCACTACCCGCGCGTGCTGCGCCACGATGACGAGGTTCGCAGCCTGGTCAACGGCGAAGCCGGAATGATCAACCGCGACCGGATACGGCACCTGCGAGATGCCGGACAACCCATGCTGCAGGTGCCCGGCATTGGTCGCGAACGCCTGGAGCGCCTGCGCCAGGCCTGGCTGGACCTGCCGACGGATCTGCGTGAATCAGGACAGGTCTCGCCGGAACTGGATCACGGACGAGAATTGCTCGACGAACTGATGGCGATCAGTCGGCGCTCTTCGGTTTCCGGCGAATCATCGCCAGACCCGTGAAGTAGATGATCACCAGTGCGATCTGGATCAGCGCGATCGGTCGCACCAGCGGGTTGGCGTAGGCCTCCATCACCGCGTAGGAAAAGTGGAACATCAGCACGATGCCGGCGATGACCAGCGCACGTGCTCCCAGCCGCCAGACGCCGTACAGCGGCGCCAGCAAGGGCAGCATGGTCACGCCCAGTACCAGCGGCAGCGGAAAATGGGCCGATGGATGCATCAGCCCGAACCAGATCGGCTGCAGAATGAGAACAGCCAGCAGGCTCCATCGACACCAGCTCACCCGGATCATTGAGTCATCCCCAGGCGCTTGGCAATGGTGGCGACCCGGCTACCCAGGGCGCGGCACAGGTGACGTTCGTCGTCGTCCAGCGGGCGGTCGCTGTCCTGCCCGGCCAGGTGGCTGGGGCCGTACGGTGTGCCGCCGCTGCGGGTGCGAGTCAGGCGGGGTTCGGTGTAGGGCAGACCGACCAGGAGCATGCCATGGTGCAAAAGTGGAATCATCATGCTCAGCAAGGTGGCTTCCTGGCCGCCGTGGAGGGTGGCTGTCGAGGTGAATACGCCGGCCGGCTTGCCGGCCAGCGCGCCCGAGGCCCATTCGCTGCCGGTCCCGTCGAGAAAATACTTGACCGCGGCAGCCATGTTGCCGAAGCGGGTGGGGCTGCCCAGGATCAGGCCATCGCACTCGGCCAGGTCCCGGTTGGAGGCCAGGGATGGTCCGTCGTCGGGCAGCGGCCTTTGTTCCGGATCGATGGCCGAGGTCAGTGGTGCAACCGAGCGCAGCCGGGCCTGGCAGCCCTCGACTTGTTCAACGCCGCGAGCGACCTCTCGCCCCATGGCCAGGGTATTGCCATGAACGGAATGAACAATGATCAGAATCTCGGTCATCAAAGAATCTCCAGAACGGTTTCGGGCGGACGACCGATTCGGGCCTGATCGCCGTTGATCACGATCGGCCGCTGGATCAGCGTCGGTTCGGTCACCATGGCCTCGATCAAGCGCTGTTCGTTTGCGTCGGGTGACAGGCCCAGGGTCTTGTAGGCATTCTCACCGGGGCGAATCAAGTCATGCGCCGGCAGTCCAAGACAGGCGATGATACGCTTGAGATCGTCTGCATCCGGCGGCGTCTTGAGATACTCGATGATTTCCGGCTCATGGCCGTGGTGCTGCAGCAGCGCCAGGGTCTGGCGGCTCTTGGAACAACGTGGATTGTGATATAGCTTGATCGTCATGAATGAATCCGTCAATTTGAAAGCGTCCGATGATGCTGTCCAGACCAGGGAGGCCCCCCGTCCCGCTGCGTTCTCGCGCGGAATTCCCGGCCCGCTGCAGGCGCTGACCGATATCCGCTGGCTGAAGAGTTTTGGCCGCCATTTGATCAACCACTTTCGGGACGACCGCAGCTTCGAGGCGGCCGGCGCCCTGAGTTATACCACTCTGCTTGCACTGGTGCCATTGCTGGCCGTGATGCTTGGGGTGATCTCGGCATTCCCGGTCTTTGATCGCTGGGCAGATGACATCGAAGCTTATATTTTCGCAAACTTCGTGCCTGCAGCCGGTGATGCCGTGCGCGAGCATCTCAATACCTTTATCGACAACACGGCCGGTCTGACCGGGGCCGGCACGGTGTTGCTGATCGCCACCGCCATCCTGCTGATGGCGACCATCGAGAAAAGCCTGAACCGAATCTGGCGAGTCCAGTCCGAGCGGCGCCCGGCCAGTCGCCTGGTTACCTACTGGGCTGTGCTGACCCTGGGCCCGCTGCTGATGGGCGCCAGCCTGGTACTGACCTCCTACCTGGCGGCCTGGCCGCTGCTGGCGCCGGAAGCCGTGCGCGGGGCGCTGCAGGGCCTGATCCTTCAGCTCACGCCGTTTTTCGTGACCCTGATGGGATTTGCTCTGCTGTTTCTGATCGTGCCGAATCGGCGGGTGCGCTGGCATCATGCCCTGGCCGGCGCCCTGGTTTCGGCCATTCTGTTCGAACTGGCCAAGCGTGGATTCGTCTGGTACGTGACCAACTTTCCGACCTACGAGCGACTCTACGGCGCACTGGCCACCATCCCGCTGTTCCTGATCTGGCTCTACCTTTCCTGGGTGGTAATTCTGCTGGGTGCCAGTCTGTCGGCCGCGCTGACCACGTTCAACTATCGTTTCAGCGACTGGAAATGGTCGCCGCGCCAGGAGTTGCTGCTGGCCCTGCGCTTGATGGGGCATTTCTGGCAGGTTCAGCGGCGGGGAGCAGCCTTGTCGGTTGCCGACCTGCTCGGGCGTGAACCGGCGGCCAGTGATCTGCAGTTGCGGCGTATCCTGGGCTGGTTCGCCGATGCCGGTTTCATCCACCGCGATGATGATGGTGACTGGTTGTTGTCCAGCGATCTCGACGAGCTCAGCCTGGCTGAACTTTATCGTTGCGGGCCGTTCGTACTCCCGGTTGGCGAATTGCAGGATATGCCTGTGGAAAGCCATTGGGACAGGGCGCTGGTCGAAGGACTGGCGGAGGCCGACGGCCATGCCGAACGCTTGATGAAGCGTTCGGTAAAATCTTTCCTGCGTTTCGACTCGCAAGCCGCCGATTGAACGGTCAAGGACACCACCGATGAAAAAGTTACTGATCCTGGTTTTGCTGCTGCCGGCACTGGTGCTGGCCGATGGCCCGATCGATTTTGACCTGCCGGGCCTGGACGGAAACGGCCACCAGCTTTCGACCTATCGCGGTGACTGGGTTGTGGTGAATTACTGGGCGACCTGGTGCGCTCCGTGCCGCAAGGAAATTCCCGATCTGTCCAACCTGCACGACAGCCGCGACGATATCGTGGTGCTCGGCCTGGCCTTTGAAGATACCTCGATCGAGGAGTTCGAAAGCTTCCTGGTCCAGTACCCGGCCAGCTACCCGATTCTGCTGGTCGATACCTTCGATCCGCCGGCTGCACTGGGCGCACCGCGCGCCCTCCCAACCACTTACCTGGTCGACCGGGAAGGTCACCTGGTCCACACCTGGATCGGGCCGGTCACCAGCGGCATGATTACCGACTGGATCCGGGACAATGGCTGAACGGCGTCGCTGGCTGATCGAGGGCCGGGTGCAGGGTGTTTTCTTCCGGGAATCCACCCGTCGCCAGGCCGAGCCGCTTGGCCTGTCAGGATATGCGATCAACCTGCCCGATGGTCGGGTCGAGGTGGTGGCCGAGGGCGAATCGGCAGCGCTGGATACCCTGGCCGACTGGCTGCGCGCCGGACCGCCCGCGGCCCGCGTTGACAAGCTTGCAGAAGCCGACCTGACCGACGCCGGAGACTTCGACCCGGGACGCTTCGTTACCGGGTAGGGTTTCGCGGCGAAAGACAAACGACTGGAACCACCGAAGGCACCAAACGAAAAAGGCCAGCCCTGGGGCTGGCCTTTCTGGTTGCAGTGGGGTAGCGATCAACGCTCGATCAGGAACTCGCGGCGCTGGTCACGCTCCTCGTTCTGGATCACGATGGCACGCTGGCGTTCTTCCAGCATGTACATGCGACCCTGGTCGAGCAGCTGCAGGTTGTGAACCTCGAAGGGAGCATCAAGCCCGCTGGACTTGAGCACATTCGGGTCCAGCTCCAGGCGGATGCTGCCGGCACCGGGCTCGAGCAGGGCGGCCGACTGGGCCAGGGCCAGCGGCTGCAGCTGACCGAAGGCATTGGTGCCGAAGATTTCGCCGTTGACCTGGTAGCGACCCGCGGTCACGACCTCAACCCCCAGGTCCAGGCCCAGGGCAGACCCGGCGACCTGGCTGACCTGGCCGGTGAAGCGGCCGGCTGGCGGCGCCACGCTGAAGGCGATCTTGACATCGCGCCGAATGACGGTGTCCTTGACCTGTTGCTCGATGTAGGCATGGGCCTCATACAGGCCCGGGGCTGCCGACAGGCCGTCAAGCGGTACCCGGCCACCCAGGCCGCGATCGCCATCGTGGTTCAGTGACCAGACCTGACCGGCATCCGGGCTGACCAGCATGGCATCGACATTGTCGATGCTGAACTCGTGGCTGCCGTTGCTCAGTACCAGGCCAAGCTCGATCGGCTGGCCGGCCAGGAAGTTCGGCCGCGGTGCAGACATCTGCGCGACCCAGCTGCTGTTCGGCTCGAACACATGGATGACCAGGGCCTGGTCGGCGCCGGCACCCGGATGACGGACGCTGAGACTGGCAACATCGACATCGGCGGGCAGGCGAAAGGCCAGCGTGTCTTCCGGAACCGACATGCCCTGACGCTGCATCATGGCGCCGGTGCTGACATCCTGCAGGGCGGCGATGTCAATCGTGCGACGGTCAACCGACAGTTGCAGGCGGGCCGGATCAAGCTGCAGCTGGCTACCGCTATCAAGGGCCGAGACGCGAATCACGGCACCCGGTGCAGTCAGCGGCAGATCCACACCTTCGGCCAGGGTACGGCCGGTGACGTCGACCCAGTACTGGCGGCTGTCGGCGCTCAAGCCCTGCGGGCCCGGCTGGCGATCCACGGTCATTGCCCAGGAAAAGGTGATCGGGCTGGATTCGGTATGACGGCTGGCCGGAATCTGGCTGAGATCGGCGGTCAGGCCGCTGGCGACCAGGTCGCTGTTGGCCGGCGGCAGCCATTCAACGCTTGGCGCGGCCAGGGCGGAACCCGAGATCAGGCTGAGGGCGGCAATAAGTTGTAGTTTTTTCATGATGAGCTCTCCCGATTACAGGTCGTTACGCAGAATGACGTCAAGATTGAAGCAGTTGCGGCGGCTCTGGTGATGCGAGAGCTTGCGGCCGCTCTGGGTACGCCAGTGGTCGTAGAACCACAGGTTGCCCGCGCCATTCTGACTGGAGCACTCGAGAAAGCCGTCGGAGCAGCTGTTCAGCCACCACTGGGTGACCGCCAGTCCGACCTGGTACTGATAACCGCCGCAGTAGGAAGCGCCGTTCCAGATTGCGGCATGCACATCGGTGCCGACCACGTTCCAGAAACCCTTCGGCAGGTTGGGGCGGCCGGCGGTGCCCAGCAGCCAGCTGCTGTTGTAGAACTGCATCCAGCTGGTCTGCTGCATGCGCACCGCGTCATTCTGGTAACCGAGCAGCCAGCCCAGCGAGGCCTCGAACACGTTGCCGGCCATGACAGCATCGGCCAGCGGCGTGCCCAGGCTGGACGGCGCCAGCGCGTTGACCCAGCGCAGGCGCTGGATGATCTGGGGGTAGCGGCTGTCCCAGGTCGGGTTGGACATGATCCAGCGCATGACGTTGCCGCCGTTGGAGTGGGTCAGGACGACCAGATCGGTAATGCCGCGCTGGTTGATGAAGTTGTGCAGGCCCGTGGCCAGGCAGCCGGCGGCCTGCGAATCCCACATGTACTTTTCGAAGTCGCAGTTGATGACCACGTAGTTGTTCTGGTTGGCCAGGCCCTGGCGGACCGAGTTGACCATGCTGGTGGTCCAGTAGTCGTTCAGCGCATCGGTCTGTTTGCCGGTTCCGTGAACGAAGGCGACCCCGGTGGCGCCCCATACGGGTGCGAATGTTAATAGTAGAACAAAAAGGCCCGCAGCCTTGATGACTCGTGACATGGGTGGTTCTCTCCTCTATTTTTGCGTTATGCAGCCCCGCCCGAAATCATAGAAGAAAATGTGATGAAGTGCAAATTAACCCTTGACAAGTCCGATGGGGTTCAGAAAAGACGGGCCTGGGTCACGGGGCGAAAGCTCTGGCGATGGGCCGGGCAGGGGCCGTGGGTAGCCAGGGCCTGCAGGTGGGCGGCCGTGCCGTAGCCCTTGTGGCGATCGAACCCGTAAGCCGGGTAACGAGCGTGCCAGTCCAGCATGATGGCGTCGCGGTGGGTCTTGGCCATGATGCTGGCCGCGCTGATCGCCGCTTCCAGGCTATCGCCGCCGACCAGGGCCTGGGCCGGTACGGAAAGCCGTGGCAGTCGGTTTCCGTCGACCAGCACCCGGTCTGGCACCCGTTGAAGGGCGTTCACGGCCTCGGCCATGGCCTTGAGGGTGGCCTGAAGAATATTGATGCGGTCGATCTCCCCGGCTTCCACGCAGGCGATGGCCACGGCCAGGGCCTGGTCCTGGATGATTTGGGCCAGGCGTTCGCGCCGGGCCGGGCTCAAGGTCTTGGAGTCGGCCAGGCCGTCGATCGGTCGGTTCGGGTCGAGGATGACTGCGGCGGCAACGACCGGGCCGGCCAGCGGGCCGCGTCCAGCCTCGTCAACGCCGGCGACGAGCTCCATCATGACCGGGCCTTGTCGAGCTTTTCGAGGATGGCGCTGGCGGCGCGATCACCCGCGCCCAGCGCCAGCTGCCGGCACCATTTCCCAGCTTCGGTTCGGTAGGCAGCGATGCGCTCGGGGTTTTCCAGCCAGGCGCCAGCGTCGGCCGCCAGCTGTTGTGCGCTGGCCTGGTCCTGCAGTCGCTCTGGAACCAGTTCGCGGTTGCTGAGTATGTTGGGCAGGGAAACGAAGCGGCTGCGCACCAGCCTGAGCGTGCGCGCCAGCCAGTAGGTGGCCGGAGGTAGACGGTAGTAGACAACCAGCGGGCAACCGACCAGGAAGGCCTCCAGGGTGACCGTGCCCGAGGCGGCAATGGCCAGGTCGGCGGCGCGCAGCCCGGTGCGGGTGCTGTTGGCTACCAGGGTGACCTGGGCCTCGGCCAGATCACGGCCGGCCAGCTCCAGTACCCTGGCCTTGTGCGCCTTGCTGGCCAGCAGCATGACCAGCATGGCATGCGGAAAGCGCGCGCGCAGCGCTTTGGCAGTGGCCCCGAGCAGTGCGGCATGGCGTTGCAGCTCGCCATCGCGGCTGCCGGGCAGCAGGGCAATCATGGGCTGGCCCGGCTGCAGTCCCGCCTTGTCACGCAGGGAATCCCTGTCTTCCAGTTCGGACAGGCTGTCTGCCAGGTGGTGGCCGACGAAGCGTGCGTCCAGGCCGTGCGGCCGGTAGAGCTCGGGTTCGAAGGGGAACAGGGTCAGCAGCAGGTCCAGCGAGCGCGCGATCTTGCCGATGCGATGTGCCCGCCAGGCCCATACCGAGGGCGAAACATAGTGGATGGTGGTCAGGCCGCGCCGGCGCAGCTGGCGCGCCAGGCCCAGGTTGAAGTCCGGTGCATCGATGCCGATGAACGCGTCGGGCTGCCAGGCCAGGATGCGGTGACGGTATTCCCGTCGCAGCCGGACCAGGCGTGGCAGATGCGAGATCACCTCGGTCAGGCCCATGACATTGAGGGCGTCGAGCCCGTACCAGGGGGTGACGCCGGCCGCCTGCATGCGCGGTCCGGCCAGGCCAGCCAGTTCGATGCCGGGGTGACGCTGACGCAGGGCCAGGGCGAGGTCGGCAGCGATCTGGTCGCCGGAGGCCTCGCCGGCACTAAGAACCAGGCGCATGGTCAACGATTACCGCAACAGGCCACGTTCGCTGGCGGCGGCCGAATCGATCATGGGCGCCAGTTCGGGTTGTTCCGGCAGGCGCTCGCGCAACAGGTCCAGCGCCTCGTCACGCTTGAGGCCGCTGCGGTAGATGGCCCGGTAGGCTTCGCGAACATTGCGAATCTGTTCGGGAGTGAATCCGCGGCGCTTGAGCCCTTCGCTGTTGACCCCGCGCGGGCGCGGCGGCTGACCGGACACCATCACGTAGGCCGGCACATCCTGGCTGACGCCGCCATACATGCCGAGGAAGGCGTGATCGCCGATGCGGCAGAACTGGTGGGCGCCGGAGTAGCCGGCAAAAATCACGTGATCACCGACGATGACATGCCCGGCCAGGGTGGCGCCGTTGGCCATGATGTTGTGCGAGCCAAACTGGCAGTCGTGGGCGATGTGGCAGTAGGCCATCAGCCAGTTGTCATCACCCAGCCGGGTGACGCCACCGCCATCCATGGTCCCGCGATTGATGGTCACGTACTCGCGGATGGTGTTGTTGTCGCCGATGACCAGGCCCGATGGCTCGCCCCGGTACTTCTTGTCCTGGGGTTCTTCACCGATGGAGGCGAACTGGAAAATGCGGTTGCCCTGGCCGAGCCGGGTCTGGCCGGTGATGACCACGTGCGGGCCAATGCGGCAGCCGTTGCCGATTTCGACCTCGGGGCCGATGATGCTGAAGGCCCCGATCTCGACATCGTCGCCGATCCGGGCGCCGTCCTCGATAATGGCGCTGGCGTGGATCATGCGGCCGGGTTGGGTCGGGCCGCACACAGCAGTTCGGCGCTGGCCACGGTCTTGTCATCAACCTTTGCCGTGGCCACGTACAAGCCCATGCCGCGCATCAGCCGTTTCTGTTCCACCTCGAAGATCAGTTGATCGCCGGGTGTGACCACGCGCGAGAAGCGCGCCTTGTCGATCTTGACCAGGTAGTAGAGCTGGTCGACCGCGCCTTCAGCCTGGCGACCCAGGTGAGCCAGGCAGCCGGCGGCCTGGGCCATGGCTTCCAGGATCAAAACGCCGGGCATGACCGGGTGGCCGGGAAAGTGGCCCTGGAAAAAGGGTTCGTTCATGGTCACGTTTTTCAGCGCCCGGATACGGGGCGGTGTGCCCAGTTCGTAATCGAGTACGCGATCCACGAGCAGGAAGGGGTAGCGATGGGGCAGCAGTTCGAGAATCGCTTCGATATCGACGGTTCGGTTTTCGCTCATTTTTCTTCTGTTTTGGCGGAGTTGAGGCTTTGCTCGACGCGTCGCAGGCGTCGGGCCCAGTCATCGAGTTGACCAAGACGCACCAGCAGGCGTTGCCAGCGACGCTGTGGCCGGGTCGGAATGCCGGAGCCGTACTGGCCCGGCTGATCAATGGATTCAAGCACCGTGCTCATGGCCGTGATCACCACCTTGTCGCAAATGTCGAGATGGCCGGCAATGCCCGAGGCCCCGGCAATCATGCAGTAGCGACCAATCCGGGTCGAGCCGGCAATGCCGACGCAGCCGGCAATGGCAGTGTGGGCCCCGATCTGAACATTGTGGGCGATCTGAACCTGGTTATCCAGCCGCACATCCTCGTCGAGCACGGTGTCTTCAATGGCGCCGCGGTCGATCGTGGAGTTGGCACCGATCTCGCAGTCATTGCCGATGCGGACCGTGCCAACCTGCGGCACCTTGAGCCAGTGGCCCTGGTCGAAAGCCAGGCCAAAACCGTCGGCGCCGATGACCACGCCTGGGTGAACGATGACTCGTTCCCCCAGGCTGCAGTCGCGACCAATGAAGACCCGGGCAACCAGCCTGGCATCAGCGCCGATGCGTGCGCCGGGTTCGATCACGCAGCCAGGTCCGATGACCGCGCGCTCGCCGACCAGGCACCCTGCGCCGATGCTGACATGGGCACCGATGCTGGCGCTGGCGGCTACTTCGGCGTCGGGAGCGAGCACCGCGCTGGCATGAATGCCGGCGGGCTGGTGCGGCGGCGGATGGAGGCGCTCGGCAATCCGGGCCCAGTCGGCGTAAGGATTACGGCTGACCAGGCAATGGCCCTGGCAGCGTGCACGATCACCCTCGGCCAGGATGACCGCACCAGCGCGGGTTTCGCCAAGCTGGCGGGCATAGGCCGGGTTGGCGAGGAAGGACAGATCGGTCGGCCCGGCCTGGGCCAGCGTGGCCAGGCCGGATACCCGGTAATCGCCCGGACCGTGCAGCGTCAGATCCAGGTCACGGGCCAGTTCGCCCAGGGTGTGGGAAGATGGCGGGCTCAACGTCGGTTCCGGGCGTCCTGGGTCAGGAAATCGTCTTCCAGCCAATCGAGTACCTGGGTGGTAATGTCTATGCTCGCGGAAACGTAGGCCACCGGGCTGGTGAGAATCAGGTCGTAGGCTCCTTGCTCGGCGACCTGGCGCACGGCGACTTCAACCGTTTCTTCCAATGCTTTTTTCTCGGCATTGGTGCGAAAGCGCAGCTCTTCGCTCAGGTCTTCGCGCCGTCGGTCGATGGAGCGGCGCAGGTTGCGGATTTCGCGCTCCATCTCGAACCGGCTTTCGGCGTCCAGATCCTGGCGCTCGGCCAGGTTCTGGTGCAGGCGCTCGAGGCGGGCCTCATCGGCCAGCAGGGACTCATTGCGCGGCCGAAACTCCAGATCCAGGGCCTGGCGGGCAGCGACGACTTGAGGCGCGTTGTCAAACAGGCGTTTCATGTCAACGTAGCCGATCCGGATGTTGTCGCCGGCCACGGCAGGCAAGCTGAGCAAAGCGAGGGCGACAAGCAGCAACGCCCAGCCGAACCGGGCGCGGCCGTTTCCTCGATTCCTCAAGGCTTGCACTCGCATGGTGGTCTACAGTAACCCGAAATCCGCCGCAATGCCACGCACGGAAAGCTTCCCGGCTGAGCCAGTGGATTTTCGACGGGGTCATGGTCGCGGCCACGCGGGCCGCGATCAGAACATGCCGCCAAAAGTGAATTGCAGGGCCTGGGTCCGGTCACCATCGCGCTTCTTCAACGGCTGGGAAAGACTGATGATGATCGGGCCGACAGGAGCCTGCCAGGTCAGCGCAATACCGGTCGATGCGCGCAGGCGGCTGGCGTCGAAGTCATCCCAGTCGCGGTAAACGTTGCCGGCGTCGACAAACCAGGTCAGACGCGTTCCGCGCGCCTCGATAAAGGGGATGGGGAAAGCCAGCTCGATGCCACCAACCACCTTCAGGGCGCCACCCACCGAGCGGCAGGACAAGTCTTTCGGGCCCAGCGAGTTGTCGTCGAAACCGCGAATGTCCTGGACACCGCCGCCGTAGAAGTGCTCGTAGAACGGCAGGCCGCGGTCGACCGTGACGATTTCATCGACCGGGCAGCGCAGGCTGGCCAGCAGCTCGGGATCCACGATTTCCTCCAGGTCCAGCTCCAGATCTTCCAGGCCCAGTTCCTTGTCGTGGTTGTCGTAAGCATCGCCGTAGCCGATATCGCCGCGAATCCCGAAAGCCATGCGCTGGCCCACCGGCCAGTACTTGCGCAGGCGATAGTTGACCTTGTAGAACTCGCGCGTGCTGCCCGGCAGCGAGACCTCGGCCGACAATCGGTTCAGTGAGCCCCGGGACGGGTTGAGAAGGCTGTTGCGGCTGTCGCGCGACCAGGTTGCATCCAGGCGGTAGGTCAGCACCCGGCGCTCGCTGCGCGAGAGCAGGCCATCGCCGTCCTCGTCCAGTGAAATACCGAGCGGACGATTGGCCGGAATGATGAATCTGAAACCGGCCTCCGGGTCATCCGGATCGACGGGTACCAGCTCGCCGGGCAGGTTGATGTCGACGCGCTGCACCGCGGCACCGAAACGCACGTAGTTAAGCTCGGTGATCGGGAAGCCGACATTGACGCCACCTGCGGCCTGACTGGTCGAGAAGCGGGCGATGTTGGTGGTTCGATCCAGCGTATCGAACTCACTGTAGCGCAGGAAGAAGCCCCGCGACACGCCGTCATCGGTCCAGTAAGGGTTGGTGTAGTTGACCCCGGCCTGGGTCAGGAAGCGGCTGCGCTGTACCGAGAAGCCGACCCGTCGTCCGGTGCCAAGGAAATTGTCCTGTTCGACAGCAATCGTGGCGATGATGCCCTGGAACTGCGAGTAGCCGAGACCGATCTGGAAGCTGCCCGAGGGCACCTCCTCGACGTTGACCACGATGTCGACCTGATCGTCAGTGCCGTCCACCGGGATGGTTTCTATGTTGACGTTGTCGAAAAAGCCCAGCCGCTGAAGGCGCAGTCGCGACCGGTCCAGGGCCAGCTGCGAGAACCAGGCGCCCTCGAACTGACGCATTTCCCGCCGCAGCACTTCGTCCTTGGTCTGGGAATTGCCGCGGAACTGGATCCGGCGAACATAGACCCGTTGCCCGGGTTCGATGAAAAACGTGATTTCCACCTGCTGGTTTTCGCGGTCCACCCGGGGCACGGGATTGACGTTGGCAAACGCGTAGCCGATGTTGGAAAGCAGGGCGGCGATGCCGTCACGAGACTGTTCGAGCTGGCGACGCGAAAAGGTATCACCGGAGTCAATCCGGATCAGCTGTCGCAGGGTTTGTTCGGGCAGGACGAGGTCGCCGGTGACCTGAACATCACTGACGGTGAAAACCTCGCCCTCGCGGATGTTGGCGGTGATGAAAATATCCTGCTTGTCCGGGCTGATCGAGACCTGGGTTGATTCGATGGCGAAGTCGATATAGCCGCGATCGAGGTAGAACGAGCGCAGTGCCTCCAGGTCGCCCGAGACTTTTTCGCGCGTGTACTGATTGCGGCCGCGCCAGAACGCCAGACCGCGGGTGGTATGTGCTTCGAAATCCGAGCGCAGCTCGCGCTCGCCGAAACTCTCGTTGCCAACGATGTTGATGTGGCGGATCCGCGCCTGCTTGCCTTCATCCACAATGATCGACAGATTGACGCGGTTGCGCGCCAGTCGCGTGACGCGGGCATCAACCTCGGCGGCGTAGTGGCCGCGGCTGTGATACTGCCGAATCAGTTCCTGGTGAACCCGGTCGAGCTCAAGCTGATTGAAGATTTCGCCCTCGGCAATGCCGATGCTGGCCAGCGCAGGCATCAGATCGTCGGTCTTGATCTGGCGGTTGCCGGCAATACTGATCGCCGAAATGGCCGGTCGTTCCACAACCGTGATGATCAGCACGCCCTCTTCGCGGGCCAGGCTGATGTCATCGAAAAAGCCGGTCCGGTACAGATCCCGAATGGTGCTGCGGGACAGGGCAGGCGTCAGCGTATCACCGACTTCGATCGGTATGAAGCTGAACACGTTTCCTTCGGAGATGCGCTGCAAACCGTCGACCCGGATATCGGTGATCCGGAACGTCTCGGCAGCGACCTGGCCGAGCGGCAGGAGCAGCAGCAAAAGCAGGCACAATCTTTTCATGTAAAACCTTGGGGTTCAGATTCAGTCTGACGATATCGGCATGTCGGCCGAACCGCCGGAGTTTAGGTGACCAGTCGTAATATATCGTTAAATATGGCCAGACTCATCAGTCCGATGACCATAAGCAGCCCAATATACTGCCCGATGATCTGGGTTTGCTCGGAAACCGGGGAGCCCTTGATCACTTCGGCAAAGTAATACATCAGGTGGCCGCCGTCGAGCATGGGGATGGGCAGCAGGTTGATGATGGCCAGCGACAGGCTGATCAGCCCGAGAAAAAACAGAAAGCGAGACAGGCCAAGCCGGGCCGACGTATGTGCCATCTGGGCAATGGTGATCGGGCCTGACAGGTTGCTCAGGGAGGCCTTGCCGGTAATCATGCGGCCCAGGATGCCGAGCGTTGCGGTCGTCAAGCGCCAGGTTTCGCTGGTCGCCTCGCCAAGGGCCTGGACCGGGCCATGCTGGACCAGGACGAAGGTGCGGTCGAACTCGGCCTGCAGTTCCGGACCGGGGGGCGGCGCCTGGATGCCGATGATCGGACGCCCGTCCTGAATTTCGGGCTGCAGGTCGAAACGCATCAGTCGGCCATCGCGCTCGATTTCCAGCTGCAGGGCACGGGTTTGCCCATCGTCGTCCCGGGCCAGCTGCGGAATCAGGCGGGCAATGTCCTGCCAGCCACCGATCGGCTGGTCGTCGATTCGACGAATCACGTCGCCATCTCGCAGTCCGGCCGTCGCCGCGGGGCTATCGACTGCCACAGTGCCGATCAGCGGCGGCAGATCGGCACGCCAGGGGCTCAAGCCGAGATAGTCGAGCGTGTTCTCTTCACTGTATGCCGGGCTGACCCGGTTCAGCGGCAGTTCGAGCGTGCGGCGCTGGCCATCCGGGGTTTCGACTTCGACGACAACGGCGCGCCGGTCGAGCGCCGGCGGAATCAGGCCCAGCAGGGCGTGGGTCCAGGTTTCAACCCGGCGCTGGTCGACGCGCACGATCAGGTCGTTCTCGCGCAGTCCGGCTTCTGCGGCCAGGCCCGTGGTCGGGCCGAGAACCGGCCGGGTTTCGGGAATGCCGACCACGAACATCAGCCAGAAGGCCGCGATGGCGAAAATCAGGTTGAATATCGGACCGGCCGCGACGATGGCAATGCGCTGGCTGACCGGCTTGCGGTTGAAGGCCTGATCACGCTCGCCGGCGGCGACGGGCGCCTCGCGCTCGTCAAGCATCTTGACGTAGCCACCCAGCGGAATGGCAGCGATACGGTACTCGGTACCATCGGCTGCCGTTCGTGACCACAGCGCCCGCCCGAAACCGACCGAGAAGCGCAGCACGCGGACGCCGCAGCGGCGAGCAACCCAGTAATGACCAAACTCGTGAAAGGTCACGAGCAGGCCAAGGGCAACGATAAGCCAGATGATGGGGCCGAGTATGTCCATGGTCAGGTTGCCGGGAAGAGGTCATGGCGGGTCAACTGACCCGCTGCGAGTTCGCACCCTGTTATCGGCAGCATCCAGTGCATTTGGTTCCTCACTGTCCCATCACCGCGACTGCCAGCGCGAATACCGGCGCGGCTGCCCCGATGCTGTCAAAGCGGTCGAGAATGCCGCCATGGCCCGGTAGCAGGTCGGAAGTGTCCTTGAGCTGGCGTTGACGCTTGAGCAGGCTGATGAACAGATCGCCGCCTATGGAAATCGCGGCCAGGACCAGGGCCAGCAGCCCGGCCTGCAAGGGACCAAACGGGCTGTCCGGGAGAATGACGGCTGCCACCGCGGTTGCCAGCATGGCCGCGACCAGCCCGCCGAGCGCCCCGGAGCGGGTTTTGCCGGGGCTGATCGAGGGGGCCAGTTTGGGTCCGCCTACTTTGCGGCCGGTGAAGTAGGCCCCGATATCGGCAGCGGCAATGACGATCAGCAGCATCAGGACCAGCCAGGGTGACACGGACTGCAGCCAGACCAGGGCCAGCCAGCCGGTCAGCAGGATCAGGGCCACCGTGATCAGCTTGAAGATATGATTGCCGGTGCGTGGCGCTGCACCCAGCGCCGGGCGCGTCAGCCAGGCCAGAAAACCGATCCAGGCCACGCAGCCGGGCAGCAGCCAGAAGGCGATGCTGGCCGGCTCGTGCAGCCAATAGACCAGTGCGCCGATCAGGATCAGTGCCGCAGTGTAGGCAGCCCGGGCAGGGGCATGGTCCAGCCCGCCCAGGCGCGCGCCCTCCCATCCGCCCAGGGCCAGCAGGATCAGGGTTGCGAACACGGCAAAGCCGATCGCCGGCAGCACGAACACGGCGGTCAGACCGATCGATGTGATGATTAGCGCCGTAACGACGCGGGTTCTAAGCATTCTGCACCTGGCCGAGACCGCCAAAGCGACGCTCACGGTTGGCGAAATCACTCAGGGCCGCATTGACGTGCTCGGCGCTGAAATCCGGCCACAGCACGTCGGAAAAATACAGTTCCGTGTAGGCAAGTTGCCAGAGCAGGAAATTGGACAGGCGTTGCTCGCCGCCGGTGCGAATCAACAAGTCCGGTTCCGGGATGTCGCTCATGAACAGCTCCTGGCTGAAAACTTGTTGATCGATCTGGGCAGTTTCGAGCTCGCCACGCTGCACGCGTTCGGCCAGCTGCCGCGCTGCCCGGGTGACGTCGGCCCGGCCACCATAGTTGACCGCAACGTTCAGACGCAGCTTGCTGTTGCCCGCCGTGCGCCGCTCGGCCCGGCGCATGCCGTCTCGCAGCGGCCGGTTGAAGGCGTCACGATCGCCAATGAAGCAGACCCGCACGCCATGCTCGTCGAGCTCGCGGATGTCGCGGGTCAGCGCCTTCATGAACAGGTCCAGCAGCTGTTTGACTTCGACCGTGGGGCGGTTCCAGTTTTCAGATGAAAAAGCGTAGACGGTCAGGTAAGGGATGCCGTGCTCCATGATCGCTTCGACAGCGCGCCGCAGGGCATCGCTGCCGGCCTGATGGCCCTTGGAGCGCGGCTTGCCCTGGCGTTGGGCCCAGCGGCCATTGCCATCCATGACGATGGCAACATGCCGTGGCAGGGGAGAGATCGGATCCACCGTCTCAGATTTCCATCAGCTCCCGACACTTGACCTCGACCATTTCGTCGACCTGGCCGACGTAGCGATCGGTGAGTTGCTGGACCAGTGTTTCGCCCTTGCGCACATCGTCCTCGGTCAGCTCTTTTTCCTTCAGGAAATCCTTGAGCTGATGGTTGGCGTCGCGGCGAATGTTTCGAATGGCCACCTTGGCCTGCTCGCCTTCGGCATGCACCACCTTGGTCAGTTCGGTCCGGCGCTCCTCGGTCAGCGCCGGCAGGGGGACACGGATATTGGTGCCGGAAGTTGCCGGGTTGAGGCCCAGGTCGGAGGTCATGATGGCCTTCTCGACCTTGGAAACCATCGACTTGTCGAAGGGCACGACGCTGAGCGTGCGCGCATCTTCAACCGACACGTTGGCGGTCTGGCTCAGGGGAACCTCGGTGCCGTAGTACTCCAGGGTGATGTGTTCAAGCAGGCTGGGATGGGCGCGGCCCGTCCGAATCTTGGCCAGCTCGGTCTTTAGTGAGCTGACACTCTTGGCCATCCGTGAATCGGCATCGTTCTTGATATCGTTGAGCATGGACTACTCCTGCACTCGCCTGTTGTTGTTCCAAGCCGCGGATTGTATCCCCCCGCAGCCAAGGGTGCACCCGCTCAGCTGACCAGCGTACCCACACTCTCGCCGCGTATGAGCCGATCGAGCTCGCCGGGGCGGTTCAGATCGATGATGCGAATGGGCATGGACTGGTCACGACACAGCACGATGGCATTGGTATCCATGACGGCCAGCTTGCGTTCGATGACCTCGTCGTAGCTGATTCGATCGTACCGGATCGCGTCGGGTGTGGTCTTGGGATCTGCCGAGTAGATGCCGTCGACCATGGTCGCCTTGATCATCAGGTCGGCACCGATCTCGATGGCGCGCAGGGCAGCGGCCGTATCCGTGGTGAAAAACGGGTTGCCGGTACCAGCGGCAAAGATCACCGCGCGCTCCTTTTCCAGGTGCCGGATGGCGCGCCTGCGTATGTAATCCTCGCAGACCTCGCGCACCGAAATGGCCGACATGACCCGGGTGGTCACGCCGGCCCGTTCCAGCGCATCCTGCAGCCCCAGGGCATTCATGACCGTGGCCAGCATGCCCATGTGATCGCCGGTGATGCGGTCTATGCCGGAGGCAGCCAGGCCCTTGCCCCGGAAAATATTGCCGCCGCCGATGACGATGCCAATCTGAACGCCGGCATCGACGACTGCAGCGACCTCGCGCGCGATGCGCGAGCTCACTTTCGGGTCGATTCCGTAATCCAGTTCGCCCAGCAGGGCTTCAC
>RECK01000404.1 GCA_007694055.1 Wenzhouxiangella sp.
GAGGCTTCCGCTCAGGCAGGCGGATGGTGAAGGTTGAGCCCTCACCTGATGTGCTCTCGACGGTCACATCTCCCCCCATCATTCTGCAGAAGCTGCGGGTGATGGCCAGGCCCAGCCCGGTACCGCCATAGTTTCGGGTCGTCGACGCCTCGGCCTGGGTGAACACCTGAAAGAGCTTTTCCTGCTGCGCCTCGGTCATGCCGATCCCGGTATCGCTAACCCTGAACTCGATCCACGCTTCCGGCAGGCGCTCTACCTGAACGGAGATCGTCCCCGCGTCGGTGAACTTGCATGCGTTGCTCAGCAGGTTGAACAGGCTCTGGCGCAACTTGGTCAGGTCGGCATGCATGGCGCCGAGGTCCGGAGGGCAGTCAATCGTGAGCGTATTGCCGTTGTTGTCGATGAGCGGGGCGACGGTCGATGCGACCTCGCTGAGCATCGCGGGAATGTCGAAAGTTTCCGGGAAAAGGTCCATCTTCCCCGCCTCGATTTTCGACAGGTCGAGGATATCGTTGATGAGCGCCAGCAGGTGTTTGCCTGCCGACTGAATCTTGCCCAGATCGGAGACGAAATCAGTCAGCTTCAGATCCTCTGCCTCCTCCGCAAGCAATTCACTGTAGCCAATAATGGCGTTCAATGGGGTGCGAAGCTCATGACTCATATTTGCCATGAAGATCGTCTTCGCCTTGCTTGCCGCCTCGGCCGCCTCCTTGGCATCGACCAGCTCCCGCTGCAGCTCGACCACCTCCGCCAGATAAAGCTCACGCTCGACGACCGCGGCAAGCTCATGGAGCATGCGCAGCTCTTCCGGAGAGAGTTCGCGCGGGCGACGATCGACGACACAGAAGGTGCCAACCTTTGAGCCATCGGGACCGGACAGGGGCTGGCCGGCGTAGAAGCGCGTATAGGGTTCGCCAGTAACCAGCGGGTTATCGGCGAATCGGGGATCGAGGAGAGCATTGGGAATGACCAGGGCATCGTCGCCGAGGATGGCGTGGCCACAGAAGGAGATTTCACGCGAGGTCTCGGAAGTGGTCAGGCCATAACAGGACTTGAACCACTGGCGGTTGGCGTCGACCATGGCGACATAGGCAATCGGCACGTCAAACAGCCGCATCGCCAGACGGCTGATCCGGTCGAATCGCTCCTCGCGCGGGGTATCGAGAATGTTCAGCGCATAAAGGGTTGCGAGCCTTCGCGGCTCATCACGAGGTAGGGCAGGTTTCTGCATGCGAGCTCACCGTATCGAACAGATTCCGCGCGTGCCGATGCAGCGGGACGAATGTACCAATTTAACACGGTGAAAGCAGACCACAACATCAATATCGGCTGACCGGCCTCAGCGCTGAAAACGAATCTGCAAAAAAAACGTCGGCCCCGGTGTTGAGCAGGAGAAAGAAAACCGGCAGGTATGTGGGCTGCCGGGGGGCGGGTGCTGTCAGATCCCGGGGCTGGGCATCAAGAGGCAGCCGTCGGCTGGCGGGGCGGGAAGGCGCATTTCGGGCAAGTGCCTGCGCGGCCAGGGTCATCCAGCCGGTGGCAGCAGCGGGTTTCTTCAAGCACCCTATAATGCAAATCATGAACAAGACGCTTTCGATAACAGCGGCCCTGGGGCTGCTGTGGGCAACCCCCCTCTGGGCCACGGAATGGATCACGGTGGAACGCGGCCCGCTGGTCGAGCAGCTGCGCCTCGACGGCCTGATCGAGGCCGTGCAGCAGAGCACGGTTTCGGCGCAGACTTCCGGCACCCTGGTTGAGCTGCCTTTCGACGTTGATGATGTCGTTGATGCCGGCGTCCTGATTGCGCGCCTGGACGACAGCGAGCAGCGCGCGCGCTTCAACCAGGCCCAGGCCGATCAGAGCGAGGCTGAATCCAGCCTGGACGACGCCCAGCGCCAGTTCACCCGCGTCGAGTCGCTGCTCGAGCGCGGTGTCGCCACCCAGGCCGAGTTTGACAATGCGCGCAATGCCCTGGCAGCGGCGCGTGCGCGCCTGGCCCGGGCCGAAGCCGCGGTGGCCGAAGCCCGCGAGCAGCTGGATTACACGCGTATTACCGCGCCCTACAGCGGCATCGTCACCCACCGTCACGTCGAGCTGGGCGAGGCGGTGGCTCCCGGGACGCCGCTGCTCAGCGGGTTCTCGCTGGAAGAGCTGCGTGTGGTGGTCTCCATCCCGCAGCAGTTTGCCGAGCTGGCGCGACGCGAGCGCCAGGCCGAGGTGTCGCTGGACGACGGTCGCGTGCTGTCAACCGGGCGCATGACGTTTTTCCCCTACGCCGATCCGGCCACGCACACGTTTCGCCTGCGCATGGAACTGGCCGAGCCGGACGGAACCCTGTTTCCAGGCATGCTGGTGCGCGTGGGCATTCCGGTGCGCGAGCGCGAGGCACTGCTGATCCCCGAGTCGGCCCTGTTCCGGCGCGGCGAGCTGCGCGCGGTCTACGTGCGCGACGATGACGGTCAGCCGCGCCTGCGCCAGGTGCGCATCGGCAGCCGCGCCCATGGCCGCCTGGAGGTGCTGGCCGGACTGGACGAGGGCGAGCGCATCGCCGCCGATCCGCGCACCGTTTTCGAGCAGGCCGCCCGCGGTGATCGGCCTTGAGTGACCCCAGCGCCCGGCTGGGAATCTCCGGCCGCATTGCACGGGCGTTCCAGGACGCACATGTCACGCCATTGATGGCCTTCGTGGGCCTGCTGGCCGGGCTGATCGTGGTCATCATCACGCCCAAGGAAGAAGAGCCGCAGATCGACGTCACCATGGCGGATGTCATCGTCGCCTTCCCCGGCGCCAGTGCGCAACAGGTTGAAAGCCTGATCGCCATTCCCGGCGAGCGCATCCTCGACGAAATCGAGGGCATTGAGCACATTTATTCCATGTCCGCGCACGGCCGCGCCGTCATCACGGTGCAGTTCGAAGTCGGTATCCCGCGCCAGGAAGCGCTGGTGCGCCTGTATAACCAGGTGTTCTCGCATTCGGACTGGTTCCCGGACGATCTGGGCGCGCATCAGCCGGTGGTGCGACCGCTGGGGATCGATGACGTACCGATCCTCAGCCTGACCCTGTTTGATCCGAGCGGGCGTCAAAGCGGCGAAGATCTGACCCGGCTGGCACGAGCGCTGGAGGTCGAGCTCAAGCGCGTGCCGGGCACCCGCGATGTGTTCACCATCGGGGCCGTGCCCGACCGGGTCGATATCCTGTTCGATCCGGCCCTGCTGGCCGGTTTCGGTCTGAGCGTGACCGATCTCGCCGCGGCGATCCAGGCCAGCAACGCCGCCGGCGCCGAAGTGCGCATTACCCGCGACGGGGTCTCCATACCGATCGAGCCGGGCCAGCCCCTGACCGAGGTCGACGCCCTGCCCGGCCTGGTCGTGGGCTTGCGTGACGGTGCGGCGGTGTATTTGAGCGATGTGGCCGAGATCCGGCGCGGCGAGACTGTGCCCGATGCGATGGTCCAGCTGGGCTTCGGCCCCGGGGCTGCCGATCACCATGGCGAGCTTTTCACGGCCGTGACCCTGGCCATTGCCAAGAAGCCGGGCGAGAACGCCGTGGTCATCGCGCGCGACTTGCAGGCGCGCGTGGACATGCTGCGTGGCCGGGTCATCCCCGACGATATCGGCGTCCAGATCACGCGCGACTACGGCAAGACTGCGGGCGAGAAATCACGCAAGCTGATCACCGACCTGGTCATGGCCACCTTTTCGGTGGTGTTGCTGGTGCTGGCTGCAATGGGCTGGCGTCAGGCCCTGATCGTCGGCTTGTCGGTGATCGTCACCCTGCTGCTGACCCTGGTATTTTCCTGGGCCTGGGGCTTTACCCTCAACCGCGTCTCGCTGTTCGCACTGATCTTCTCCATCGGCATCCTGGTCGACGATGCCATCGTCATTGTCGAGAACATCAGCCGGCGCCTGCGCAGCAGTGACCGTGGCCTGCGCGAGATCATTCCGGCAGCGGTTGACGAGGTCGGCACGCCGACCATCATGGCCACCCTGACGGTGACCGCCGCACTGCTGCCGATGGCTTTCGTTACCGGGCTGATGGGGCCGTACATGAGCCCCATACCAATCAACGCCTCGGCCGGCATGGTGATTTCCCAGATCGTCGCCTTCGTGCTCGCACCCTGGCTGGCAGTGCGCCTGCTGCGCCATGACAAAAGCATGGGCCAGGCCAGTGACGGTGGCGGCGGTGCCTCGGCGGCACGCGGGGTCAACAAGCACGTGCAGAGATTCTTCCGGCGCCTGTTCGAGCCCTTCCTGGGTGCACAGGTCTGGCGTCGTCGCGGCCTGGCCGCCGGGGTGATCTTTCTGACCCTGGTTGCCGCCTCGCTGCCGGTGTTCACGGCGGTGATTCTCAAGATGCTGCCGTTCGACGACAAATCGGAAGTGCAGGTCGTGATCGACATGCCCGAGCACACGCCGGTCGAGCAGACCCTGCGCGTGCTGACCGAGATGGGCCGTTACCTGGAGACCGTGCCCGAGGTTTCGGACTGGCAGGCCTATGCCGGCACGGCCTCGCCGATCAACTTCAACGGGCTGGTGCGTCAATATTACCTGCGCGCCGAGCCCTGGCAGGGCGACCTGCAGATCAACCTGATCGACGACCGCAGACGCCAGTCGCACGACATCGCGCAAGACTTGCGCGACCCGCTGACCGAGATCGGCAAGCGTTTCGGTGCGGCGGTCAAGATTGTCGAGGTCCCCCCCGGGCCACCGGTGCTGTCGCCGGTGGTGGCCGAGGTCTACGGGCCCGATCACGAAACCCGCGCGGCGCTGGC
>RECK01000375.1 GCA_007694055.1 Wenzhouxiangella sp.
GAATCCGTAAACCGTAAACCGTAACCCGTAAACCGTTAACCGCCCCTCCCCATGCCCCCCGAAACCGCCCCCCACACCCCCCTGATGCAGCAATACCTCCGGATCAAGTCGGACTATCCGGACATCCTGCTGTTTTTTCGCATGGGCGATTTCTACGAGTTGTTCTACGACGATGCGCGGCGGGCGGCGAAGCTTTTGGACATTACCCTGACCACGCGCGGTCAGTCGGCGGGCCAGCCTATCCCCATGGCCGGCGTGCCCTACCACGCCGTCGACGGCTACCTGGCTCGGCTGATCAAGAAGGGTGAGTCCATCGCCATCTGCGAGCAGGTGGGCGATCCCGAGGCCAGCAAGGGTCCGGTCGAGCGCAAGGTGGTGCGCATCGTTACCCCGGGCACGGTGACCGAGGAAGCCTTGCTCGATGACCGCCAGGATCGACTACTGGCCGCCATTGCCCCGGCAAAAAAGGGCTTCGGGCTGGCCTGGTTGGATGTCGCCGGCGGGCGCCTGCGGTTTTCCGAGCCGGCCAGCGCGGCCGAGCTCAGCGCCGAACTGGAGCGCCTGCGCCCGGCCGAGATCCTGTTTCCCGAAGATCACGATCTGCCGCTCAGCGGCCTGCTGGCGGCACTGCGCCCCAGCCCGCCCTGGCATTTCGATATCGAATCCGGCGAGCGCGAGCTATGCCGCCAGCTCGGGGTCAAGGACCTGGCCGGTTTCGGGGTCGAGCAACGCGGCCCAGGCTTAGGCGCGGCCGGTGCGCTGCTGAGCTATGCACGCGACATGCTGTCGGGCGAACTGGCCCACCTGACCGGCGTGCGCGCCGTGTCGGCGGCCGAACACCTGGTCCTGGATGCCGCCACCCGTCGCCATCTGGAAATCGATATTCATCCGGACGGGCGCCACGAACATACCCTGGTCGGCCTGATGGACAGCGCCGCCACCCCCATGGGCAGCCGCAAGCTCAAGCGCTGGATTACCCATCCCCTGCGTTCGCGCGAACGTTTGCAGGCACGGCACGGCGCCATTGCCACCCTGCTCGAGCAGCACGCCCATCCCGGCCTGGCCGAACAACTGTCCGGCATCGGTGACCTGGAACGGGTGCTGACTCGCATTGCCCTGAAAAGTGCGCGCCCCCGCGACCTGGCCACCCTGCGCGAAGGCCTGGCTCGCCTGCCGGCCCTGAGCGAAGCGCTGGATCGCTTTGCCGACCCGCTGCTCGGCGAACTGGCTAACACACTGGCCCCCTGCCCCGACCTGCACGAGCTGCTTGACCTGGCCGTGGTCGAACAACCCCCGATGGTGATCCGCGACGGCGGCGTGATTGCCGATGGCTTCGATGCCGAACTCGACGAGCTGCGCAACCTGAGCCAGAACGCCGGCGATTTCCTGGTCCGCTACGAAGAACAGGAAAAAGCCCGTACCGGCCTCGCCAACCTCAAGGTCGGTTACAACCGCGTCCACGGCTACTACATCGAAATCTCCAAGGCCCACGCCGACAAGGTGCCGACCGAGTACAGCCGCCGCCAGACCCTGAAAAACGCCGAGCGCTACATCACCGAGGAACTGAAAGGCTTCGAAGACAAGGTGCTCTCGGCCCGCGAACGCGCCCTGGCCCGGGAGAAAGCGCTGTATGAGCAGCTGGTCGACGACCTGGCCGGCCAGCACCGGCGCCTGTCTGGACTGGCCTCCGGCATTGCCACCCTGGACGTGCTGGTAGCTTTCGCCGAGCGCGCCGAAACCCTGCGCCTGGCCCGGCCCGACCTGGACGATGAACCCGGCCTGGATATTCGCAACGGACGCCACCCCGTGGTCGAACAAGTCCAGGACGAAACCTTCGTGCCCAACGACTGCCGCCTGGAGCCGGCCCGCCGCATGCTGGTCATCACCGGCCCCAACATGGGCGGAAAATCCACCTACATGCGCCAGGCCGCGCTGATCACCATCCTCGCCCATGCCGGCAGCTTCGTGCCGGCCGACTCAGCCCGCATCGGCCCCATCGACCGCATCTTCTCGCGCATCGGCGCCGGCGACGACCTCACCCGCGGCCGCTCCACTTTCATGGTCGAAATGGTCGAGACGGCCAATATCCTGCACAACGCCAGCGAGCACTCGCTGGTGTTGATGGACGAGATCGGGCGCGGTACCTCGACCTTCGACGGCCTGGCCCTGGCCTGGGCCGTGGCCACCGAATTGGCGCTCAACATCCGCGCCCTGACCCTGTTCGCCACCCACTATTTCGAGCTCACCCGCCTGGCCGAAGACCATGACGGCATCGCCAACGTCCATCTGGATGCGCGCGAACACGGCGACCGTATCGTGTTCCTGCACTCGGTTCGCGAAGGCCCGGCCAGCCAGTCCTATGGCATCCAGGTCGCCCGGCTTGCCGGCGTGCCCAAGCCGGTCATCGCCCAGGCCCGCAGGCACCTGAACCGCCTGGAAAACGAAGCCGCCAGCGCCCACTCGCCCCAGCTCGGCCTGTTTAGCGCCGCGCCCGCAGGCAAGGATGACGCCCCGGAGCCTGACCCGCTGCGCGAACTCATCGAGGATATCGACCCGGATGACCTGAGCCCGCGCGATGCCCTGGACTGGCTCTACCGAATCAAGAAGGCTGCCACAAATGACTGAAAACATGAAACTTACGCCAGAGCAACGCCGCGAAATGGACCGCCACTATCACGACGTGATTGGCGGCGAGTACGACCAGGTCATCCTGGACCCCAGGCAAACTGCCTCCGATATTCTGTTCTCCGGCCACCGCCAGCATCTGCCGCGCAGTGGCCGCATGCTCGATATCGGCTGCGGCACGGGTCAAGCCATTTGCCGATTTGCCGCCGCCCCGGCCCAGTTCGGACACATCACCGCGGTCGATCACAGCACCGGCATGCTGGCTGCGGCACATCGCAACGTCGAGGCCGCCGGCGTCAGCGGGGTGGATTTCGTCCAGGCCGATGTGCTGGAATGGCTGAATGACAGCGAGGTCCAGCCCTGTGACCTGATTACCGCGATCGGCTTTCTGCACCACCTTGATGATGAGCAGATCCGCACGGTCGTGGGCCAGCTGAGCAAGCGTCTGAGCGCCGATGGCCGCCTGCTGATCGCCGACCCCCTGGACCCGGCAGGCAAACCCGAACCGGCCGCGATCCAGGCCTGGAACCGACGCTCTCTCGCCGTCCAGCGCGGCTATACCGAGGAGCCCGAAGAGCCCGACGAACGCCCGATACCCGCCAGCCTGATGAACGAAGCTTTCAGCAGCGCCGGGCTCGAGGTCCTCCATCACAGCAGTTCGTGGGAGATTTTCAACCACTCCAGCAACCCCGGCCTGATCGAGCGACTTCGAATCCGATACCTTTACCGCGCCGGCGGCGCCGGCATCGTCAACGCATGGACCCTGGCCCGACGCTGAGCGATCTGCTGCGTTATCCTCAAAAGCCTGAACAAAGCTGCGAGGATTTCTCATGTGTCGCTGGCTGGCCTATTCAGGCCCCGAGATTTACCTGGAAGATCTGATCATCAAGCCCTCGCGTTCGCTGCTGGTGCAGAGCCGGTTTGCGCGCGAGAACTATGTCGAGAACCTGCCCGGCCTGCCCGACGGCGCCTTTCCGACCAATGGAGACGGCTTTGGCGTGGCCTGGTACGGAACACGCGAGCGGCCCGGGCTGTACCGGGATCTGCGCCCAGCCTGGAGCGACAAGAACCTGGTCAACCTGGCCGAGCAGATCAAGTCCGGGCTGTTCCTGGCCCACCTGCGCGCTGCCTACCACGGCATTGTCCAGCGCACCAATTCACACCCGTTCCGCCACGACTGCTGGACCTTTCAGCACAACGGCGAGATTTCCGGATTCGAGAAGATAAAGCGAACGCTGCAGTTCGCTGTCGATGAAGACCTGTTTTCCTGCATCCAGGGCACGACCGATTCCGAGACCGCGTTTTTCCTGGCCCTGAGCTTCGGCCTGGCCGAAGACCCGCACCAGGCCATGGCGCGCATGGTCGGCTTTGTCGAGGCCGAGATGAAAAAAGCCGGCATCACCGATCCGTTCCGCCTGACCTGCGCCTTCAGCGACGGCAAGACGCTCTACGCCATCCGCCATGCCACCGACGACAAGCCCAAGACCCTGTACTACAACCGCACCCGCGACGGTCTGGACGAGGTCATCAACGACGCCCGCGAAGCGCCAAACGGTGGCGTGACCCTGCTGTCCGAGCCCATAGACGACTGCCCGGACAACTGGGTGGAAGTCCCCTCGGGCAGCTTCGTGACCGTGGCCGGCGGGCAGGTGAAAGTCGAACCGTTTCGGCCCATCCCGCCCGGTGGACCGGATCCTGTCAAGCAGGGATAATGACCGCATGAGCAGCTTGAAACAACATGCAGAGTCCGAGCGAATTCGGAAAGCCGTTCTGGCCGAGGTGCCGGACTGCCTGGCGATTTATGTCTATGGCAGCCGGGCCGGAGATCAGGCTCGCACCGACAGCGACCTGGACGTGGCCGTGCTGCTACCGCCGGACAGTCAACTGCCCGACAGGCTCACCCTGGCCGCCCGCCTGGCCTCCCGGCTGAACGTGGAAGTCGACATGGTCGACCTGCGCCGGGCCAGCGACGTACTGCGCCGCGAGGTGCTGGCCAGCGGCATCCGTATCCATGATGCCCGGCCCGATGAAGTCCTGGAATGGGAAGCCCAGGCGCTGACCCGTTACGGTCACTACCGCTACGAAGTCGCCGATCTGCTGGCGGATTTTCGC
>RECK01000433.1 GCA_007694055.1 Wenzhouxiangella sp.
GGCCCTCGGCGTCGGGCATCAGCTCCGGGTCCTGGCACATGTTCATGATCAGGTCACTACCCACGTTGGAGGTCAGCAGGATGATGGTGTTCTTGAAATCGATCAGGCGCCCTTCCCCGTCTTCCATGATGCCCTTGTCAAAGACCTGGAAGAAGATCTCGTGGACATCGGAGTGGGCCTTCTCGACTTCATCGAGCAGCACCACGCTGTAGGGCTTGCGGCGTACGGCCTCGGTCAGGATGCCACCTTCTCCATAACCCACGTAACCCGGGGGCGCTCCCTTGAGGGTGGAAACGGTGTGTGCTTCCTGGAACTCGCTCATGTTGATGGTGATCAGGTTGCGCTCGCCACCGTAAAGGGTTTCGGCCAGGGACAGGGCCGTCTCGGTCTTGCCGACGCCGGAAGGCCCGGCCAGCATGAAAACCCCGATCGGCTTGCCCGGGTTGTCGAGGTGCGCGCGTGCGGTCTGGATTCGCCGGGTAATCATGGCCAGGGCATGGTCCTGGCCGACGACCCGCTTCGACAGCGCCTTGTCCAGGGTCAGTACGGTGCGAATTTCGTCCTTGACCATGCGCCCGACCGGAATGCCGGTCCAATCCGCGACCACGCCGGCAATCGACTGCTCGTCGACGGCCGGATGCAGCAAGGGATGGTCACCCTGAATGGACTCAAGCTTGTCGTGCAGCGCTTCCAGCTCGGCCAGCAGCGCTTCTCGATCAATACCGGCCCCCGGCTCGACCGGTTCAGGCGCCTCTTCACCCTGCGCTTCGGCAACGGCCTCGGCGGCCTCCTTGACCTCTTCCTTGTCGGGATGGAGCTGTTGGCGAATGTCGAGAATCTGTCGGACCAGGTCCTTTTCCTGCTCCCAGCGCTTTTCCAGTCCTTCGCAGCGTTCCCGCTCCTCGACCAGGGCGGCCTCGACGCGCTCGGTCCGATCGCCCGTGGGGATACCGATATCCTGCTCACGGCCAATGATCTGCAACTCGAGTTCCAGCGCCTGGATATTGCGCCGGCAGTCTTCGAGTTCAGCCGGAACGGCATGCAGTGCGGTCGCCACGCGAGCGCTGGCAGTGTCCAGCAGGCTGATTGACTTGTCGGGCAGCTGCCGGTCCGGGATGTAGCGGCTGGACAGCTTGACCGAGGCCTCCAGGGCCTCATCCAGGATCAGCACCTTGTGGTGCTTTTCCATGGCCGGCGAGATGGCCCGCATCATGCGGATGGCGTTGGGAACCGAGGGCTCGCCAATCTTGACCACCTGGAAGCGCCGGGTCAGCGCCGGATCTTTCTCGATATGCTTCTTGTACTCAGCCCAGGTGGTCGCGGCAATGGTGCGCAGCTCGCCGCGGGCCAGGGCGGGTTTGAGCAGGTTGGCAGCGTCGCCGGTCCCTGCCGCACCGCCGGCACCGATCAGGGTATGCGCTTCATCGATGAACAGGATGATGGGCTTGGGCGAGGACTGGACCTCCTCGATCACGTTCTTGAGGCGGTTTTCGAATTCGCCCTTCATGCTGGCACCGGCCTGGAGCAGTCCGACGTCCAGTGTCCGCACAGTCACGTTCATCAGGCTGGGCGGAACCTCACCCCGGGCGATGCGGAGGGCAAACCCTTCCACCGCAGCGGTCTTGCCCACGCCGGCCTCACCGGTAAGAATGGGGTTGTTCTGCTTGCGGCGCATGAGGATATCGACGATCTGCCTGATCTCTTCGTCGCGCCCGACGATCTCGTCGATGCCGCCCTTGCGCGCCTTTTCGGTCAGGTCGATGGAAAACTGGTTCAGCGCTTCCTGCTGGCCGTCGCCACGCTTGCGCATGGCGTCGGAGGCCTCACCCGGCTCACCCTGAGGCCCCAGGCCGTGGTCAACTTCTTCCGGCGAACCCGAGGTAATACTGTCGAAGTCATCGCTGAGCTGTTCGGGCTTGATCTTGCGAAACTCGTCGGAAATGCTCAGCAACGCGTTATTCAGTCCCTTGGTCCTCAAGATACCAAGCACCAGATGACCCGAGCGAACCTTCTGGGCGTTGTACAGTAATGATGCCCATACCCAGGCGCGCTCAACCGCCTCTTCCAGTTGCGCTGACAGGTCCGATATGGATGACGCGCCGCGCGGCAGCCGGTCCAGCGCCTCGGTCATGTCCTTGGCCAGGCGCGAATGATCGAGCTCGAAGTGTCGGATGATCAGCTGCAGGTCAGAGTGCTCCAGCTGCAGGATCTGTTGAAACCAGTGAATCAGCTCAACGTAGGGGTTGCCCCGCATCTTGCAGAACACGGTGGCACTCTCGACCGCCTTGTAGCAGGTCTTGTTGAGTTTATTGAACAGGGCGACTCGGGATATCTCTGCCATGGGGATTCTCATTCAGACTGGATTGAAAGGAAGGGCTGTGGAAGAAGTCGATGAATTCATCGCCTTCACGCTGGCCATGCAGCCAGGTGGAATAGCCCAGCTCGCCGTACCTGCCCAGCTGGGCAACGGGCTTTTCGGACTCGGGAATGAACATTCGGTATTCCCAACCAAACTCCAGGCCCACGTAGTTGTGCACGATGCCATTCAAGCGCGTGGCCGAAGGCCGGTTGGGCAGCATGCGTTCAAACTGGTCTCGACTCAGGGGTCCAAACACCAGGGCGAACCTGAACTGTCGCTCATAGGAACGTTCGCCAATAACCGTGTTCATGCCCAGGGAGCCGGTCGCTCGCGACTGACCCAGATAGAGACGGCTCTCCTCGGGCAGCTCCAGCCATTCGGGCTGAAACTCTTCAAGACCTACCGGCATGTCGAACTGCTGGGCCAGCATACCCAGCAGACCATCGGCGTTACGGGTCTGGCGCGCCAGGTGGCCGGCGTGAAAGCGCTTGGCGGCATCCGGCATGGCATCGCGCTGGGCCAGCCCGGGAATGCCGAATCCGGCCAGAGCACCAACATACTTGTCAAAGCGATTGTGGCTTGGACGGTCTTCGCAAACCGCCGGTTCAGCGTCGGCCCAGATCCGGTAAAACAGGGACAGCAGGCGATGGTGAAAGATGTCGGCGAAGCGCGCCAGGGTGGGATCGCGGAAGGAGAGCTGCCTCTCCATGGCGAATTCCGTCAGGTGCACCGGCAGTGGTCCATTGGGCCCGAACAGTCCGTGGAAGTTCTGAAACAGGCGAGCCGGCCGATGCGCATTGGCACGACTGATGCTGCTGAGCGTGGATGGCGCAAACTGCAGGTAAGGCTGTTGACCCAAACGGATCGGATCATGCCGAGCCCGTCGCGAACGTCCAAATCCCGGCCCATCGGGGTCCGCCGCCTCAACCAGGCGCAATGCCTGGTAAAAGCCGTAGGACGTTGGCTCCTGCTCCAGGCGCAGGACTAAATTGTCAATCTGCGTCCGGTCGTCAGCGGCCATCTCACGATTTCGCCTCGGTCAGTGGAAAGGATCCGGGTTTCAGTAAAGGAATTGATGCTGGCATATCGCGCCAGAAACTCGCGCATGATGCGGCCCAGAAGAAAAATCCCGAGGCCTTCGAAACAGGTTTCATCAAGGGTCAGATCAATGCGCAGACCGCGCCCGGCCGTAATCGGACCACCCAGGGGCAAACGGCGAACCACGGGCTCGACCTTTATTGCCGAAAGGCCCTCGACCTGGCGCTTGAGCGAGGCATCGGAGAGATCAGCGTACAGCTCCAGCATTTCACGCAGGGAGGCCGCCCCGTTGCCCTCTTGTTCGCCAAGCAGCGACAGGTAGTTCAGATTCAGGTGGCTGAGCAGTCGCCAGGACACATCTCCGGAGGAAAAACGCGGCTTGGGACTGGTCGGGCCGGCCACGCAGCGCACATTGGCCACCGGCGCACTGTCCAGCAGGGAAAAATCGCCCTTCCCGCTGAGTGGCATATGCAAGGGCAGATCGCGGTTGGTACAAAGTGCGCGCACCGCTACCTGCTTGATTTTTTCGGAAAACGGCGCATTCAGCCCGTCGACTATGCTGAGGAACAACTCACTGCCGACGTAACTGGATCGCGGCCCGTTACGATTCTGCCGACTGGAAAGCTTGCGCGGCTCGCGACGCTGGGTAAAAAAAGCTGTCTGCGATCGATCGGAAGCGCGATCGTGAGACCAGAAGAACGGCTTGAACTCACGGGCTTCGGTGACACCGGCATTGAACCCCTTGACCTCCATGACACTGTGAACTTCGAAGTCCATGGGCCGGGTCCGATCGGGGATCACATGCAGCTCCGTACTGAGCTGCGAAACGTGAATTCGATCGCAATGGCGCGGAAAGAGATTGATGGCCGGAGCACAGAACAACAGGAAATTCTCGATATCAATGCTGTTATCGAGAACATCGGCGGGCCGATCGAAGAAAATGACAACTTCGAACTCCTCTGCCTCCGATTCGCGGATTGCCGCGGCCAGCCCTTTCAAACGGGCAAAGCGGAAACGCTCGGGAAACGCGAAATACTCCTGGACCAGGCGGTAGCCCTGGAAGGACCGGTAGCCGAACGGCAACATCGCTTCGTCGCTGGCGAATCCGGGCATTTCAACATTTTCGGGCGGCTGGCGTACCGACTTGAATTCACCCTGGTGACGCGATCGGGCCTGAAAACCCAGGCAGCCGGCATGGAGCTGTTCCATCAGGCGCGACACGACTTCACCACTGCCCTTCAGATAGAACTCCAGCTCGTCAAGCTGCAGCTCACCGACCTTGAGACCGGCGGTCACACCGAATCGCAGGCGCAGGCCCGAACGCGTGCCATTGGGCACAGTAACCCCCAGCGCTGCAACGTCGCCGCGTGTGGGCAGAAACTGTGCCTGTCTGATCTCCAGCGGCCAGAGCGTGGTTCGCTGACGCGTCCGAAACTCGCAGGCCGTCTGTTCACCGCGGCCGATCTCGCTGCGCAAGGCGGTGTCTGCTTCGATCACGAAACCCTCGCTGAGCGAGCCTTCGGTCGGATCGGGAGCCAGCTGAACCACGCACATCGAGGGCGTGGGCGCGAGGAAGTGCGGGTAAACCACTTCCAGCAGATGCTGGGTGAACTTCTCATACTCGCGATCAATCTTGAGCTGTAGACGCGCGGTGAGAAAGGCGCAGCCTTCAAGCAGGCGCTCGACATAAGGGTCTGCGCACTCGAATTCTTCAAGACCCAGCCGCCCTGCAATTTTTGGATACTCTTTCGCGAACTCACCGCCCAGCTCACGCAGATGCTGTAGCTCGGTGTTGTAATACTTGAGCAGCCCCGGATCCACGCGAATCAGCCTCCGCCGCCTGCCGCGTCGAGCACGGTAATATCCCCGGTATCGATATCCAGCTCGGTTTTCAGAAACAGCTCGGTTGGCATGGGCTGGGCCCAGAGTTGACCGACGATTTCGAACACGATGGCGTTGCGATTGTAATTGTCGGGAGAAACCTCCACCCGAATCCTGACGCTGTTGGCCAGGATCCGCGGCTCGTAGGTCAAAATAGCGTTTTTGACCATGCGCTCGATCTGGTCTTCGGACATGCCGGAAACGGCCGAACCGGACATATCCGGCAATCCGTAATTCAACACGGAGCGCTGTACCTCCGGATACTCCGACAGATCCTGGAGCGACTCCATGTGACCACAGTTCAACAGCCAGGCCAGGTCACGACGGACCAGGCTGCGCAGTCGGGACATACTGATCACGCGCCGGTTGCGGCTTTCCGACTTCTCACCCGGTGCCTCATCGGTCAGGCGATCAAGCAGAGACGGCTGCAGGCGCTCCGTGTAGGTCAGCTCAGCCATCCAGGCCCTCGTCCGACCCGGTTGCGGTCACTTCCAGGCTGATCTTTTCCACCCCCAGCAAGGGGTAATCGTTCTGGTCAGTAACCAGGATGCGCTGACCATGCCCGACCACAAGCTCGTTGCCGGCTTCGGTCCACTCGGTCAGGCGCGACAGCTTGAGCCTGTTGTCGTCGCAAGTTTCCGTGCCCGGATAGCGCGTCGGGATAAATCCCACGGCCTCGCCACCGTTGGCCCAGCGAAACTCGGCCGGCGTCCATACCAGGTCGCGCAAGTCGGCTGGTGGCTCGATGGTGATACTGGCCACGGCATTGATTGGCACCCAGTAGTAGTGCCCGTTGAGAAAGACCTCGAGCACGGGTCCCAAGCGACCGTCGGCGTCTGCCAGCCACTCAAATGCATCTCCATTGATCTGTCCGGCCACGCCCGGGGCCGCATCAAAAGCGGCGTCGCGCAGGCGCTCGGCCTCGTCCTTTCGACCCTCGGCCAGTGCCGCAAGTGCTGCGGCCAGATCAGCCAGCCACTGGCTTGGCTTGCCGAACATCAGCGGGCTGCGCTTGCCGGCAAAGACCGCACTGCGCATGTGCTCGCATTGAATGACGCTGTCATAAACTTCGAACATGGGAATGGTGCCGGCATCCATGTCCTTGAGAACGTATAGCTGGCGCCGGGCACGCTCCCATTCACCCAGAACGCAGAATAATTGAAACAGGAAAACACGCGGGGCAATAGCCGCACTGTCGGCGCGAATTCGGGCGGTGACTTCTTTCAGACAGCCGTCAAGGTCACCCGCCTTGAGCAGCGCTTCGGCTTGTTCCATGAAAACACCTCCAGGCTACAGGGGGCGGAATATCCGCCCCCTGGCCCGTGAATATTGTGTGTGGCAGGATCAGGCTTCTTCGTTGGCCCGAATATCCCAGCCCGTCTCCACGGTCGCGCCAGCGGAACCATCTCCTTCCTGCGGCGTGTACTCGAGCTTGAACTTGGCAAAGTTCAGGCTGATGGTTTCGGTGACATCCTCATCACCGCTGGACGAACCGGTCTGGAGATCCGAGATCAACACTTCTTCCATGGTGATCTTGAGATATTCAACCGGAGAGTCGCCGCCAGCCTTGCGGATGGTCAAAACCGCCTCGTCCTCGTGCTTGCCGTTGCAGCACAGCTTCCACAGGTTGGGCGTGGCCTGGTCAACCCACTTGTTGATGGTGATGTCCTGCACGGACACCTTGCCGCCGCCGCCGCCGCGACCACGATGCATGGTTCCGGACTGGTGAGCGCCCCAGGACCAACCGATGACTTCGATCTCGTCCTCGTGACCGGCGACCTTCGAGTCACCATCGATACTACCGAATTTCAAAAACGCGTCTACAGACATGATTCTCACTCCTTAACGTATTGCCATTGCTCAATCTTTCTTGAGCGTTCAATTCGGCGAGACCCTGCACCCCGCCACCAAAAAACCTTATTGCCCCTTGGCCGAAGGCAGCTTGGAAACCAGCCGCAACGACACCGACAGACCTTCAAGCTGGTAATGCGGGCGCAGGAAAAACTGGGAGGTGTAGTAACCCGGGTTGCCTTCGACTTCCTGCACCCGAACTTCGGCAGCAGCCAGCGGCTTGCGGGCCTTGGTGTCTTCCGAACTGTGGGCAGGGTCGCCGTCGACGTACTGCATGATCCATTTCGACAGCCAGCGTTCCATGTCATCGCGCTCACGGAAAGATCCGATCTTGTCGCGGACGATGCACTTCAGGTAATGGGCGAAGCGACAGCTGGCAAACAGGTACGGCAGGCGGGCCGACAAGTTGGCGTTGGCCGTTGCATCCGGATCGTCGTACTGGGCCGGCTGCTGCAGCGACTGGGCGCCGATGAAGGCAGCGAAGTCGGTATTCTTGCGGTGAATCAGCGGCATCAATCCAATCTTGGCCAGTTCTGCTTCACGCCGGTCACTGATCGCGATCTCGGTCGGGCACTTCATGTCCACGCCGCCATCGTCGGTCGGGAAGGTATGGGTCGGCAAACCTTCGACCGCACCACCGGATTCAACCCCGCGGATGCGCGTGCACCAGCCGTATTTCTTGAATGCACCGGTCACATTGGTGGCCATGGCGTAAGCCGAGTTTGCCCAGCAATACTTGCTTGAATCTGCGCCCTCGGTATCCTCTTCGAAGTTGAATTCCTCGACCGGATCGGTATTCGCTCCGTAAGGGATGCGGGCCAGAAAGCGCGGCATGGTCAGACCCAGGTAACGAGAGTCTTCCGATTCGCGCAGTGATTTCCAGGCCGCGTACTCAGGCGTAGACGTGATCTTGGCCAGATCGCGCGGGTTGGCCAGCTCATTCCACGAGTCCATCTGCAGCAGGTTGGGTCCGGCGGCAGCAAGGAACGGGGCATGCGCGGCGGAGGCTATCTGGGCCATGCCGTTAAGAATGGCTACGTCCTTGGCATTGTGATCGAAGGTGTAATCACCGACCAGGCAACCAAAGGGCTGTCCACCGAGCTGACCGAATTCCTCTTCGTAAATCTTCTTGAACAGCGGGCTCTGATCCCAGGATGCGCCGGGAAAGCGCTTGAACATCTTGGCCAGCTCATCCTTGCCAATGTTCATGACCTTGATCTTGAGCTGCTCGTCGGTTTCGGTGTTCATCACGTGGTAATGAAGACCACGCCAAGAGCCCTCAAGCTGCTGGAACTCTTCGTGATGGATGATCTGGTTGACCTGATCGGTCAAGCGACGATCGATTTCAGCCACCAGCGCATTGATTGTAGTAACGGCATCGTCAGAGACCAGCGCCACCCCTTCCAGTACGTGCTCGGCCAGGATCTTGACCGCCGACTCCACCTCGGTTTTGGCTCTAGCGCTCTTGGGTCTGAATTCTTTCTGCAGCAGGGCACTGAAATCGTCCTGTTCAAGCGCCTGTTCGGTCTGCTGACCTTGTGCCTGTTCTTTTTCCTGTGCCATGGCTCAACCCTCCTCGCCGTCTTTCTTGTCATCCGGCTTCGGTGCCGAAGTCAGTGACTTGAGCAGTTCCGGGTCATTGATAGCCTTGGATACCAGTTCCTCGGCACCAGACTTCCCATCCATGTAAGTGACCAGATTGGCCAGCTGGGTGCGTGCTTCGAGCAGCTTGCGCAAAGGCTCGACCTTGCGCGCCACCGCGGCCGGCGAAAAATCGTCCATGCTCTCGAACGTCAGATCCACGCTCAGTTCACCTCCGTCGTCACTGAGTGTGTTCTTGACCCGGAAGGCGGCCCTGGGCTTCATGGCCTTCATCCGGTCATCGAAATTGTCCATGTCGAACTCGAGGAACTTGCGCTGTTCGATGGGTGGCAGCGGGTCTTCCTGTTTGCCCGCCAGGTCACCCATGATGCCCATGACGAAGGGAATCTGAACCTTCTTTTCGGCACCGTAAAGTTCCACGTCGTATTCGATCTGAACACGCGGCGCGCGATTGCGCGCGATGAATTTCTGTCTGCTTTCCTTGGCCACTTTCCAGCTCCTTCGTCAATTGCCGGGCCAGAAACCCGGGCTTGGTTGGTTAACTACTTTTCTTTCTTGCTCCCGGAAATCATTTCGATCTGCTTGAGACCATCGGGGGCAAGATCCTTGAGAAGTGACATGAAATCCTGAGAGACCAGTCGCTTTGCCCGCTGCATCAACAGCGGGATCGGGCTGGAAGGCTCATGCTTATTGAAATACTCACTGATGCGATCAAGCGCCTTGACCACATCGTCGCGGCTGTTGATTTCTCCGGCAATGGCAACCGGGGCCGGGGCCGCTGCACCCGTGCCATCGGGCGAGGCCGCCGCTGCGGCTGCATCACCACTGCCGGCGGCCACGATTCCGCGCCGCTCAAGGGCATCCTTCAGGCCGGGCCGGATATCCCGGCACAAACGTACAAGCTCGGTCAGGTTGACGTGATCGGCCGCAGAGACCTGCTCATTGAAACCGGCTTCAATCGCACTGACATGCTCCAGCGCCTGGTCGAGATGCGCCAGCGTTTGCTTGAGCGCATCCACGTCAATGTCCATGAAAGCCTGGTTGATGGTCGCCATCTGCGGGGCAGTCTCGCCGGACGGCACCTCGAGGTGGTCCGTGGCAATCAGGTAATCACGAATGGTGAAGCGGCCAATGGCCTGCGAGGCAACCAGCTCACAGCGACGCGCCAGCTTGATGAAGCCATCAAGGGTGCCGAGCTCACCAAGCGTATGCATGCGTTCGGTCGCATCACCGTCGTCCTCGATCAGGGGATCAAGTTGAGCCCAGTAGGTCTCAAGCAAGGCGCGGATCAACTCCAGCCCGGAAGCCAGACCGGCCAGTCCTTCACGGACAGTGAGTGCCTTGGTCAGCAGGACTGCCACGCGCAAGGACTTGTATTCTTCGAAAAGCGCTTCGGCCTTTTGCCGAACAATCCGCCAGTCGGGCTCTTCGGCAGGGATGACCTCATCCCCCATGACATGTTCTTCGCTGCCCTGGGCCAGACGTTGCAGCTCGCCGAATTCCGGGGTGAATACGAAGTCGTCCAGATCCTCCCCGCAGGGATTCTCTTCCGAGACCGGCTTGAGCAACCGTTCAATATCCAGTATTCCGCTCATCTTGAGCGCTCCCCGGTGGCTTTTCTAAGTATCTCCGGATCATACACTACCAGCCCGGAGTCGGGCAAAGGATGTGACGCAGCGCACTTTTTGTTACGGTCCGATGTCATGCTAAGCTCCTGTCTGCATCATTCACGTTGCCCTCGCTGAAATAAAACGGAAAGCGAGATAAAATTCGGCCATCTCCCCTGGAAAAAGACGGATGCCTCGAATCAAGGAAGTCGAATTCTGGAGCTTTCTGGACGCCCTCCAGCGTGCCTCCGACAGCGGTCAGAAAATCGAGCCGCTCGACAAGGATGCCTGGAAGGCCTACCTCAAGGCCAACCGGATGAGCGAACCCATGATGGAGGAATTTGCCAAGGCGCGATTCATGTCCTTCAACAAGGTCGTCATCGAAGACGGCTCGGACTGGGTTGGTCTTTACATGTATTCGGTCGATGACGAAGGTGCTCTCAAGTGGGACCCCTGAATGCGCACGCACACGGCCGTGCAGTTGTCGCGTGAGCCGTTCTGCAACGCCTCATCAACAATCAGCTCGGCCTGTGCACGGCCCGCAGACAGCAGTTCTTCAAGGCGGTCGGCGCTCACAGAGCCGCTGACGCCATCCGAGCACAGCAACCAGGAATCTCCCGGCCGCGCCTCCATGACCAGGCAATCCAGGCTCAGGCTTTCGCAGGCCCCGACCGCACGGGTGATCGCATCGTTGCCAGGCTGACTGAAGTCCGGCTGCCGACCCGTGGCCTTGGCAAGCTCATGGGCGTAGCTGTGATCGTCGGTCATTTGCCGGAACTGGCCGTTGCGAAGGCGATAGGCTCGGCTGTCGCCAGCCCAGATCACGACCGCGCGGCCAGACTGTACCAGCAGCGCGACCACCGTTGCCCCGATCTGCCCCAGCTGGTTGGCTCTCGAATATCCCCATAGGTGTCGATTGCAATCCAGCAGGCAGCGCTTGATATTCTGGACCGACCCGCCAAGACGGTCGGATAGATCGACATCGGCGAGCTGCCGGACGATCCACTGTGAAGCATAATCGCCGGCGCGGTGCCCGCCCATGCCATCGCAAACCGCCCAGAAACAGCGAGGGGACTGGTCCAGGTAGGCATCCTCGTTGCGCTGTCGGTAATAGCCCTGGTGAGTAAAGGCGCTGCTGGTGATGGCCACGCCGTAATCCTCAATCCAGCTCATCATCGACCGGGGGCGCGTCGGGCAGCGATTCTCGCGACTCATTCCCGATCAAACCGGCGAAGTTCCAGCCGCTGTCGGCAAAGCTGCCATCAAGCAGGGCCGTGTAGCCATGGGCAGGTGGCATGCCTTCGGCCAGCAACAGCGATGCCGGGATTCGATCCGAGCCCTGGGTCCACCATGCCGACATGGCCGGAATCAGCTCGGCCAGCGCATCGTCGGCCAATACGCCGAGCACGTCTCGAGTCGTGATGTTCTGGCCCAGGCGATACTGCCGCGCTGCCTGGCCTAGACCCACCCACGATTCATCGCGCTCCCGGACGGGTTTGGCGCGTCTTGCCAGTGGCAGCTCAGCGAGCCGCACTTCCAGCGTGTCGGACTCGAAATCGTCACCGAGGCTGTCCAGGGCCAGCTCCTGGGCGGCGTCGAACCAGTCTTGCCAGCGGTGCATGGCCGTAATCGGCGGACAGTCGCCGGCATTGACCATCACCGAAAACGGAAAATAGCGCCCCACCCGGTCGACGCTGGGAATCAGGACGCCCAGCCAGGTCGACTGGTCCAGCGTGCCGGGGCCTGCGGCAAAATTCCACACCGGGCTGACCATGTAGTAATCAATCCAGGTCTCACCCAGCCGCTCACGACTGGCACTTATACCGTCCTGCAGCCACTCATCCCAGTTGGCTACCATACTGCCGGCCAGGAACCGGGTGATGAAATCACCCAGCCTCGGAATCTTGCCGTAACAACCCGAGCTCGGAGTCATTCCCTCATCCTTTCCCTCGCTTGTATCAAAACCGATGACCAGCCGTCAGAGTGCGGACGGACACTGGAAGCGCTGAACCAGATCTTCAGTCAATGGATTGACCAGTGCATGAGCCCGAACTTCATAGCGCGCTGTTCGGCCGGCCATCTCGAACTCCACGATCATGCTCTCGGGCGTCGCGCCCGGCTGACGACGGAACTGCTCCAGAAAGCGGAACAGGGCCCAAGGGCCATCAGCCGATGCCGCGGAACGACCGCTGGCCGCAGGCGGATCGAACTGCAGGCGGACGCTGGACGCACCGCTGGGATCCGGCCAGCGTACCGTGGTAAATCGCACTGGCCCATGGAAGTACTCAACCGACTGCTCACCGATGCGCCAAGTCAGACGGTTGATGGACTGGTCCATTTCTACCGGCCTGAGATCCAGCTGCACGACCGGACGCTGACCACCTTCCGGGAAAAAGGCCTCACGGATGCGATGGGCATTTTCGAACTGGCGAATGCTCTCGCCCGACAGCGTCGGCGCGCCGGGTCGCGGCGGACGCCAGCGCCACGGTGAGGAGCTGGTATCGGCATAGGTCCGCAGGTTTTCATCGAAGAACTTGTCAATCAGACCACCATGCCCGAACAGGCGACCGAATTCCTGCAGCGACAGATCCTGCGTGGACCCGGCCCTGAACGGATAGCGCTGGCCGGTCAACTCGCGACACCCCGGCAATACCTGGCTGGCCCACTGTCGCTGAACCTGGGAACGCGTGTCGGCGGCAGTCAACTGGACGATGCGAACCGAGAAAGAACCCAGCCATTCGGAAACCGGATCCGGCAGGCTCAGCGCATCCTCGCGCAGGCTCCGGGTCAGGTCGGCGGTAGTCCCCAGGCCAGCGGCAACGCCACGGGCAGAATCTTCGAAGGTGATGGCTAGACGGCGCAAGGTTCCCAGCGGCTGGTCGATGGGCCAATCGCTGGCCAGGTCCCCATCCCCGGCCAGGCGAACCAGTGCCCGGAAGCGATCTTCAACCACGGCCTCGGGGTCGCTGCCGCCCTGACCGGCCTGGCGCACAACTTCCCTGCCTTCGCGTGGCAGCATGCGGCTGAGGCGACGCTGGGCAGCCCGGCCACCGGCATCGCGCATGGCTTGGCCAAGCCCGCCTTCTTCATCCGTCCGGGTCAGCTGGGTCTCATCGGCAATGGCGCCCAGCAGCCAGCGGATCGGTGACTGGGTTCCGGAGGCCGCCCGCAGCACCCTGACCGCATCGTTGGTCGTGCCGAAGCTGACAATCTCAAGGTCGCCAAGCAGATTTTCCCATTGGCGCACGAACTCTCGGAAATACAGTTCGCGCACTTCGTCAATCAATCGGCTGACTTCCCGGGCATCGTCAAGACGACTGCGCGCATCGTCAGCCAGCACCCAGGTTTCGCCGAGCAGCTCGGTGACGATACTGCGCAGCTCCGGCCTCAGGATATTGTGATACCCGGCGTAGGTATACAGTCCGCTGATGCCGTCGTCCAGGGATCGACCGCTGGCACGCTGGAAGACCAGCTCTGCCTGTGGCCCGGCATGTTCGGAGACGCGAAACGCTCGTACGTTGCGCGAGTACTCCGCCTCGATCTCCAGGCGCTGCAATATCCGCCGGGCCAAGGGCACGGCCCGCAATACCGTGCGCGTGTCGGCGATCAGGTATTCATCCAGCTCGTAGGGCACCGGCACTTCCATGTTCTCGGCCAGCGCCTGAACATGCAGGGCCAGCGCTTCTCGCTCATCCAGGGTAAGTCCGGCAGGCGGGAATCGATCCAGGTCAAGCTGGTACCACAGGTCGACGGCCTCGGCGTCGTAGCGCCGGGGTCGCTCCATCATCAGGTAGACCTTGAGCGTTTCGTACAGGAACTCCGGCGCATCGGCGCTATGCCTGAGGCGATCCTCGGCCCGGTAAATCAGCTGCGGCAGCAACAGGTTATGGAGCATGCGCACGTAAGCACGCCGCGCCTCCTGGCCCATCTTTTCGCCCTGGTAAAGACCAAAGCCGGCCCGCCGCGGGGGGCGCTGATCTCGTTCGCCGTAACCGTGCGGAAGCTCCCGCATCTGGTCAAGGAGGATGATCATTTCCGACAGGTTGGCTGGCTGGCCATCGATGGCATGCAGGTCCAGGCGCATTTCATCCGATGCGACATCCATGCGCTCGACCAGGCCCCGGTTGTGCATGAAACTGATCGACCAGAGGGCGACGGCAGTGACCAGGATCAGCACGCTCGCCGCCACCGAACCCCATTGCAACAGTTTGCGCCGGCGCTCTCCGCGAGCGTCCACGCCGGCCAGCGCGGCTTCGGGGAAGATGACCTCCTGAAGCAGCCGGGTCAGGAAGTAGCTCTGGCCGCGACCCGCGGCAGCCTGCTCACCCGTGGCGCTGACGCCGAACGAGCGCGACAGGGCACCCATGACCCGATCAATGGGCGTACCTTCCTGCGTCGCGCTGGTGAAGTAGCAACCGCGCAACATCAGGTCCTGCTCATAGCGGGTCGGGCTGAAGGCTTCGGTCAGAAATTCCTTCAGCAGTGGTTCGAGGGCTGAAAACTGCTGCGGAAAGGTGTAGATGGCCCGACGCCGGGACTCGGCCCGTTCATGCTGAAGCTTGTCAACCACCTGCCCGCCCAATCGCTGTGACAGGCGCTCAAGCTCCTCGCCGATCCGCTCGACCGGGTTGCCTTGGCGCGATTGCTCAAGGTCCAGGGTGAACCCCCATACCTGTTCACGCTCGTTGCGTCCCAGGTCATCGAAGAATTCATTGAACCCGGCCAGCAGGTCGCACTTGGTAAACATGACGTAAACCGGGAAGCGCACACCCAGCTCGGTCTGCAGCTCCTGCAGGCGGCTGCGCACCGCCTGGGCGTGCTGCCTGCGCTCGGACTCGGAGCCGGTCAGCAGGTCGGAGACGCTGATCGCAACCAGCGCGCCATTGATCGGCTGACGCTTGCGATAGCGCTTGAGCAAACTCAAGAAACCCTTCCAGGCCCCGGCATCCCGTTGCCGATCCGAGTCCTGGGTGGTGTAACGACCGGCGGTATCGATCAAAACCGCCTCGTTGGTGAACCACCAGTCGCAGTGACGGGTGCCACCAACGCCCTTCAGGGACTCAACGCCGAAGCGCTCGGCCAGCGGGAACTTGAGACCTGAATTGACCAGGGCCGTGGTCTTGCCCGCACCCGGCGGACCAATGATCAGATACCAGGGGATCTGGTAAAGGCGCTTGCTTTCGCCTTTTCCACCCAGTTTTGCCTGCTTCAGAACCTCCAGCGCCTCCTGCAGGCGCTCCCTGAGCAGCTGAACCTCTTCGGCCGAGCGGTCCGTTTCAGGCTCTGCCTCGATGACTTGCTGTGCCAGTTCCTCGTTGTAGCGCCGGCCGATCATCCAGGCCCGGGTCTTCTTGATGATCCACCACAGGTATAGCAGCAGGATCAAGGCAATACGCCAGTACGGATGCTCCAGCGGCATCCAGCCGGCAAAGCTGATCAAGGGCCCGGCAAACCAGATAACCAGCGCGATGGCGGTTATCGCGATCAGCGGAATCAGCACATGGCGCAAAAAGGCTCTCATACTTCTTCTCCGCTGGCCGCGGTCACGGCAATGTCCACCCGGCGATTGCGAGCCCGGCCCTCGGGCGTGTCGTTGCCGGCCAGGGGCTTGGTGTCGGCACGACCTTCGTAGCTGAATCGGTCGGGGTCGGATGAGCTGCCCTTGAGCAGACGGGTCACGGATTCAGCGCGGGCTTCGGACAAATGCCAGTTCGAGGGGAAACGCACCGAACGAATCGGAACATTGTCGGAATGACCGGTGACCAGCACCTGGCCCTGCACCTGGCCCAGGGCGTCACCAATGCGTTCGAACATGGGCAGGCGTTCGGCCTCGACCCGGGCCTGGGCCGAGGCGAACAGGCCATCGCCGGCGATGCGTATGATCACGCGTCGGCCGTCGCGTTCCAGCAGCAGATTGCCGGCTGAAATATCCTCTGACAGCAGCCGGGACAGGGTCTGGTAAAGGGTCTCCGATTCCGCGCCCGGCGCTCGCTCGGAAATTTCAAGCCGCGCGATGGCCATGGCATCAAGCGATGCCAGTCGTCCCAGCAAGGGGTCCGAGGAACGATTCAGTACCAGATTGAAAGCGAAAAACGTAACCAGCATCAAGGCGGCACCGATACAGGCAATGGCCCAGGGCGGAATGTAGCCGGCCAGGCCAGGACGGCCGGCGTTGGAACCGCGCCAGTTGATCGACAGGTCCGTGTCCCGCTCCGGGCGCTGGTTGCGAATGGTTTCGTAAAGGGCATCGCGGTACCTGCCCAGTTCTTCGCGGCCGTCGCTGCGTGCACCGTAGGCACCTTCGAACCCAAGCCCCAGCACCACGTAGAGAAACTCCAGCAGGTCGACATTGGCAGCGGCGTTGCGCTTGGCGCGATCAATGATCTTGAAGACCTGCTCGCCACCCCAGGTTTCGCGATGAAACTGGCTGAGCAAGCTGTTTTCCTGCCAGCGGCTGCGACTGCCCCAGGGGGTTCCAAGCACTACCTCATCGAGGAACGCGCACAGGGTGTAATGGGCATAGCCGACAACCTCGCTGCTGTAACCGACACGATGAGCGTCGTCTTCGAAGGTCTTGAGCTGGCGCACGATACGCTCGCGCAGTGCGCCCAGATCCGGCTGCTCGGTGGAGGATTTCATCCTGGCAGCCAGGTTGAGCAGGTGTGCCGCGGCAGCCTCGAGTGGATTCATGCCGGGCCCCAGGGTCAACTCCTCCACACCGCCGGGACCACGACCAGCGCCACCGCCACCGCCACCAGGCGGGGGCGGAGGTGGTGGCCGTGAGCTCCCGCCAGGTGGCGTAGTCCGTGACGGCGGCCGGCCACCCGGAACCGGCTTGATCACGGTTCGATCGGATGCCGCGGATGGGAAAAACGGGTCCTTGCTGCTCATCTATTCATTTCCTCGAAACCGTTGATCCGTCAGCCCCGGACACACGACTATTGCCTGATTGCCCAGAGTTCCATCTCAAGATCCGGGTACTCACCGGACACGTGCAGGGCAATGCCGCCACTGGTCTTGAGATCTTTCCAGTACTGGCTGGTGCGATCCAGTTCGAAATAGCTGAAGCCAGCGTGGTAAGGGATCTGGCGCGGGGCCACCGGCAGGGGCGAGGTGCCGATTCCGCGCACCTGCTTGTTGACCAACTCGCGGATCACCTCGACCGAACCGATCTTGATCTGGCGTGGCAACTGGGTGCGCAACTGGTCGCCCGACAGGGAAGCCTTGGCCGCGAGCACGAAAATGGAGTCGTCGACCAGGCCGCGATCCGGGATACGCCCAACCCGGATGCCGTATTTTTTCTCCACCAGCGGGATGGCCACGGCGTTTTGCTCGATCACCATGCTCAGCGCGTTGCGCAGATCAAGGATGACCGGATGAAAGGTTTCCTGCAGCGCAGCATGCCGGTAATCCGGATAGGTGCTCGCCATCTTGTCCTGGCCGGCAAAACTGGCCAGCTCACCGGCCAGTTCAATCAACGCCTCGTAGAGACGCTCGGGATGGAGGCCATTGCGCTGGGCAAAGTGATGGATCAGCGGAATCTTGCTGTTGACCAGCATCAGCAACAGGAAGTCCGAGATTTCCGCGACCCCGCCCCGGCCGGACTGCGAAACCCGCGCTGCCAGCGCTTCGGCACGGTGCTTGAGCAGGCCAAGAATCTCCTTGGTGTAACCCTGCAAAACGGGATTGCCCAGGCAGTTGGCCATGGTAGGGATAAAGCTGGCGTCGATAACCACGGACGCGTCTGCCCGGCGCTCCTGGATTCGCGCCATGGGAATACAGGCGTACTCGCTGCGATCCTCCTCTTCAATCATGAAGCGGGCGTTGATTCTGGCCACCTCGATATCGGCAACCACGTTGGAGCCGGCGACCGAGTCCCGTGTCTCGATCAGGTCGGAGCGATAGCGGGCCAGGTTCTGGTCACCATCTGGCCGATCAAACTCGGCCCGCCCTGACTTCATCACCGGTACCGCCAGGTAGACCAGCGAGTTCTTGAGATTCTCCGGGACATCCAGGGGCTGGGGTGCTTCATCCTCGGCCGGAAAGCTGAACGGCGTGCCATCCGGAAATACGCCCGAGGCGATTTCCAGGCCGACCTTTCCGGTCTTCAGGGCCGCTTCGTCCAGCTTGAGCTGATCAAAGCCCCAGGCATCGGGACGAGCGAGGGCATCGCGTGCGTCCACGAACCGCTGGACGTAGCGGTCGAATTGTTGAAAGTGCTGTGGGCGGAGGAACATACCCTCCGACCAGATCACCCGACTTTTCCAGGACATCGGTCTATTCGCCTAAAGGTTGCATGCGCACGCGAACTGCGAGAGCCGTTGAACCACGACTTTTCGGCAGTATACACACTGGTTAACGTAAACCAGCCTGAAAACGTGACGGAAATCGCGCTTCGCCCATGTCAGCGCTGCTGACGAATGGAAACCTCCAGGCGCTCCAGAACGACCTCGAGATCGTTGGCGCGATTGGGCTGGATCGGCTGCACGGCGCGCCAGCGGGCGTGTTCGATATCGCGGTAGGCGGCGAGGATCCCGACATAGCCCGAACCACTCCGAAACTCGGCATCCAGTTCGACGCGCTCACCCGGTTCGAGTTGGTACTCCCAGCGCGAGATCTGATCGGCACCCAGAATCGCCGTGTCCTGCTCCAGCAAGGAAAAGAAATCGGAGATCTCGAACACGCCGGCCGAACGCAATTCATAGACGCGCACCACAATCGGCGACGGGCGGTCATTTCGATCCGGATTGACCTCGGCGGTGGCATTCAAGACCACCGAAACCGTGGTTGGTGGTGGCGTTCGATCGCGCGCGCAGGAGGCGGTAACGACGATCGTGAACACGGCCAGCAATGCGATCAGCAAAAAGCGCGACGATGATTTCATTTTCCCTTCCCAGTCCTTGTGAACAGTGATTGACATCTCCGACAATGATTTTGCCGGAAACCATTTTCCAACCTCACCTGCCTGGGGCCCTGGCTCCCGGAGCCCAGCCGCAGCAGGATTACAATACCGGTTTGCCAGGCAAATGCATAATCCCGGTCAATTGCCAGTGCCGCCCTTGCCGCGGCTCTCGGCGATCTGCCGAGCGATTTCACTCGAGGATCGCTCGTAGGCTTCGGCAAACTCCTTTACGAAAATCCGCTTGGCATCATGCCGGAGGTTGCTGGCCATTTCATCGTAATGGGCGGTAAACAGGTTCCAGCATTTTGCCTCCCTGATCAAGGGCGCCGAAGCCGACAGCGGCGAAAGTTTCTTGAGTTTGCGCTCCAGCTCCTCCGGGTTGAACTGCTGGATAACCGATTCGATGGCGCCTTGCACTGCGGCCAATATGGCTACCTGGTGAGCCCGCAGGTCATTGAGCGCCAGCTCGAATGCTTCGGCTCCGCTGATGAATCCGGGCGCATCGCGCTCGACGAATACTCGTCGCATCGCCTCTTCGATGGAGGGAGAAAACTTGAGTGGATTGTTGCGCGAGCTCGCGATCCGGGTCTGGTCGATCCGGAACTCACTCTTGATCTCGGCCCGGGAGGCCAGCAACTGCATCAAGCCCTCGCCGACCAGCCGGACCACCTTGCCGACCTGCTCGGCAAAATCGTCGACGTCGACCGCGCCGGCCATGTCACCGATGCCCAGCTCATGCATCACTGCCGCGACGACTTCGGCATCACTGCCGGAACCTTTCGAGCGCACTGCGCGTCTCTCGGACTCCTGGCCTGCGGGTCGCTGCGGTGGACGTGGCGGTGACGGGCGACGCGGTGGTTCCGACACGGGAGGCGGCACGGGATCTGCTGGCGCGGGAGTCGCCGAGGGTGGCGAGCCAGCATCGTCCGATAGCGAGTCAGGCTCTCGAGACGGTTCGGGCCGTGCTGAAGGCTGGTCGGACTCGTCCGGGTCGGCCACTTTGCCTGGCGGCTCGAAAAACCCTGTCAGCAGCGCGTCCCACTCGTCCGGAATCTCTTCGGCCGCCGCTTCCGACTGCACACCAGGCGCCGAGAAGTACTCCCGCTCCGGTGACTGGGACAGTCCCGCCCCGGTACTCTCTTTCGAACCCGACTCGGAGTCCGACTCCTCATCATCGTCAAGGTCGAGCGGACCCAGACGCCGACCAGAGGCGGGAAACGGCAAATCGTCTTCATCTTCCGACTCGGGTGCCGAACCGCTGTCCATCGGACCATCGAGCAAATCGTCGAACTCGTCCCGCTCCGGCTCGCCGGCAGGTGCCGTGTCCGTTCCGGACTGTCCGGCACCCGTCTCGGGCGGCAATAGCAGCTCGTCATCATCCTCGTCGACAAATGGATCGGGCGAGGCGGCGGCCGCCGCCTGTTCAATCCCCACCACCAGTACGAATTCACCGATGTAGAGACGGTCACCATCGGTCAGGACGGCGCTGCGATTCTTGCCAACCAGCTGCTCGGGGGTGTTGTGAAAGGTGCCGTTCGTGCTCGTGTCGACGACCACGAATCGGTCGCCGTCCAGCTTGATTTCAGCGTGACGACCCGAGGTGTAAAAATTCGGGTCGGGCAAGACCCAGTCATTGCCCGCAGCGCGTCCGATCGAACCGCCATTGGCCCCAAAACTCATGCTGCTGCCCTGGAGCGCCGGATCCGGAGTTTGTTGAACGGTCAAGGTTATTTTCATGACATGGTCTGAAGGCGATTGTCAGCTAGAACCCGGCCCACGGGCCAGCGTTCGTGGTCTTCCTAGTGTATAGGATGGCGCCGGACCAAACCAAACAGCGGCGCCAATCGCCAGCCTGCCCTGCGCTGCCGGCAGCCCGGCTCAACAATCACCCAGCAAATCGCGGCAGGCCGCCAGCAGCCCGGCTTCGGATGCGAGAACGAGGTTGGCCGCATCGGCCAGGGGTATGTAGCAGTCAGCGCCACTGACCCGTCGCAGGGGTCGATCACCCAGACCTCGCTCGGCCAGCCCGGCTACGATGCCCTCGCCCACCCCGCCGTCCGGCCGCCCTTCATCAAAAACAAGAACCGCAGCGCAGTCGCGTGCGTGACTGGCCACCGCGTCCAGGTCAAGCGGCTTGAGCCAGCGCAGATCCACAACCCTGACCGCATGGCGGGGAGAAAGCGCACGCGCGCAGCGCAGCGCCATCGGCACGCCGTTGCCAAAGGTCACGATCAACAAATCGCGCGCCTCCGGCTCGTAAACTCGCGGTTCGAACGGCGCGAGGAATTGGCCGGGCGCGGGATAGTCGAAGCACCAGGCCCCGTCATCGGGCTCGAACAGATCCTTAGTCATGTATAGCGCAATCGGCTCCAGGAATGCACAGACCCGACCGTCCACTTCGGCCATTGCCGCCATGGTGCGCAGCATGTTGACCGCATCGTCGCCGCGCGAGGGACAACCGATGACCAACCCCGGGATATCACGCAGGGCAGCGATCGAGTTGTCATTGTGGAAGTGACCGCCAAAACCACGCTGGTAGCCCAGGGCCGCTATTCGCATGATCATCGGGTTGCGAAACTGGCCGTTGGAGAAAAATTGCAGAGAACAGGCTTCGCCCCGAATCTGGTCACAGGCATTGTGGAAGTAAGCCAGATACTGGATCTCGGGGATCGGCAGGTAGCCCATGCTGCCAAAACCCTGGGCCAGGCCAAGAATGGTGGTTTCATCAAGCAGCGTATTGAATACCCGGCGCCGTCCGAAGCGTTGCCACAGTCCCTTGGTCACGGTGTAGACGCCTCCCTTGCGGGCCACGTCCTCGCCAAACAGAAGCGTTTGCGGGTACTTGGCCATCAGGTCGGTAAGGGCGCGATTGATCTGAATGGCCAGGTGTCGGGGTGGCTGATTCTCGGGCAACTGCCGTTCGCTGCCGAAACCAGCCAGGCGCGCCTGTTCAGCCGGCTGGCGGCCCGCTTCGTCCTTGACCGCCTCCAGGCTGAGCGGCGCCAGGGGCCGCATGACATCGGCCAGGCTGGACAGCCTCGGCGTGCCATCGGCACGATCGGCTTCGGCCAGACACAGCTGGCGCAGCTGCTCATAGCGGTGACGGATTTTTTCCGGGTTCATCAGCCCGCGGACGACAACCTGCTCGGCCGAGCGCAAAAGCGGATCAAGGGCCTCGGCGGATGCCAGTTCGTCGGCCGGGCGGTACTCGATTTCGAAGTCAGTGCCGGCATGCCCCATCAGGCGGGTAGTCCGCAGGTGCAGGAAAACCGGCTGGCGGCGACGGCGGCACAGCTCGACCGCATCGGCCACCGCGGCGTGACCGGCGGCAAGATCCAGCCCGTCGGCAAAGCGATAATTCAGACCATGACGTTTTTCGATACTGGCCCTGATCCAGTCGCGTGGTGTCGGCACGGAAATACCGATACCGTTGTCCTCGCAAACCAGCAACAGCGGCAGCGGCAGATTCTGATGGCAAGTCCAGGCAGCCGTGTTCAATGCCGCCTGCGCTGTCGCGTGGTTGAGACTGGCATCGCCGAAACTGCACACCGCGATACTGTCTGCAGGCACCGGCAGGCGGTCACCGCCGCGGCCAATGGCCAGCGCCGTCCCCACCGCCTTGGGCAAGTGTGAGGCAATGGTCGAGGTCTGCGGCAATACCCACAGCGGTTTGCTGCCCCAGACCTTGTGCCTCCCGCCCGAGGCCGGGTCGGCGCTGGAGGCTGCAAAAGACAGGCAGGTATCGCGGATGAAGTCCAGGCCCTCGATCTTGCGGTAACGCTCGGCCATGAAGGCCCCGGAGCGGTAATGCAGAAAAGCCGGGTCGGTATGCCGGGTCAAACGACCAAGCAGCGCATTGCCCTCATGGCCGGACGAGCCGATGGTGTAGAAAACCTTGTTTTCCAGGCGCTTGACCCGGGCCATCAGGTCAATCTGGCGAGAGGCCATCTGGCTGTCGAACAGTTCCAGCAGATCGGCATCGGCGATGTCACCGCCTCGGCTCGGAACTACCTGGCCGCTGGCGATTGCCTGGAGATGATCAAGAAAATTCCGATCGACAACCTCGGCCCGGTTGATCTGACGCGCAGCGGAAACAGCCATTTTCAGCCCTTCTCCCTAACCCTTTTCCCGTTTCCCTGTTCCCGCCTAAAACGCATTATGTCCGGTCAACTCCCGCCCAACGACCAGCTGGTGCACGGTTTCGGTGCCCTCGTAGGTAATCACCGACTCGAGGTTCAGCGCATGACGGATAGCGACGTATTCCAGGGTAATGCCGGACCCGCCAAGCAGATCGCGGCAGTCGCGGGCGATGTCGATGGCCATGCGAACGTTGTTCCACTTGGCCATGGAAATCTGGGTCGGGTGAACACGCCCGGCATCCTTCAGGCGACCGAGCCGCAAACTCATCAGCTGAGCCAGGGTGATTCGGCGGGCGTGGTCGGCCAGACGGATCTGGACCGCCTGGTTGGCCGACAGCGGACGCTTGAACAGTTCACGGTCGGCAGTGTAGTCAATGGCCTCCTTCAGGCAAGCCACGGCCGCACCGATCGGACCCCAGGTTATGCCGTAGCGAGCCTGGCTCAGGCAGGAAAGCGGGCCCTTCAGGCCGCTGACTCCGGGCAGGCGGTTGGCCTCCGGAACGCGCACGTTATCAAAGTACAGCTCGGAGGTCACGGAAGCGCGCAGCGACATCTTGGCGCGGATATCGCGGGTTTCGAAGCCCTTGAAGTCCTTTTCGACGATGAAACCCTGAATCCCCTGCTCGGTGCGGGCCCAGACAATAGCCAGGTCAGCAATACTGCCATTGGTGATCCACATCTTGGCGCCGTTGAGGATCCAGTCATCACCGTCGCGCCGGGCGTGGGTTTTCATGTTGGCCGGGTCCGAGCCACCATGCGGTTCGGTCAAACCAAAGCAGCCTATGGCACGGCCAGCGGCCATTTCCGGCAGCCAGCGCTGCTTCTGTTCGTCCGAGCCAAAGGCATGGATGGGATACATGCACAGGGACGATTGCACTGACACGAAACTGCGCAGCCCCGAATCGCCGCGCTCGAGTTCCTGGCAGATCAATCCATAGCTGACCGCGTTGAGACCGGCACAGCCGTAACCTTCGAGACTGGATCCGAGCAAACCGAGATCGGCAATCTCGGGCACCAGTTCACTCGGGAATCGACCCTCGTCGAAACAGTCGGCGATCAAAGGCAGCGCCTTTTCGTCGACGAAGCGGGCGACGCTGTCGCGGATCATTTGCTCTTCGTCGCTGAGCTCGGCGTTGATATCGAACAGATCAAGGGGATTGAGTGCGTGCATGGGAGAAAGCTTCTGGCAGGACTTGAGTAGACCGCTATTGTAATTCATCGCCCGTTGCTGACGATCAAGAGTTGCACTGTTTCGGCCAGCCCCTGCCCCGGCTCGCTGCCCAACGGACTACCCAGAGAGCGCCCGGCACCGCTATAATGGCCGTCTTTTCGTTTTAACCAAACTGGCGCCTTCTGATGATCAAAAGACTGGTTCTTGTCGCCGTGCTCGCCAGCGCGATGTCTTCACCGGCCCTGGCAGAACGCGGTGATCCCGAACAGGGCCGGGTGATAGCGTTCACCTGCGCCGGCTGTCACGGTATCCCGTTCCACCAGAATGTCTACCCGACCTACTCCGTGCCCCGCATCGGCGGCCAGAGCGAGGGTTACATCATTGCGTCCTTGCGCGCCTACCGTTCTGGCGAGCGACGCCACCCGACCATGCAGGCTCAGGGGAATACCTTGTCTGACCAGGACATTCTCGACATCGCCGCCTACCTGTCTGGACTGGGAGGAAACCAACAGTGAAATCCTTGATGCTTCCGATCGCTGCTGTCGCCCTGCTCGGCGCCAGTCTCGAAGTCGCAGCCGGCAATCCGGCCCGCGGCCAGCAGATTGCAGCCCAGGTTTGCGCCGCCTGCCACGGCGACGATGGCAACCTGGTGCTCGCGCCCGACTACCCCAAGCTCGGTGGTCAGCACGCCGACTACCTGGTTTTCGCCCTCAAGGCCTATCGCTCCGGTGATCGCGACAACGCCGTCATGGCGCCGTTTGCACGGGATCTGAGTGACCAGGATATTCGCGATCTGGCAGCCTGGTTCTCGCGCCAGGACAGCTACCTGGTCGATATGCCGAGCTCACGTCGCCGTTGATCCATGGCCTGAGTCGCGCCGCGTCTCAGGCAGACAGTATTGTTTCGAGAAAAACCTGGCCGACATCCAGGCGGGACAGGTCCGGAACCTGAGACGCCAATTGGGGATTTCTTTCAGCCAGGGGCCTTCTGGCCTGGCCCTGGAAAGCTCCCGGAACCCGTGGCGGCGAGAGCCGAGCCCCAATCCCTCCGGCGAACCCCACCGGCTTTCAGTAATAGGGATTTTCGCCGCTATTGTGATCAGTGGCATCTATGACCTGTCGTACTTCCGGCAATTCCTGGCGCAGCGTGGTTTCGATGCCCTGTTTGAGGGTGACATCGACCATGCCGCAGCCGTGGCAGCCGCCACCGAATTGCAACACTACGTCCTTGGCCTCCGTCACTTCAACCAGGCCGACCACGCCACCATGGGATGCCACCATCGGGTTGATACGGGCATCCAGAACCCATTCAACACGCTCGCGCAGCGAGGAGTCGGCCGGTGGCTTTTGACCCTTGAGGCCCGGCGCCCGAATCGACAACTCACCGCCCATGGCATTGGTTTCGAAATCAATCACGGCACCATCGAGTGTTGCGGCGCTGTCGACGTCGACATAAAGCACGAAGGAATGACAGTCGACCGGCTGGTCTGATTCCTGCTGCGAACCGGCCGGGCAATAGGTCAAGTCAACGTCGGCTGACGGCGTACCGGGATTGACAGTGCGCAGGCGCAAATTGGTGCCGTCGGCTTGTTGTTCGAGCAAGCGCGCGAAATAATCACGGGCGGCAGGGGTAATCGTCAGCATGCTGGGGAATGACCTTGTCGGTTGTATTTCAATTTATGCAGGCGACTCAATCCGCTTTCAAGCGCTCGGCCAGCCAGGGCAGGGAATGATCGTAGCGCCAATCGATGCCGGAATGGGTACCGTCGAATTCCTCGAAGTGATGCGCCACGCCGGCAGCGGTCAGCTGCTGGTGCAGCTCCCGGGTACCGTAATGGATGAAGTACTGGTCGCGCCGCCCCGCATCGAACCACAGCCCGGCCAGGCCATTGAGTGCATCCAGTGATCCCTGCGCTCGGCTGAGCGGATCAAATGCCAGCCAACGCCCCCAGGTGACCGGATCGAGACGGCAGGTTTCCAGGTCAAAAGGCAACTTCAGGCCCAGTGGAAGGGCCGGGTCCGGCGAATAGCTGGCCGCAAGACAGAGAGTCATCAGGGTATGAAAGGCCGCACCACCCGGGCGTCGATCGCGCCAGAAAGTGCGCACGAAGGCCTCAAGATCACCATCGTGTCGGGCCAGCACATCACAGGCCAGCGGAAAATCACGCAGGTACACACGATCGAATCCGCAGTCGCCGGCATGACTGGCAACAGCTGCGAAATGGCCCGGGTGAACCATCGCAAGATGCAAGCCGCCGAAGCCACCGGACGATTTCCCGAATACCCCGCGGGCCGCTGCCTCCGGAATGGTTCGGAACCGGGCATCGACGACGGGAACCAGTTCGTCAATCAGGTAGTCTGCGTAAGCGCCAATGGCCGGACTGTTGACGTACTGATTGCCACCCAGCGCCGTGTAACAGTCCGGAAACACCACGATAACCGGCGGCATCTTGCCGCTGGCGATCAATCGGTCCAGGCGCTGCGGCAGGGTTTCGCCCTGGTTGCGCCAGGCAACCTGGCCCGGACCAGCATTGGTATAGGCGGCCAGGGACCAGAGCACCGGGTAGCGACGCTGTCCTGAATCATCGTAGCCTGGTGGCAGATAGACCGGGTGGGCGCGCCGGGTGGGGTCGGCCAGCGGATTGCCGGCCAGAATGACAGATTCATGCGCCAGGGTCACGACCTGACCCTGCGGCCAGTCAATCCCCGGACGCAATGCCTTGCGGCGACTCGTTGTTGGCTCGGCCATCATGCTCGTCCTGCTCGGTGGGTCGATACGGCTGAATTGGCAAGGCAGCGCCGTATGTTCAGGAAGCCACCTTGCTGTCGATGGAAACGATCTTCTTGCGCGGCTGCCTGGCCTGTCCCATTTCCGGCACCAGCTCGAGCAATACCTGACGCAGCGCATCGCTGTCGTACTGCCGCACACCCTGCTCGGCGCGCCGCAGACAATCCTCCAGTTCAGCGCAAACCAGGTCTCCCTTGCGAGTCAGCAGGATCTTTTCATGGGCGGTCTTGGCATAGGATTCATGCGCGTGGAACAGCTCTTCAAAGAGCTTCTCTCCGGGCCGAAGCCCCGAGTAGACGATTTCTATATCTCGCCCGGGCTCCTTGCCGGCAAGCCGAATCAGCTGCTCGGCCAGATAGCTGATCCGCACCGGCTCACCCATGTCGAGCACGAACACCTCACCCCCCTGCCCCAGCACGCCGGCCTGCAGGATGAGCTGACCGGCCTCGGCGATGGTCATGAAGTAGCGGGTAATCTCGGGGTGAGTCACGGTCACCGGTCCGCCGCGGCGAATTTGCTCATTGAACAGGGGCACGACAGAACCGGTGGAATTGAGGACGTTGCCGAAGCGAACCGTGATGAATCGAGTCTGCGAGCATCGATTGATGTGCTGGCAATAGAGCTCGGCCACACGCTTGGTCGCGCCCATGACGTTGCTGGGGTTGACCGCCTTGTCGGTGGAAATGAGAACAAACGTCTCGACACCGAAACGATCGGCGGCATCAGCCACTCGACGTGTGCCGATGACGTTGTTGCGAAATGCTTCCCGGACCTGGTTCTGCAGCATGGGCAAGTGCTTGTAGGCGGCTGCATGAAAGACCACCTGCGGACGCGCTCGCGCCATGACGTGATCAATGGTCGCCGAGTCGGCCGCATCACCGAGCACCGTTTCCACCACCAACTCCCGAAACTCGCCGCGCAGGCGATAATCGACGCGGTAGAGATTGTATTCGCTGTGATCCAGTACCACCAGAGACGCCGGGTCCAGGCGTGCAATCTGTCGGCACAGTTCGGCGCCAATGGATCCGCCGCCACCGGTAACCAGCACGCGCTTGCCGGCCAGTCCGGCCCGAATCGATTCCCAGTCCAGCGACACCGGCTCGCGCCCCAGCAAGTCGTCAATCGCCACCGGCTTGAGATCATCAAAGCGGGTAAAACTGTTGCCCAGCTCGGTGAGTGTCGGCAGGGTCTTGAAGTCGACTTCTGCACGTTCGCAGATCTCGACAACCCGCTGCATCTGCTGGTTGGTTGCCGAGGGAATCGCGATCACGACCAGGTCAATGGCTGCCTCACGCGCGACTCGTGGCAGACGCTCGATGGTACCCAGCACGGGCACACCGGCAACCTCGGTATTGCGCAGACGCTTCTTGTCATCAAGGAAACCGACCACATCATAGCCCCCCCGTCGACGCAGTTCCGGCAACAGCAAGCGGCCGGAGCGGCCAGCCCCGAGGATCAGTGTTCGCTGGGTCAGACGTCGCCTATGCACCTCCAGGCGCATATCCTTGAAAACCCGGTAGGTCAGCCGCGGCAAACCCAGCCCCAGCGCCAGCAGCACCGGGAAAATCCACACCATCAGCACCATCAGCTCGATGGGTGCGGTGAGCACGAGCAGCACGGCCGCGCCTGCAACCGCGCCAAGAATGGCCGCGCGGACCAGATTGGCCAGGTCGGGCAGACTCGCGAAACGCCACACACCGCGATAAAGGCCAGCGCGCCATTGCAGGAAACCCTGGGCCATGAGCACGAGATTGATCTCGAGGGCCAATTGTTGCCAGTTCAGCGAGGGTTCACCGAGCAGCCACAGGGTCCCGATTCGAGCCGCCGACCAGGCCAACGCGATCATGCACAGATCGTGCAGGATGACCAGCAGGCGAAGATTCAGCCAGTTCGGTCTGCGTTCTACCCGTTCAGTCATGCGGTTGATCGTTCTCCGTTGGTAGCGAACTGAATCAACAACCAGAACAAGACCAGCAGGCCCACCAAAAGGGCCGCAAGCCAGATGTCCAGCTGCGGATGTCGCACGGCGAGCAGGGTCGCTGGCATTACCAGAACGAGGTTTGCACCAGCGTACAAACCCAACACCTGCCCATGACTCCAGCCGCACGCAATCAGCCGCTGATAAGCGTGTTGGCGGTGCGGAGTATACCACCGCTCCCCTCTGGCCACCCGCCGCAGCAGCGTCAGCGTGGCGTCAACCACGAAAACCGAGGCGATGATCAGGCCTGTCCATGGGCTGACGCTACCGGTAGCCAGCGCCGTCATGACCATCCAGGCGACCATCCCGCCGATCAACAGCGAGCCAGTGTCACCCATGAACAGTTTTGCCGGTGGCCAGTTCCAGACCAGAAAGCCCAGACAGACAGCAACCAGGGCCAGGCTGGCAACGGCCGGCACGAGCAGATCGAGCGTGGCGAAAACAACCGCAAACGCCACGCCGGCCCAGACCCCCTGACTGCCGGCCAGGCCATCCGAACCGTCCATGAAATTGTGCAGATTGATCAGCCAGATCACCCCCACCACGGCCAGCGGTGTCCACAACCAGGGGGCACTGAAAACATGGCCACCCAACTCGATCCGGTCAACCCCCCCGACAGAGGCGACCAGTACGGCTGCCACGAGCAACTGCGCCAGCATGCGCCAGCGAATACCCAGGTCATGCCGGTCATCCAGCCAGCCGACCAGAACCAGCACCAGCGCCAGCAGGAACGGGATCGCCATTGCAGTCTCAAGCAAGGCCAGCGCCACCAGCACAGGCAATAACCCGGCCGCCATGGCCAGGCCACCGCCGCGCGGTGTCGGCACCTGGTGGCTGCGACGGACGCCGGGCAGGTCGATGACGCCCTTGTCCAGCAGGTAGCGACGCAGGAACGGGCTGAGCAGCAGCGTGACCAGGCCGCCCATCGGAGCCAGCACCAGTGGCCACCAGTGCGCCAGGATCACTCGCCGAGCACCCCGCTGATGACCCGCGTTGTGTTCCAGCGCCGACAGCTCGGGCACAGCCAGTGGTAGGCGCTTCCGCTGAAACCACAATGATTGCAGCGATAGACCGGCTGCCCCTCGATCAACCGCAGCATCAGGTCTCGAATCAGCTCCGGGCCGATCTGTTCGAGACCAAAATCATGGTCATGAAGCAGGTGCATCAGGCATTCCAGTCCGCGCACCGTGGGGCGCCGGGACAGGTAATCGAGCAGAAAATCAACCGCAAGGCGCGGATCCCGCTCGGCTCGCAGCTCGGCCAGAACCAGGGCCGGCGTTGTCAGCTTGCCCTCTTCTACTTCCGCAACCAGCCATGCTTCGAGCGACCCGATCTGATCCAGCTGACGGTGACAGGCCACGATGCGATCGAGTGCCTGCACCACGCAGTCACGGTCCAGTCGACAGGCTTCGAGATAGCAATCCAGGGCATCCTGCCAGCGCCGCTCGCGCCACCACAGCTCACCCTCAAGCAGGCGCGGTCGGGGGTTGCGCGGATCACAGCTGCGCGCCTGACGCAGATGCTTGCGAACCGATTCGGGATCACCGCCATCCAGCGCCTGCTGGGCCAGTTCGCAATAGAACTGGGCGACCAGCTGCTGGGTGCGCGGACTATCGTCGGCCAGGTGCCGGGAGCGCTCGATCGCCCTGGCCCAATCTTTTTCCTGCTGATAAATACCCAACAGCTGCCGGGCTGGCTGCTGGGCCCGTGGATTATGCTCGAGCAGTTGTGCAAACAGCTTTTCTGCCCGATCCAGCAGACCTGCACGCATGTAATCCTCGCCCAGTTCCAGCAAGGCCTGCGAGCGCTGTTCATCGGTCAGGTTGGGTCGGCTGATGATGTGTTTATGGAAGCGGATGGCCTTGTCCATTTCGCCGCGACGACGAAACAGGTTACCAAGCGCAAGATGGGTCTCGACGGTGTCCTGATTGATTTCGGCAATCTCGAGAAAGACCTCGATTGCCTTGTCCGGCTGCTCGTTGAGCAGATAATTCAGACCACGAAAGTAGTTGCTGGATAAGACCGAGTCCCGTTTGCGCCGGCCGGACTCACGGTGCCGAGCCGCCCACCAGCCGCTGGCCGCCGCCACCGGCAGCAGCGTAAACAGCAGAAACAGCTCAAGCATTGCGCTCAGGCAGGCTTTCGTCCTTCGGACGGGTCGTGCGGCCCATGCCGCGAAGGCGAGCCGGCAGGTAAAACAGAATCAGGCACAGCACAAAGCCGAGCACCGCACCGCAAACCAGGGCGAGAATGAGAAGACTGCCCAGCGCCAGTTCAAGCTCGAAGCCAGGCAGATGCGCCTGCACCGGGTCGGGGTTCATTACACCCACGGCCAGCCCAAGCAGCGCGGCCAGAATGCAGGCAACCAGGATTATCCAGCGAAACATGTCAGCTCCACAACGTCACTATGCCAGCCATTGATCAAGGCCAGACGCAAAAACGGTTGACGGCGCGGTGAGCCCGGGTTATCCCGCCTTGCCGTTGACCCGCTCGCGCAGCGCTTTACCTGGCTTGAAGTGTGGCACATGTTTGCCGGGTAGCGCCACGGGCTCGCCGGTTTTGGGGTTGCGCCCCATCCGAGGCGGTCGGAAATGCAAGGAAAAACTGCCAAACCCCCTGATTTCGATGCGCTCGCCCTCGGCGAGAGCACGGCTGAGCTGTTCCAGCATCGAACGCACGGCCAACTCGACGTCCGCCTGGCTCAGATGTGTTTGACTGGCGGAAAGCCGCTCAATCAATTCGGATTTCGTCATAAGCCTATCCCCATCAGGCAAACCGGCGACCACAGTGGGTCACCGGTTTCTTGGTCCCGCAATCAGTTCTTGCCGAGCTGCTCCTTGAGCAAATCGCCCAAGGTGGCACCACCACTACCGCCGGAACGCGACTGGTACTGGTCAAGTGCATCGGCCAGCTCAGCTTCATCCTTGGCGCGAACAGACAGCGTCAGGTTGCGAGTCTTGCGATCAAGTGCAACGAACTTCGCCTCGATCTCGTCTCCCACGGAAAGGATCTTGGTTGCATCCTCAACACGTTCCTTGGCCAGGTCCGATGCCTTGATATAACCGTCAACACCGTCGGCAAGCTCGATAATCGCACCACGCGGATCAACTTCCTTGACCTTGCCGGTAACGACGGAACCACGCGGGTGCTCGGCCATGTAGGTGGCGAACGGATCCTGCTCAAGCTGCTTGATGCCCAGCGAGATACGCTCCCGCTCCGGATCAACCGCCAGCACGGAAGCTTCGACTTCCTCGCCCTTGCGGAAGTTGCGGATCGCATCTTCGCCCGCGTTCATCCAGGAAATGTCGGACAGATGGACCAGTCCGTCGATGCCGCCGTCCAGGCCGATGAAGATACCGAAATCGGTGATCGACTTGATGGCACCGCTGACCTTGTCGCCCTTGTTGTGGGTGGCGGCGAAGGCCTCCCAGGGGTTGGGCGCGCACTGCTTCATGCCCAGCGAGATACGGCGACGCTCTTCGTCGACATCCAGAACCATGACTTCGACTTCCTGGCCGACGTGTACCACCTTGGCCGGGTTGACGTTCTTGTTGGTCCAGTCCATTTCCGAAACGTGCACCAGCCCTTCGACCCCATCTTCGATTTCGACGAAACAGCCGTAATCGGTAATGTTGGTGACCTTGCCGAACAGGCGGGAGGTCGGCGGGTAACGACGATCGATGTTGTTCCACGGATCATCACCCAGCTGCTTGAGACCCAGCGACACGCGCATGCGCTCGCGGTCGAAGCGCAGCACACGCACTTCGAGCTCATCACCGACTTCAACCACCTCGGAAGGATGACGAACACGCTTCCAGGCCATGTCGGTAATGTGGAGCAGGCCATCGATGCCACCCAGGTCCAGGAACGCACCGTAATCAGTCAGGTTCTTGACCACGCCCTTGATCACCGCACCTTCATTCAGGCGCTCGATCAGATCGTCACGCTCTGCGGCGTATTCATGCTCGACCACGGCACGGCGGCTGACCACCAGATTGTTGCGGCGGCGGTCCAGCTTGATGATCTTGAATTCCAGATCCTTGCCTTCCAGATAGGCCGGATCGCGCACCGGTCGAACGTCGACCAGTGAACCGGGCAGGAATGCCCGAATGCCGTCGATGTTGACGGTAAAGCCACCCTTGACCTTTCCGGAAATCTGGCCGATCACGTTGTCTTCAGCTTCGAAGACCTTCTCCAGCGTGGTCCACACGCGAGAACGCTTGGCCTTTTCACGCGACAGACGCGTTTCGCCGAATCCGTCCTCGACGGCATCCAGCGAGACTTCAACCTCGTCACCCACTTCCACTTCGAGCTCGCCATCCGGCTTCTCGAACTGGTGAATCGGAACAATACCTTCCGACTTCAGGCCAGCGTTGATGACGACAACGTCGTCGCGGATTTCCACCACCCGACCAATGATGATCGCCCCGGGGCGAAGATCCTTTTCGGTCAGGCTCTGTTCAAATAATTCTGCAAAAGATTCAGTCATTACGCTTGATTCATCCTGCAAGATCTGCGCGGTTTGTGCATTCAATGCGCTATATCTCTCTGTCATCCGCGTTCGCTTCCGATTTTGAAATCGGCAAGTATCGAACGCTCGTTCACGAAAAGCCGGCTACCGTCCAGCGGCAGCCAGCACCCAAAGTTCTTTCTCGGACTGAAGATTCAGACGCGCTGCCGGACGATGGACAGCACCTTGTCGATCACCTCGTCCAGCGTCATGGTCGTGGAATCCAGGACCACGGCATCGGCGGCTGGTACGGTCGGCGAAACGGGGCGTTCCCGGTCGCGGCGGTCCCGCGCCTCCAAGTCGCGAAAAAGACGGAGAAAGTTAACATCTTTGCCCTTTTCTTTCAACTGTTTGTAGCGTCTATTCGCTCTTTCTTTCACGCTGGCGTCCAAAAACACCTTGATCGGCGCATCCGGGAAAACCACGGTACCCATGTCACGGCCATCGGCAACGAGCCCTGGCTGGCGGCGGAAACTGCGCTGAAGATCAAGCAACGCGGCTCTAACTGCCGGCAACAAGGCTATTTTGGAGCTCATCACACTGACCTCTTCCTGGCGCAGACGATCATCCACAGGCTGTCCATCCAGGAAAACCGCGATGCCGGTATCGGCGGCCTCGAACGAGAGCGCAAGATCCTGGCATAAATCGGCGAGGCTGTCTTCGTCGTCGGCAGAAACACCCTGATCCAGGGCACTGGCCGCCACGGCACGGTAGACAGCGCCGGAATCGAGCGCAAACCAGCCGAGGCGGCGGGCCACGCCGGCCGATACCGCGCCCTTGCCGGCGCCGGAGGGGCCGTCAATGGTCAGGACGGGGGCTGATTTGTTGTTGCTGCTGGTCATGGGGGGCGGTTTACGGTTTACGGTTTACGGTTTGCGGGGTGGCGCGCCGGGGCCGTTGTTGGCCGGGCCTCAATCGAGCCACTCCAGATTGGCGCCCAGGCTGCGCATATCGTCGACGAAGCCGGGATAACTGGTCCTGATCCATTCTGCGTGGTCGATCTCCACCGGGCCGTCGGCAACCAACCCCAGAACGGCCAGGCTCATGGCAATGCGGTGATCACCGGCACTGTCAACCTGTCCACCACGGACCGAACCGCCTTCGACGACGGCACCGTCCGGCGTTTCCTCCAGCCTCACGCCGAGGCGCCGAAGCTGCTCGCTCATTACCGCGAGGCGATCCGATTCCTTGACCCGCAACTCGGCCGCACCCTGGATCCGCGTCGTACCCGAAGCGACCGCGGCCAGGGCCATGATCACGGGAAATTCGTCGATAGCCAAAGGCACCCACTCGGCCGGAATGTCGATTCCGGTCAGCGCTGATGGCTGCACCTTGATACTGCCGACCGGCTCGTTTCCTATCGGTTCGGCCTGAGAAAGGGTCAACTTGCCCCCCATGGCGCGCAAGATCCGAAGCACACCGTCACGGGTCGGGTTGATGCCGACATTGGCCAGCTCGATGCCCTGCTCGGCTGCCGCCAGCAGCCCTGCGGCGATCACGAAAGCCGCAGAACTCAGATCACCCGGCACGTGGAAGCGACCGCCCTCAAGCTGCTGGCCGCCGCGCACGCCGATTCCCGGCGCCGCATCGAAAAGCTCAACGCCGAAGGCCGGAAACAGCCGCTCGCTGTGATCGCGACTGGGGCCGGGCTCAATCACCGCCGTGTCGCCGTCGGCGAACAGGCCGGCCAGCAGCACGGCCGACTTGACCTGCGCGCTGGCCACCGGCATCACGTAACGAATGCCCCGCAGCTTCGTTGGCTGCAGGCCAAGCGGGGCATGGCCATCGACGGTTCGAATACGGGCACCCATTTCACCCAGGGGCCGGGTAATTCTTGCCATGGGTCGCCCGGACAGGGACTCATCGCCAACCAGCGAAAGCTCCTGACCCACAAGGTCCGGGTGTCCGCACAGGGCACCGCAAAGCAAGCGCATGCCGGTCCCCGAGTTACCCAGGTCCAGCGCGGCCGCCGGGGCCTTGAGCCGGCCACCACGGATGCAGATCAGTCCATCGCTTTCCTCCACCGCGGCACCGAGTTCAGCCATGGCGGTCAGCGTGGCCCGGGTGTCTGCTGCGTCCAGAAAACCGCTGATCCGGGTTTCACCCTGGGCCAGGCCGCCAAGAATGGCCAGACGATGCGAAATCGACTTGTCCCCCGGCGGCAGGTAACGTCCGGTCAGCGGACGAGAAATGGGTGTTACGCGCAGCTTCATGAGGCAAGAATGGTCTTGAGTGCTGCCAGAACGCGCGCGTTCTGGGCCGAGGTGCCGATGGTGATACGCAGGTAGTTGTCCAGACCATAGTTACCGACCGGGCGAACAATAACTCCGGCCCGAAGCAACTTCTCGTCGAGATCGGCGCCGGCCTGGTCAAACTCGGCAAGAATGAAATTGGCCGCCGACGGAATCACCCGCGCCCCCAGTGCTTCGAGGCCGGTACCGAGTTGACGCATGCCGCTGGCATTGAGCGCCCGGCTGCGCTCAATGAAATCATGATCACCGAGCGCAGCGTTGGCCGCGGTCAGCGCCAGCGAGTTGACGTTGAAGGCCGGGCGCACGCGGTTGAGCAAGTCAGCCACCCCGGGATTGCTCAGCGCGTAGCCGACACGCAGGCCGGCCAGCCCGTAGGCCTTGGAGAAAGTGCGCGTCACGACCAGGTTGGGAAACTCGTGCAGCCAGGTCGAGGCATCGCCCAGCCGGTCCGACTCGGCATACTCGGTATAGGCCTCATCGACCACGCAGATCACATGCGGCGGCAAGGAACCGACGAAATCCTTTAGCCGATGACCATCCAGCCAGGTGCCAGTCGGGTTGTTCGGATTGGCCACGAACACCAGGCGGGTGTCGGGCCCGACCCGCTCATACAGGCCACGCAGGTCGTGCCCCAACGGCATGACGTGATCCCGCGGCAAGGCCGGGGCCACCTTTGCCGTAGCCCCCACCATTTGCGTGGCAATCGGGTACACCGCGAAGCAGTACTGCGAGAAGACTGCCTCCAGGCCCGGCGCCAGAAAGACCTGGGCAAGAAAAACCAGCACGTCATTGGAACCATTGCCCAGCGTGACACAGGCCGGATCCACCCCGTGACGTTCGGCCAGTGTCTGCTTGAGGAAGTAACCGTTGGCATCCGGATAGAGCCACAGATCATCCAGCTCGCCGCGGATGGCTTCCAGCGCTCGCGGGCTGGCCCCGAGCGGATTTTCGTTGGAAGCGAGCTTGATCGAATCGCGCACACCGTACTCTCGCTCGAGCTCGGCAATGGGTTTGCCCGGTGTGTAAGGCTTGAGCTCGCGGACACCGGGAACGGCCAGCTCGTTGTAATCGTAGGTTTTCATATCAGGCGGAAAGGATTTGAATGATTTCGTCAGGCATTTTCGGTCGCGGTCTCGCCCTCGCCTTCCGGCAAACGGCCGAGCACGGCGCGCGGATAGGAGCCGAGCACCTTGACCAGGCGCGCTTCGCCACCCAGGTCAACCATGGCGGCGGCCAGGGCCTCTTCCTCGACATGGCCGTCGACGTCAATGAAGAAGACGTAATCCCAACGCCCCTGGCGCGAGGGTCGTGACTCGATCCGGTTCATGTTGACGCCGTGCCGGGCCAACGGCTCAAGCAGGCGAAATAATGCCCCTGGACCGTCCCGGCCAGCCACCAGCAAGGTCGTCTTGTCCTCACCAGAGGGCGGCAGCAGGTCCCGCCCCAGAATGAGGAACCGGGTGGTATTGTCGACGTGGTCTTCGATATTGGCAAACAGGATCGGCAAACCATACACTTCGGCGGCGTGGCGCCCGGCAATTGCCGCAGCATCCGGCGCATGCCGCACCCGGCGCGCCGCCTCGGCGTTACTGGACACCGGAACCGCCTCGGCATGGGCCAGGTGCGAGCTCAGCCAGTGCTTGCACTGGGCCAGCGACTGCTGGTGAGCGTAGACCCGCTCGATCTGCTCCAGGCGCCGGGCCTGGGTCAGCAAGTGCTGATGGATGCGCAACTCGACCTCGGCTGCGATCTTCAGATCCGAATGCAGGAACATGTCCAGGGTGTGGCTGACAATGCCCTGGCTGGAGTTTTCCACGGGCACCACCCCGAAATCCGCCTCTCCACCCTGAACGGCGAGGAAGACATCTTCGATACTGGGCTGGGCGATCGCGTTGACCGAGTGCCCGAACTGGCGGTACACAGCCTGCTGGGTAAACGTGCCCTCGGGCCCAAGATAGGCGATGCGCATGGGTTCCTGCTGGGCCAGGCATGCCGACATGATCTCGCGAAACAGGCGCAGCATGACCGAGTCACTCAACGGACCCTGGTTACGCTGAATGACGCGCCTGAGCACCTGCGCCTCACGGTCGGGACGGTAATAGGCCGACGCGCTGCCCAGGTCACCCTTGGCAGCGCGGACACGGGCCGCCTGCGCCGCGCGCTCGGCAATCAGGGCCTGGATTTGTTCATCGAGTTGATCAATGCGCTGCCGCACTTCGGCCAGCGCCGGGTCAGCTCCGGCTGCGCTCGAATTCCTTGAGGAAGTCAATCAGGGTCTCCACCGCTTCATCATCTACCGCATTGTACAGGCTGGCGCGCAACCCACCGAGGGCACGATGGCCCTTGAGACCGATCAGGCCGGCATCCTCGGCGGCGGCCACGGCCGCCATGGTCAGGCGCTCATCAGCAGCGAAAAACGGCACGTTCATGACCGAACGGCAATGCTCGGCCACCGGATTGGACCAGAACTCACTGGCATCGATCGCGGCATACAGGCGCGATGCGCGGGCCGCATTGCGCGTCCCCAGGGCAGACAACCCGCCGCCGTCCTCGATCCAGCGCAAAACCTCCAGGGCCACGTACCAGGCCAGGGTCGCCGGGGTGTTGTACATCGAACCCGAACTGGCCCAGGTGCGGTAATCCAGATACTTGGGCAAGCCATCCGGAATCCGATCGAGCAGGTCGCGCCGAATCAACACCACGGTCAGGCCGGCGATGCCCAGGTTTTTCTGGGCACCGGCATAGGCAAAACCAAGCGCATCATAAGGATACGGGCGCGACAGGAATTCCGAGGACAGGTCGGCGGCCAGCGGCACACCAACCACGGGCGGGGCCGGATACTGAACCCCGTGTATGGTTTCGTTGCCGGTGTAATGCAGGTAGGCACTGTCGGGCGGCAGGTGGCCCAGCTCGGGCAGGTCGACGTAACCGCCGTCGGCAGCGCTGGCAACCACTTCCGCCGGTCCGACCCGCCGGGCCTCGGCCAAGGCCTTCTCGCCCCAGTGACCGGTCAGCACGTAGGCGGCCGTGCGACCGACAGCCAGGTTCATCGGCAACCAGGCAAACTGCAGGTTGGCTCCGCCGTGAAGCAGCAGGATTTCATGCTCATCACCCACGCCAGTCAGCGCGCGCAGCCGCGCCAGCAACTCCTCGGCAATGGCCCCGAAGCGCGCGCCGCGATGGGAAATCTCGGCGACCGAGGGCGTACCCCGCTGATCGGGGCGCAGCGCCTCGGCCAGGCGCTCGCGAACGGGTCCGGGCAAGGCCGCGGGTCCGGCCGAAAAATTGAAGGCATTCACCCCTGCACCGACCTCATGCACCGAACTCAGCGCGAGAGCCCAAAATCACTCGCCACCGGGCGGCGCAATGACTTCAAGGCCGTTCATGTAGGGACGCAGCGGCTCCGGAACAACCACCGAACCATCCCGCTGCTGGTAGTTTTCGAGCACGGCGATCAGGGTTCGGCCAACGGCCAGGCCCGAACCGTTGATGGTGTGGACCAGCTCGGGCTTGCCGGTTTCCGGGTTGCGCCAGCGGGCCTGCATGCGGCGGGCCTGGAAGTCACCAAAGTTGGAACACGAGGATATTTCGCGATAGCCGTTCTGCCCGGGCAGCCAGACTTCCAGGTCAAACGTCTTGCGGGCAGAGAAGCCCATGTCACCGGCACACAGCAACATCGTCCGATAAGGCAACCCAAGCGCCTGCAGAATGGCCTCGGCATGGCCGGTCAGCGCTTCCAGGCAAGCGTCGGACTCCTCGGGCAAGCTGATCTGGACCAGTTCGACCTTGTCAAACTGGTGCTGTCGGATCATGCCCCGGGTGTCCTTGCCATGCGAGCCGGCCTCGCGCCGGAAACAAGGCGTGTGGGCGACGAATTTCAGCGGCAGATGACCGGCCTCGATGATTTGATCTGCAACCAGGTTGGTCAACGGAACCTCTGCCGTTGGAATCAGGAAGCGGGCAGGATCATCACCAATCAGGAAGGCATCGTCGGCGAACTTCGGCAACTGGCCGGTTCCGCGCATGGCCTCACCAAGCACCAGGTACGGAACATACATCTCTCGGTAGCCATGGACCTGGGTGTGCTGGTCGAGCATGAACTGGGCCAGTGCCCGGTGCAGGCGCGCCACGGCACCACCCAGCACGGCGAACCGCGATCCGGAAAGTCGCGCTGCGCGGTCAAAATCGATCCCGTCCAACCGCTCACCGATTTCAACATGATCGCGCGGGTCGAAATCCAGCTTGGCCGGCTCGCCCCATTGCCGAACCTGCACGTTGTCGGCTTCTTGCTTGCCATCGGGGACGACCGCATCCGGCAGGTTGGGCATATCCAGAAACAGCTGCTCGAGCTGGTCACGGATGCCATCAAGCTCTTCCTTGGCTTCTTTCAGCTCATCACCCAGGCGCGATACTTCGGCCAACAACGGCTCGATGTCCTCACCGCGCGCCTTGGCCTGGCCAATGGACTTGGAGCTGACGTTGCGCTGGTTCTGCAATTCTTCGGTGCGAATCTGCAGGGCCTTGCGACGCGACTCGATCGCCGCGTAACTCTCCATGTCCAGGTGGTAGCCCCGCCGGGCGAGGCCAGCGGCTACGGCTTCGAGATCGTGTCTCAGACTTTGCGGGTCAAGCATCAGGGCGATTCCGAATTCGAGTTCGTGTCCGAGCGGGGGTCAGTCGTCGAAGGGATGCTGGAAAATGACATTGGCATCCCGTTCCGGACCGGTGGAAAGCATGTGCACCGGGGCCTCGATCAATTCAGCGATACGATCCAGGTAGGCACGGGCTCCGGCCGGCAGTTTCGATGCATCGGTCAGGCCCTGGGTCGTTCCCGACCAGCCTGGCAGGGTTTCATACACCGGGCGTACCCGGCCCCACTCCTCGGCACCAACCGGAAAGGCATCAACACCCTCGTATTCGACACAGACCTTGACCTCTTCGAACGGGTCAAGCACATCCAGCTTGGTGATGCACAGACCGGTCACGCCATTGACCTTGACCATCCGCCGCATGGCCACGGCATCCAGCCAGCCACAGCGTCGCGGCCGGCCCGTGGTGGCCCCGAACTCGACCCCGCGCTCGGCCATCATGCGACCGGCTGCATCATCCAGCTCGGTGGGAAACGGCCCGCCGCCAACGCGGGTGGTGTAAGCCTTGGTAATGCCCAGCACGTAATCGATGTCGCGCGGACCCACGCCGGCACCGGTCAAAACGCCCCCGACCGTGGTGTTGGATGAGGTAACAAACGGGTAAGTCCCGTGATCAATGTCCAGCAGGCTGCCCTGGGCCCCTTCGAACAGGATCTTGCCGCCGCGCGCGCGCAGCTCGTGCAAGTCACCGGTCACATCGGTGAACATGGGCTTGAGAATTTCGCCATAGCGGGCGGCATCGTCAGCCACGGCCTGGGGATCAACCGGCTCGGCCTGGTAGTAGTTGGCCAGCAGGAAATTGTGGTAGTCGATCACGGCATCGAGCTTGTCGGCCAGACGCTGCGGATCGGCCAGATCGGCCAGGCGCAAGCCGTGACGCGAGACCTTGTCTTCGTAGGCCGGCCCGATGCCACGCCCGGTCGTGCCGATGGCGCGCTTGCCGCGCGCCTTCTCCCGCGCCCGGTCCAGTGCCTCGTGGCAGGCCAGGATGACCGGACAGGCTGGCGACAAGCCCAATCGGTGCCGGACATCCAGACCACGCGCTTCCAGGCCTTCGATCTCGGTGAGCAGATTGTGCGGAGCAACCACCACCCCGTTGCCGATCAGGCAGCGCGCGCGCTCGGTCATGACCCCGGAAGGAATCACATGCAGCACGGTTTTCTGACCGTTGATGACCAGCGTGTGGCCAGCATTGTGACCACCCTGGTAACGCACCACGGCATCGACATCGTGAGCAAGCAGGTCAACGATCTTGCCCTTGCCCTCGTCACCCCACTGGGTGCCGAGGATCACCACTGACTTGGACATGGCTCCCTTCCGGTTCCTATTCGGGTCGCATTTGATCGAAGTAGCGGAAGAACTCGGACCGGGTATCCATCAACATGATGTCCTGCTCGGTACCAAAGCTCGCCTCGTAGGCCATCATGCTGCGCCAGAACGAGAAGAATTCGCGGTCGCGGTCGAACGCCTCGGCGTAGATCTGGATGGCCTGGGCATCACCATCACCCCGCAGCCGCTGGGCGTCGCGCTCGGCGTCGGCCAGCAACACCCGGACCTGGCGGTCGGCATCGGCCCGGATCCGCTCCGAACGCTCACGGCCAAGCGACCTGAGCTCGTTGGCAAACTCGGTACGCTGGGTCTCCATGCGCTCGAACACCGAGTTCAACACTTCATCGGTCAGCTCGATTTTCTTGATCCGCACGTCGATGACGTCGATTCCGAAGTCCTGGAAACGACGGTCAGCCCGAATCACCAGCTGCTCCATCATTTCGCGGCGCTGCTCGGAAACCACTTCGCTGAGCGTGCGCTGGGCAAACTCGTCGCGCAGATCGTTTCTGATCAGCTGCGAGAGCCTGGCCCGGGTAAACATCATGTCACCCTGCGTAGCCACGTAGTAATCCCGCGGGTTGGTAATGCGCCACTTGACGTAGTAATCGACCTCGACGAACTTCTGCTCGGCCGTGTTCATCTGCTCCGGACGCATGTCCAGGGTAATGATGCGCCGGTCCAGCTTGCGCACGTTGTTGATGAACGGCATCTTGAAGTGCAGGCCAGGCTCGTAGTCGGCGCGAACGACTTCGCCGAGGCGGAACTTGATCGCGAACTCGGTTTCCTTGACCACGAAAATGCTGTTGAGCCCGATGATGAGCGCAACGACGATGATGATCGGAATTAAAAGTCTCATGATTAACGGGCCTCCCGGCCGCGACGGGCCCTGGGATCAGTCGGGGACATGCGCTGCTCGGACGGTGCCATCAGCGGCGCAGGCGGAGGTGGCGCCATCTGGGCCTGGCCACCGCGCATGGTATCCAGCGGCAAGTAGAACATGTTGTTGCTATCGGAAACATCCATCAGGATCTTGGCCGAGCGACCGTAAACCTGCTCCAGGGTTTCCAGGAAGATGCGCTCACGGGTCACTTCCGGAGCCAGGATGTACTGGTCAAGAATGGCAGTGAAACGAGCTGCCTCACCAGTTGCCTGGGCGATGATGGCGTCGCGGTAACCCTCGGCTTCCTCGAGAACGCGGGCAGCACGACCTCGAGCTTCCGGAATTTCCTGGTTGGCATAAGCCTGCGCTTCGTTGGCGAAGCGAATCTGGTCTTCGCGGGCACGCACCACGTCATCGAAAGCGGACCGCACCTGGGAGGGCGGACGCACTTCCTGCAGGTTGAACGACAACACTTCGATCCCTGCATCGTAACGCTCGATGATTTCAATCAGCAAAGCCTGCGCATCCAGGGCAATCTGGCCACGACCGATTTCTAGAATGAAATCCATGTTGTTGGTACCGACGATCTCGCGCATGGAGCTGTCGGCGGCATGACCGAGTGACACTTCCGGCTCCTGCACGTTGAACAGGAACTTCTCCGGCTCGAGCACACGGTACTGCACGGCAAAGCCGAGGTCGATGAGGTTTTCATCCCCGGTCAACATGCGGCTGGTGCTTTCCAGTGATCGCACCCGGCTGACATTGACTTTCTGCACCTCTTCGATCGGACGCGGAAGGGTCAGGTTCAGGCCCGGATTCAAAGTGCGCGTGTACTCACCGAAGCGGAGTACGACGCCGCGCTCGGATTCATCGATGATATGCAGCGAATTCCACGCCACCCACAGCACCAACAGTACGCCAACCAGGATAAGCAGACCGCCGAAGGACGGGCCGCCGCTGGCGGAACCGCCACCTTTGCTGCTGTCTCCACCGCCGCCCATGATCTTCTTCAGGCGACGCTGCACGTTGGCAAAGACCTCGTCGAGATCCGGCGGCTGTTGTCCATTGCCGCCCTTCCACGGATCACGGTCACCACCGCCACCGCTTCCGCGTCCAGGTTCATTCCAGGGCATCGATATCTCCGTGTAAACTGATGATCACGAGTCTTTCAGGGTTCACCGTGGCCGGCTCGTGAAGCGGCCTTGTAAGTCGGTCTCGGTAGGACCGGAATGCAGCCGCTTAGTTTAACAGCAGTTGCCGTGCTAGTTTGCCATCCACACCGTCAAGCCGTGTCAAGATGCGTACGGCTCTCTGATCGAGATCCACATCCAGGCGGCAGCCCCCGGCCTCATCGCACTCTTCCTCGCGCACGACACCCAGCTCGAACAGGCGCGCCCGCAAGCGCTGGCCACGGGCGGGAAGGTGTATCCAGCGCCGGATACGACCTTCACCGATACGTTCCTCGATGGCACGCCTGAGCGCTTCCAGGCCGTCGCCAGTGGCGGCAGATACCCAGACTGAGGCCGCATCACCCTGTTCATTTCGCTCCAGCCCCGGCGCGTGGTCGGTGGCATCAACCTTGTTGAACACCTTCAGGCGCGGCAATTCCCCGGCCCCGATATCCTCCAGGACTTCCTCGACCACGGCCATATGCCTGCCGCGATCGGGGTCAGCGCCATCAATCACGTGAACCACCAGGCTGGCCGCCAGGGTTTCTTCCAGGGTGGCGCGAAAGGCCGCGATCAACTCGTGCGGCAGATCGCGAATGAATCCCACGGTGTCGCTGAGCAATACGGTGCCGCCGGCCAGGTTCTCGATTCGGCGCACCGTCGGATCCAGGGTCGCGAACAACTGATCGCGAGCCATGACATCTGCCTCGGTCAGGCGGTTGAAAAGCGTTGATTTTCCGGCGTTCGTGTATCCCACCAGGGCTACCAGGGGCACATCGCCACGACTTCGGGCCCGGCGACCCTGGGCCCGCCGTTGCTCGACCTTGGCCAGACGCGCAGTCAGCTGGCGAATTCGATCGCCCAGCAGGCGCCGGTCTGTTTCCAGCTGGGTTTCACCCGGCCCGCGCAGACCGATACCGCCTCGCTGGCGCTCCAGGTGCGTCCAGCCGCGCACCAGGCGCGTTGACAGATGCTTGAGCTGGGCCAGCTCAACCTGCAACTTGCCTTCATGAGACCGGGCCCGCTGGGCGAAGATGTCAAGAATCAGAATGGTGCGATCGAGCACGTTGCACTTGAGACGACGGGTCAGGTTACGCTCCTGAACCGGGCTCAGGCGACCATTGACCAGGACCAGGTCGATGTCATGGCTCGTCACCGCATCCGCCGTCTCTTCGACCTTGCCAGAGCCAACAAAGTAGCGCGGGTCAGGCCGGTCCCGGGGCGCCATCAATTCGGCCACCACCTCAAGGCCGGCGGACGCCGCCAGGCGCCGGAATTCCTCACGGGAATCCAGGTCATCAGAAAGATCAATGACCGGATGCAGTAATAGCGTGCGATTGGAAGATGCCGCACGCTCTGGAGAGTCTTGTTCGATCAGGAGTCCTGCTCCTCCTCGTCATCACCGAGGCGCACATTGCGTGACGGCACCACGGTCGAGATGGCGTGCTTGTAGATCATCTGGCTGACCGAATTCTTCAGCAGCACGACGAAGTTATCGAACGATTCGATTTGCCCCTGCAGCTTGATGCCGTTGACCAGATAAACGGCCACCGGCACGCGCTCACGGCGCAGCGCGTTCAGAAACGGATCCTGCAGCGATTGACCCTTGGACATCCTGTCACTCCTTCAGCTCTATGTCGTTGTTTGTTGTTGGGTCGCCTGGGCGTTATCCGGTCTCGCAGGGGCGCGCGGCCCAAGACTTTGTTCCGGTATTCCGGCGCTTCCGCCCTGCTGTCGGGAAAAACCCGCTACTTGCCTGGACACCCTGTTAATGGTACGTCCATGATCCGGATCATACCAGAGCCCGTCGGTCATCTGCCGCAACGCAGTCAGTTGGCGCTTGGCCAGCTGGCGGGTCGCTGCCTGTGCGCGCTGCTCGAACTCACGCAGCCCGAAATCGCCTTCAAGCAGGCCCCAAGCCTGCCGATAACCCACGCTCTTCATGGCCGCGCAGTCCGGACCCAGTCCTGGACGCTCACGCAGGGCACGCACCTCGTTGACAAATCCCGCCGCAATCATCGCACCCAGTCTGTCACCGATGCGTCGATGGAGGATATGGCGATCAGAGGGCGTAACCACAAGCCTCAGGCTCGGAAATCTGGGGCGGGGCTGAATCCGGCGCAGTGCGCTGGGCGGCTGACCGGTCAGATGGTGGATCTCCAGGGCGCGCTGGATACGCTGGGGATCCGAGGGCAGAATCCGCGCCGCCGACTCCGGATCAAGCCGGGCCAGTTGCTTGTGCAGGGCCGGCCAGCCCGCACTCGCCGCACGATCACTGATCAGGCGCCGAAATGCGGGGTCGGCCGGGGGCAGTCGATCCAGGCCGTAAAGCAGCGCCCGGAAATACATCATGGTGCCACCGACCAGCAGCGGCAGCCGGCCAAGCGCGTGGGATCGGCGCATGGCCAACTCGGCATCGGCGACGAAATCAGCGGCAGAATAGGCGTGCTCGGGGTCACGCAAGTCGATCAGGGCGTGGGGGTAGGCCGCCAGCGTTTCGGCATCCGGCTTGGCCGAGCCGATATCCATGCCGCGATAGACCTGGGCTGAGTCAACGCTGATCAGGCTGACCGGCCAGCGATCCGCCAGGGCCAGGGCAAGGCCGGTCTTTCCAGCCGCAGTCGGCCCCATGAGCAATACGGCAGCCGGGAGCGCCGACTGTTCATGAAGTTCACTGACCACGGAGAAACAGCCGGTCCAGCGACTTCATGTCCAGCTCCACCCAGGTCGGGCGGCCGTGATTGCACTGGTCACTGCGCTCGGTTCGTTCCATATCGCGCAACAAGGCGTTCATCTCCTCGATATTCAGGCGCCGATTCGCGCGCACCGAGCCATGGCAGGCCATAGTCGACAACAACGCATCCAGGGCTGATTCAATGCGCGCACTGTCGCCAAGCTCTACCAGGTCGGACAGCACGTCGCGAACCAGCCCCAGGCTGTCGGCACGGGCCAGCAGGCTGGGCACAGCCCGCACTGTCACCGCCTCGGGGCCAGCCAGGTCCAGTTCGAAGCCCAGTCGGGCCAAAGACTGGCCATGACTCTCCACCGCATGCGCCTCGCGCTGGGAGACAGCCAGGCGCTCAGGCACAAGAAGACGTTGTGAGCGCACCCGATCGTCAGCCCAGGTGCGCTTGAGCTGTTCATAGACAATGCGCTCGTGAGCCGCATGCATGTCCACCACCACCAGCCCGCGCGCGTTTTCAGCCAGCACGTAGACACCGTGGATCTGGGCCACGGCAAAGCCCAGAGGCGGGATGGCCCCATCGCTTTCGCCGCCGCGGGCAGCCTGGTCCGCAGGCCGGCCTAGCTGCGCGTAGCGCTCAACGGTTTCGGCCACGCTCAGGCCCAGGCCAGCCTGGTGTCCACCGCCGGCCCCGGCAGACCCCATCGTCTGCGAGGGCAGTCGCGCCGGCGCTGCGTCCGTCTGACCCGGACGGGTATCGGCGAGAGCGCGATTGATGGTCGAAAACAGGAAATCGTGAACCAGGCGACCGTCACGAAAACGAACTTCGGTCTTCTGCGGGTGCACATTGACGTCAACCCGGCGCGGATCGAGGCTCAACATCAGCACGAACGCAGGATGCCGGCCGTGAAACAGCACATCGCGGTAGGCCTGTCGAATGGCGTGTGCCACCAGGCGATCGCGGACCAGGCGACCATTGACGAAAAAGAACTGCAGATCGGCCTGGCTGCGCGAAAAACTGGGTCTGGCGATCCAGCCGGACAGGCGCATGTCAGCATGCTCGTTGACCAGGCTTAGCGCCTCGTCGACGAAAGCTTCGCCGCAGACATCACCGACCCGCCGCACGGCACCGGCCTCGCCCTGAGCCGGCGCCAGGCGGCGAATGGCCCGGCCATTGTGATGCAACTCGAAAGCCACATCCATATTGGCCAGCGCGATGCGCTTGATCAATTCATCAATGTGGTTGAACTCGGTCCGCTCGGTGCGAAGAAACTTGCGCCTGGCCGGGGTGTTGTAGAACAGGTCGCGTACTTCGATGACCGTTCCGGGGGCCAGGGCCGCCGGACGCGGCGGTTTCATTTCGCCCCCTTCCGCCTCGATCTCATGGCCACTGTCGGAAGCCGGTTCGCGGGAAGCGATGCGCACACGGGCAACCGAGGCAATCGAGGCAAGCGCCTCGCCCCGGAACCCCAGACTGGCGACGCCTTCGAGATCCTCGAGACACTGGATCTTGCTGGTTGCATGCGGACGAAGTGCCAGCGGCAACTCGTCGACGGGGATGCCGCAGCCATCATCGCTGATGCGAATGCGCCGCACGCCGCCCTGCTCCACCTCCACCCGAACGCGCTCGGCCCCGGCATCGAGACAGTTCTCGACCAGTTCCTTGACAACCGAGGCCGGACGCTCGACCACTTCACCGGCGGCAATCTGGTTGACGAGATGCTCGGGGAGCTGACGAATCGGCATGGGCAAGGGTCGCGGGCCTGGCCCGGCGCGGTGAAGGACTGCCTGGAATGGTAAACGCTTTGGCGCACGGAAGCGTGCCGACGAGGCCCTCGCGTCGCGTCAACTACCCGCGGGAATCACCAGGACGGCACCGGGATGGATGACATCGCCGTTGAGGTTATTGGCTTCCCGGAGCTGGTTGATGCTGACCTGGTACCGACGCGCGATCAAGCCCAGCGTATCGCCGCGCTCGACCACGTGACGGTCGCGACTGCGGTTGGCGGCAAACCAGGTGCCTTGCGGTGCTGTGCGCATGAAATGATCATGCACACCGGAGGCAATGGCGCTGGCAACCTGGCGCCGATGCGCAGAGTTATTCAGATTCTGCTCGTCTTGCGGGTTGCTGATGAAACCTACCTCGATCAGAACGCTGGGCACATCCGGGGATCGGAGAACGACGAAATTCGCACGTTCGACCCGCGATCGGTGACGTCGACCGACCGTGCCCAACTGATCGAGTATTTTTTCTGCCGCGTTGTTGCTGTATTCCAGGGCCGCACTTTGCGACAGATCGAGCAAAACCGAGCTGAGCATGTCGTCACCGCGATCCAGGCGTACACCACCAACCAGGTCGGATTCGTTTTCACGTTTGGCCAGCAGGCGGGCGGCTTCGCTGGAGGCCCCGCTGCGCGAGAGCACGTACACCGAGCTGCCGCGCACGCGGAAGTCGCGGAATGCGTCGGCATGAATCGACAGGAAGAGATCAGCCTGGGCCTGGCGGGCACGGTTGTAGCGTTCCTGGAGCGGGACGAAATAGTCGCCGGTTCGAATAAGGACCGCACGCATGCCGGGCATGTCGTTAATCCTCCCCTCAAGATCACGCGCGATATTCAGGGTGACTTCCTTTTCGAAAGTCCCACCCGGGCCAATAGCGCCAGGATCTTCTCCGCCATGGCCCGGATCAATAGCCACGATCATCTCACGCTGGCCATTACGCGCCGACCTGACCACCTCGCGGACCCGCTCGGCCGGGGTCTGGGCATTCTCGGGAATCAGATCAATAACCAGCCGGTGACCATAATCCCCGGCCGGATCGAGCAGGAAGCTCTGCGGTTTGACCTCACCCTGCAAATCGAAAACCACGCGCAGGTCCACGCCATTGCGGATGCCATGCCTTACGCCGGAAATGACGCCGCCTCGGTCCGGGTTGAACGGCAATTCGTCGCGAATGCTGGTGGCATCGATATCGACAACCACCCGAGTGGGGTTATCCAGCGTGAACACGCGATACTCGACTCGATTATCCAGGTCCAGTACAGCCCGCGTACTGTCTGGCCCGGCCCACACCCGCAGGTTCCGGACTTCACCGCCAACCACGTCCGCGGCAAGGGCAAGCAGGACCAGGGCCAGGCCGAGAAAACGCATGAAACATTCTCCAGTTCGAATACAGAGACTCCTCACTTTCCAATCATGCACGCGATATTATGAAAAATCAAGCCAAAACGGCAAGATAGCGCAGACTCTGAAGAACCCACCTTTGAAATGTGCCTCAACCGGAATCGACCTTCAACAGCAGGCGCAAGCGATCGGCAACCGCTGGTTCGACCAGGTCGGCAAGGGTGTGCCGGTTGAGCGTGTCGACGAAAGACTTGAGCGCTTCGTCGAGTGCCCCGGACAGACGACACACAGGGCTGATGACGCACGTGCCCTCCGGCCGCATGCACTCCACCAGGCCCAGGTCAGGCTCCATGTCAACCAGCACCTCGCCCAAGCGGACCTGGCCGGGGGGCCGAGCCAGCAGCAAGCCACCGCCCACCCCCCGCACGGCATTGACGTACCCAAGCGCCGCCAGTTGCTGAACGACTTTCATCAGATGATTGCGTGAGATTCCGAATGCCTCGGAAATCTCGCGAATGGTGCTTCGACGCTGGCCCTGCAGCGCCAGGTACATCAGCACGCGCAGACCGTAGTCCGTATAGCGGGTTACTCTCATTACCACCTCGGAATTGTTCCGGGCCAACAAAGGGGCCCTGCCCCACCTTTATATCGCAGCTGCCGTGAGAGACACTTGCGATGGCTCAATTCCTGGGTGGAAGGAAACGCATCGGGTCTTCGGCCTGACCATTGCGCCGGATTTCGAAGTGCAGGATCTCCTCGTCACGCTCGTTCATGCCCAACTCCGCGATGGCCTGGCCGCGCCTGACCCTGTCGCCTTCTTCGACCAGCCGTCGGCGGTTGTGACCGTAGGCTGACAGCATGCTCTCGGAATGCTTGATGATGACCAGTTCACCGTAACCAATGAGCGCCGTCCCACTGTAAACAACCTCGCCATCGGCCGCTGCAACGACAGGCTGGCCAAGCTGCCCGGTAATTCCGAGCCCGCGCCGGGTCGCTGCCGGATCAAAAGGCCGCGAAATCCTGCCGACGGTGGGCCACTGCCAGACCACGCCGGCCACGCTGCGGGTCGCTCCACCAGACTCGCCGGCGGCCGGCGAAGGCGGCTCGGCTCTCGGCGCCGGAGCGGGTTCACTGCGCGGCGCCGGGGCCGGCGTCGCCGCAGGTCGCGGCGGCGAGGGCTCAGGCGGCGTCGTGCGCGGCGGGGGCGGAGGCGGAGGCGTGGATGCGACCACCGCCGGCGGCGCACTGAGGCGCAGCTCCTGGCCCGGTCGTATGGTGTAGGGTGCAGTGATGCGGTTCCACTCGGCCACCCGACGCCAATCCAGCCCGAAACGAAAGGCAATGGAATACAGCGTATCTCCCCGCTGCACCTCGTAGAACGGCGGTGCGGGCAGGCGCTGGACAGGCGGTGCCTGATGACCGGGCGAGCGATCCTCCACTGGTGCGGGCTGGCGCGGGGCACAGCCGGCCAGCAATCCGGCCAGCAAGCAGCCGATTAACAGCGGCAACAGGGTCTGGCCGATGACAGCGCACCGGTCGTGGCCGCTGCCTGCGCCTGGCATTACTCCACCCCTTCGAGCAACGGCACAAAAATCACGGCTCCCAGGTCCTCACGTTCAAAGCCGGTGCAGGTCCGGGTAGTTCGGATCAGGCGCTGATGCTTGCCGCTCTGCTCCGGCGCGACCATGACCCCGCCCTCGGCCAGCTGCAGCAGCAGATCCTCTGGAACGACTCCGCCGGCAGTCACAACAATGGCATCAAACGGCGCCTGGCTGGGCCAACCGGTCAGGCCATCGCAGTGACGGACAAAGATATTGTGCAGGCCCATGCTGTGAAACCGCTGTCGGGCCGATCGCGCCAGCTCGCCGATTCGCTCGGTAGTGAACACGCGCTCGGCCAAGCTGGCCAGAATGGCCGCCTGGTAACCGGAACCGGTCCCGATTTCCAGCACTTTGCCAAGGCGGGCTTCACCAAGAATGGCCTGGGTCATCAAGGCGACCACGTAAGGTTGCGAGATGGTCTGACCGCGACCAATGGGCAGTGCAGAATCCTCGTAGGCACGTGAAGACAGCGCCTCGCCAACGAACAAGTGCCTGGGCGTGGCGGCAATCGCGGCCAGAACCCGGTCGTCGCGGATACCCTTTGCCCGCAGGCGATCGACCAGCCGCTGTCGGGTTTTCTCGGAGGTCATGCCGATTCCCTGCACTTGCCGCCCTGCCATCACGCCCCGGCCCTGCCCTCGCTGGCATTCAACCGTTCAATCCATTGGCTGACCTGATCAAGCGCCTGGTAACGGGTCAGGTCGACGTGAATCGGAGTAACCGACACGTAGCCCTGTCGAATGGCGTTGAAATCGGTTCCCGGACCGTTATCTTCTTCATCACCCGGTGGCCCGACCCAGAAAAAACTGCGCCCACGCGGGTCCTCGAGTGGAATCACATTTTCCGATCGGTGACGATGGCCGAGACGGGTGGTTTCGAAGCCTCGAATTTTCTTCCAGGGCAGATCGGGAACGTTGACGTTGAGTATGGTGTCGGCCGGCAGTGGCTCTGCCACCAGCTGCTGCATGAGAATACAGGCGGCTTCGGCCGCGCTTTCGTAGTGGCGTGGCCCCTTCTTGCCGTAGACCAGGGATACGGCCATGGCCGGCAGTCCAAGAAAACGGCCTTCCATGGCCGCTGCCACGGTTCCGGAGTAGAGCACGTCATCTCCCAGGTTGGCTCCGGCATTGATCCCCGACACCACCATATCCGGTTCCTTCTCAAGCAGGCCGGTTATGGCCACGTGGACACAGTCGGTTGGTGTGCCGAAGACCTTGTAGCGCCCATCGTCCAGGCGCTCGACCCGGATAGGCTGGTCCAGGGTCAGGGAATTACTCGCCCCGGAACGATCACGGTCGGGTGCCACGACGGTCACCCGATCGCTATGCTCAGCCAGGCGCTGGGCGAGCAGGCGAATTCCAGGCGCATACACACCGTCATCGTTGGCTATGAGAATATGCATTATTGAATCGGCTCGGACAAAGCCGTAACTATACAGGCAACCGCGCAACCTGGGCAGCACAGAAAGCGCCCGAAACCTTGCGCAGCGCTGGCCCGCCGGCTATGGAGACCTCAAGCCATGAGCATCGATGACGAAGACCGCGACCTGTTCCGATCCAGCGTTGGCTCGGTCCGCAGGATCAGCGCTCAACGGGTTCAGGGGCATCACCCCCGACCGGCTCCGCGGCCGCGCCAGCGGGAGCGCGACGAAGCAGCCGTCATGGACGAACTGGCGCACGGGCCCATCGATTTCGAGGCTATAGAAACCGGCGAGGAGCTGACCTGGCTCAGGCCCGGCCTGCAGCGTCGCGTATTGACCCGGCTGCGCCGCGGGCACTGGCGGGTACAAGATGAAATCGATCTCCACCAGATGAATACCGAGGCGGCAGCGGGCAGCATCCGCGCCTTTATCACGGCCGCCCACCGCGACGGACTGAGCTGCGTGAAGATCATTCATGGCAAGGGGCTGCGCTCCGGCCCCGACGGTCCGCGCCTGAAGCGCCTGACCGCCCGCTTGCTGACCCGGATCGAGCGAGTCTGTGCTTTTGCATCGGCACCCCGGCATGACGGCGGAACCGGTGCCGTCTACGTTCTCCTGAAGACACGACCTTGAGCGGCGGACTGGACGGTGCCCTTGGCGCCATACTCTTTATCGGCGCCCTTGCCTTGTGGTGGCACTGGTCGCTGCAGGCGCGTGACCTGGCTCGACACCGGGCCCGGGCATTTTGTCAGCGCCAGAATTGGCAACTGCTGGACCAGACCGTCGCACTGACTTCACTCTGGCCCATTCGAGACGGAGACAATCTTGGGCTTCGGCGGATCTATCGATTCGACTTCAGCCCCGATGGCGGCACGAGACGCCATGGGGAACTGGTGATGGTCGGGCGGCGTCTGGTTCAGATCAGCGCCGAACTCGATGACGGCGGCAGGTTGATCGAGTAGCAACAGCGCCTTTTTCAAACAGTTTCTGCAGATTCTGCATCGACTGATTTTCACGCGACACTTGCCAGTCAGTCGATTGGAAATATTGAAACCACCGAAAGCACCGACCACACCGACAGGCGTTGTTCGGGGTGTTCGGTGTATTCGGTGCTTTCGGTGGTTCCCTGATTCTTGCCTTGGCTTCCCCACTGTTTTTGGCCATCCTGTCTGATTTAGGACGACGGGTCTGCCGAGAAGACAGGGAATAGCGGCTTCGGTGGCTACTTGACGACTCGCAGGCGGGGACGGCCTGGGTTGTCGTCATCGTCATCGCCGCTTCGAGACCCGGTATTGCCCGGCTCGGCCTGCTCCAGACCCTCTTCCTCCGGAAACACCATGCCACGTCCGTTTTCCCGCGCATAGATCGCCTTGATCGCCGAGACTGGCACGGAGACCCCGCGCGATACGCCGCCGAATCGAGCCACGAAGGTAACCAGTTCATTGTCCATGACCAGATCGCGAACCGCGCCGGGACTGACATTCAACACGACTTGCCCGTCCTTGCGCGCGCTGTCCGGAACTTCCAGGTCTGGATGCTCGGCGTCAACCAGCAGGTGCGGCGTACAGCCCGAATCGACGATCCAGTCGTGCAAGGCCCGCATCAAATACGGTCGGCTGGGCACCATGACGGTCACTCGCTTTCGCGCAGAAGGCGCTCAACTTCAGTGAGGCTACGCTGAAACGAGTTTCGCTTGAACATGCGATCCATGTAGCGGTTGATATTTGGAGCTGATCGAGTCGTCAAATCAATGTCGTAGGCGGGCAGGCGCCACAGCAAGGGTGTCAGCGCGCAGTCGACCAGTGACAGCTCGTCATTGAGCAGGAACGGCGTCAAGCCGAACAGGTCGTCGGCGGCGGTCAAACTATCCTTGAGTTGCTTTCGGGCAGCAGCAACCTTTTTCTCGGCGCTGGATTTTTCCATGATGCGACCAGCATCGATCCAGTCCCGGTACATGCGATACATGGCCAGGCGCAAGCGCGATCGGGATACCGGATCGACCGGCATCAGCGGCGGATGGGGGTAACGCTCGTCAAGGTAGTCCGCAACAACCCAGGTACCGTACAACACCATGTCACGGTCGACCAGTGTCGGCGTCTCCCCGTAAGGATTGAGTTCGGCCAGGTCGGCTGTAGCCGCCCGATCCTGCTCAACGTGGATGATTTCCACGTTGATACCTTTTTCAGCCAACACGAAGCGGACTCGATGGCAATCGAGGCAATTCTCCGAAGAATACAATGCCATCATGGCCCTTGCCCTCCTTTAAGCGTGGGATGCGACTGCGCGAGCAACCGCCATCATTTCTTCACGTCCTTCCAGAATTCCTGGTAGAGCAGGTAGGACAGGAAGGTAAAGAGCGCAAGGAACAACATCACCCAGATGCCGACCCGTTCACGCACGAGGATGGCCGGTTCGGCCACGTATTCCATAAAAGCCACGATATCGCGCACGACGGCATCATATTCGGCGGGAGACAGCATACCGCCCTGATCCATCTCCAGGGAAACAATTTCGGTCCGCATTTCACCGTTGACTTCCCGAGTTTCCGTAATGGCTCGCTGGACACCCTGCAGATCCCACATCACGTGCGGCATGGCCGGGTTTTCCAGAACCGTGTTGTTCCAGCCGCCATCGGTAAGGTAGTAGCTGCGCAGGAAGGTATAAATCCAGTCCGGGCTGCGCGAGCGCGCGGTCAGACTGAGATCAGGCGGCGCCTTGCCAAACCAGGCTTCGCCATCTTCGTAGCGCATGGCGGACTTCATGTAATCAGACAGTTCCTGATCACCGAAGGTGAGAAACTCCAGCACCTCCTCTTCGCTCAGCCCGAGATCCTCGGTCAGGCGCTGGTAGCGCATGAACTGGACAGAGTGACAGCCCATGCAGTAATTGGCGAACAAGGCGGCTCCCCGCTGCAAAGAGGCCCGGTCGAAGACATTGCTGCCAGACTGGTCAAGGTTGCCGTACTTGCCGGCCGCCATCACCAGTCCCGAGCCCAGAAGAAGCGCAAGGCCGCACAAGAGATTTCGGTATGTCATCAGCTCGTTACTCTTTCCGGTACGGGTTTGGTCTTTTCAAAGCTGGTCCAGATCGGCATCAGAATGAAGAAGCCGAAGTAGATAAATGTCCACAGGCGCAATTCCAGCGTACTCGAATCCTGGGAAAGCCCGAGCATGCCGAGGCGAACAAAAGCGACCACGAACAAGGCCAGGGCAAACTTCGACATCCAGCTGCGATAGCGAATGGAACGCACCGGAGAGCGATCCAGCCACGGCACGAGATACAGGATCATCACCGCCGCACCCATCAGAATCACGCCCATCAGCTTATCAGGCACGGCCTGGAGAATGGCGTAGAAGGGCGTGAAATACCACACCGGCGGAATATGATCCGGGGTCACCAGCGGGTTGGCCTGGACGAAGTTGTCTGGCTTGAGGAAGTAACCGCCGAACTCTGGCCAGAAGAAGATGATGAAGGCTGCAATCAGCAGGAAGAACGCGGCACCGAAGATATCCTTGACCGTGTAGTAAGGATGGAAGGGAATACCGTCCAGGGGACGACCGTTTTCATCCTTGTTGGCCTTGATCTCAACGCCGTCGGGGTTGTTCGAACCGACCTCGTGGAGCGCAGCCAGGTGGAGCACGACCAGTCCAACCAGAACCAGCGGCAAGGCAACCACGTGCAGGGCGAAGAAGCGGTTCAGCGTGGCATCGGCAACGAAGTAATCGCCCCGAATCCACTCGACCAGGGCTTCACCCACGTATGGCACGGCACCGAACAGCGAAATGATCACCTGCGCACCCCAGTAGGACATCTGGCCCCAGGGCAAGACGTAGCCCATGAAGGATTCCGCCATCAGCACCAGGTAAATCGTCACCCCGAGAATCCAGACCAGCTCACGCGGCTTCTGGTAAGAGCCATACATCAAGGCCCGGAACATGTGCAGGTAGACGACCACGAAGAACAGCGAGGCACCGGTCGAGTGCATGTAGCGAATCAGCCATCCCCACTCGACGTCACGCATGATGAATTCGACCGATGCGAAGGCGTGCTCCGCGTCGGGCTTGTAATGCATGGTCAGGAAAATCCCGGTCAGGAGCTGGTTGACCAGGACCAGCAGCGAAAGCGAACCGAAGAAATACCACAGGTTGAAGTTCTTGGGCGCGTAGTACTCGCTGAGGTGTTTCTTGTAGAACTCACCGACAGCGGCACGTTCGTTGACCCAGGTATTGACAGAATCGATGCCCTTGGCAAGGGCACTAGCAGGCTTTGCCATGATCAGGATGCTCCTTCGGGATCAACGCCGATGATGACGTGATCATCGCCAACGAAAGAATGCGGCGGAACCAGCAGGTTGCGTACCGCCGGTACCCCGCTGTAGACACGTCCGGCCAGGTCAAAGGTCGACCGGTGACAGGGACAGAAGAAACCACCGCGCCAGTCGGAGTCAAATGGCTGCGCACCGATTTCCGGAATCACCTGGGGAACACAACCAAGATGGGTGCAGTGCACGTTCAGCACGAGAATTTCCGGGCGAATCGAGCGATGCAGGTTGCGGGCGTAATCAGGCTGTTGATCAGCCACCGCGGATTCGGGATCGCGCAGCCTCGGATTCAGTTCGGGAAGCTGCTGCAACATGCGTTCGGTTCGACGCATGATGCCAATGGTCTGGCCGCGCCACTGTACCCGCGCCAGCTGTCCGGGCTCAAGATTTCCGATAAACACCTCGACCGGCGCCCCGATGATGCGAGCGCGCGCGCTCGGACGCAGCGAAGCCAGAAAGGGCCAGGCAGCAGCCGCGACGCCAACGGCGCCGACCACGCTGGTCGTTCCCAGCAGCAGACGCCGTCGCGACAGGTCGGCCGACGGCTGTTCGGAATCTAACGATTCGGTTTCGGACATGAATTACTCCCGATCTCACGGTCTGTGGCCAGCCGAAGCGCATTGTGCACTCTGCCCAGCCGATGAAGAGAAAAATGAATCCGGACAGGCTGCCGAGCCGACATCGGGCCGGCTTTTCCGACTTTCAGGCGCGTCCGACAGGTTTCCAAACCGCTATTTTAGCGAAAAATTAAGCAAGATCACAATTATACTGGTGCGATTGTCGAGGGTTTACGGACAGGTCAGGGTTCAAAGGCAGCCTGCCAGCGCCATCCAGGGATGGCATTTGCCCTTGTATCAACAAACGGGCATTCCAGTTTTGAGCAAGATTCTTCAATTTACCATCCAGTTTGTCGTCCTGGGCCTGGCCATGGCCTTTGTCATGGTCTTCGTGCGCCCGGATCTTTTGCCTGCACTGCGCACAGATCCACAGCCGGTCAGAATTACATCATACGCTGATGCCGTCAATCTGGCCGCACCCTCGGTGGTCAGCATTTACACGCGCACGCTGGTCGCACAGCCGCTGTCGACCGATGTTTTCGACCCCTTGCTGCGCGCACTCTACGGAGACCGCATGGTTACACGGCCCCGGCGCGGCCTGGGTTCAGGCGTCATCGTCTCCACGGACGGACTGATTCTGACCACGCTGCATGTGATATCCAACGTCGACAATATCGCGGTAGCGCTTTGGGATGGCCGGGTTTTCGAGGCGCGGGTGGTCGGCGCCGATCCGGGTACCGACCTGGCCGTGCTGAAGATCGAAGTCGACGACCCGCTTCCGGCGGCAAATTTCGCCGCCACAAGCAAGATGCGCACCGGTGACGTGGTTTTGGCCATCGGCAATGCCTTCGGCCTCAGCCACACCGTTACCATGGGTATCGTCAGCGCCACCGGCCGCGGCCAGCTCAACCTGACCGCCCTTGAGGACTTCATCCAGACCGATGCCGCGATCAATGCGGGCAACAGCGGCGGCGCCCTGATCAATCCGGCCGGCGAAGTGGTCGGCATCAACAGTGCCTCGCTCAGCCAGACCATGGGCGCCCAGGGCATCAGCTTTGCCATTCCGGCCGCACTGGCTCGCAAAATCATGGAACAGATACTGGAACATGGCGAAGTACCGCGCGGCTGGATGGGCGTCGATCTTGCCGACCTGACCTTCACCATGCAATTCGATGGCACCCCCATCACCGGGGCCAGGGTAGCCCGCGTTGACCAGGGTGGCCCGGCCTGGCGCGCCGGCCTGCGCGCCGGCGACATTCTCATCAGCGCCGACGACAGTAGCGTAAGCAACGCACGCGACTTGACCCTTTACATCGCCCAGCAGCAGCCTGGCAGTGCTGTCGAGCTGAGCGTGCTGCGCGGCAATCAGCTGTTCGACACCAGCGTCACCCTGATCCAGCAGCCGCCCCCGGCACGTTGATCTGCCCGGGATCAGGCGCGGGGCAGGGTCACGCCGCGCTGACCCATGTACTTCCCGGCTCGATCGGCATAAGACGTCTCGCAGGCCTCGTCGGATTCCAGGAACAGGAACTGGGCAACACCCTCGTTGGCGTAGATTCGAGCCGGCAGCGGGGTGGTATTGGAGAACTCCAGGGTCACATGCCCCTCCCACTCCGGCTCCAGCGGGGTCACGTTGACGATAATGCCGCAGCGGGCATAGGTTGACTTGCCCAGGCAGATGGTCAGCACGTTGCGCGGTATGCGGAAATACTCCACGGTTCGCGCCAGGGCAAATGAGTTGGGCGGGATGATGCAGGTATCGCCCTTGAAATCAACGAAGCTGTTTTCGTCGAAATGCTTGGGATCCACGATCGCCGAGTTGATATTGGTGAAGATCTTGAATTCGTCGGCACAGCGGCCGTCGTAGCCATAGCTCGACGTGCCGTAGGAGACCAGCTTGCGACCGTCTTCGGCGCTGCGCACCTGGCCGGGCTCGAACGGCTCGATCATGCCGTGCCGCTCGGCCATTTCGCGGATCCAACGATCTGACTTGATGCTCACATTGGCTGCCCCGTGAAAAAGAGCCCGCAGGTTACCGCAGATTGTTCAGAAGATGAAGTGATCGTCAGTCAACGATGCGGATCTTCGGCATCCGAATGCTCTGGTTGCGGTTCTGAAGAGACAGGCGCGCCGCGGTGCGCCGGGCAAGCTCACGGAAGCGCCGGGCTGCCGGATGGTCAGGATCGGCTGCCACAATCGGACAACCCTCGTCTGTAGAGCGACCGAGGCTGGCCTCCAGCGGCAGTTGACCCAACAGGGCCAGACCGGTCTCGGCAGCGATCCGTGATCCACCCCCTTCACCAAACACTGCTTCTTCATGGCCGCAGTTCGAACAGATATGCGTGCTCATGTTTTCAATCACGCCAAGCACCGGAATTCGCACCTTGTTGAACATCGCCACCGCCCGACGCACGTCATCCACTGCCACCTCCTGCGGCGTGGTCACGGCAACCGCGCCGGCCACGGGAATGCGCTGGGCCAGGGTGAGCTGGATGTCACCGGTACCCGGCGGCAGGTCAACGACCAGGTAATCCAGCTCCTGCCAAAGGGTCTCGGCGACCATCTGCTGCAGCGCCTGGGTCGCCATGGGCCCGCGCCAGATCATGGCCTGGTCGGTTTTGACCAGCATGCCGATCGACATGACCTGCAAACCGTGCGCCTCGAATGGCAGGATGCGCTTGTTGTCGGTAGTCCGCGGCGCCCCGCTAAGCCCCAGCATGCGCGGCTGGCTGGGGCCGTAAATATCGGCATCCAGCACGCCCACGCGTGCGCCTTCGGCCTGCAGCGCCAGGGCCAGATTGGCTGCCACGGTACTCTTGCCGACCCCACCCTTGCCGGAGGCCACGGCAATCACGTTGCGAACGCCATCCAGGGGGCTCAGTCCTTCCTGGACCGAATGCTGCGGCACCGACCAGCCCACATCGACAGTCACATCATTGACTGCGCCGCTGGCACGCAGCGCCGATGTCACCATATCGATCAGGCCGTCCCGCCAGCCGGCCGCCGGGTATCCAAGCTCGATATCGACTGCAGCACGGTCATCGCGCAGGGCCAGGCCGCGGACAGCCTCACCCAGCGGCTGGCCGCTGTGCGGGTCGATCAGCCCGGAGAGCAGACGTTTCAGTTCGGATTCAGTGCTCATGACAGGAAAGCGAGGGAAAAGTGAGGTCCTAGTGTACGATCTGGGCCATGGTCACTGGCGTCAATATTCCCAGGCAAGCACCGCCAGGACTCTCCGTGCAGCAGTGACGGGCGTAGCCCCCGGGGACCTCAACATGCGGCAGAACCCCGTCACTGCGCTACCCCGCTCCGACCACCGCAGGCAACATGCGATAATCCCCGCCCCGACACTGATTCAACAAGACTGAACTGCCTGCATGACTGACAAGCGTCGCATCCTGGTTACCGCCGCCCTTCCCTACGCCAACGGCTCCATACACCTGGGCCACATGCTGGAATACATCCAGACCGATATCTGGGCCCGCTTCCAGCGCGCGCGCGGCCATGAGGTCTGGTTTGCCTGGGCCGACGACGCCCACGGCACCCCGATCATGCTCCATGCCGAAAAGCAGGGCAAGACCCCGGAAGCCCTGATCGAAGCCATGCACGCCGAGCACCTGCGCGACTTCGACGATTTCGGCCTGTCCTACGACAACTTCGCCTCCACCCACAGCGAGACCAACCGCGGCCTGGTCGAGCGTATCTGGCAGGGCCTGAACGACGGCGGCGCGGTGAGCAGTCGCGAGATTGAACAATTCTTCGATCCGGAACGCGGCATGTTCCTGCCCGACCGCTTCATCCGCGGCAGCTGTCCCAAGTGCGGCGCCGAAGACCAGTACGGCGATTCCTGCGAAGTGTGTGGCGCTACCTACAATCCGACCGAACTGGTCGAACCGCGCTCGGTGATTTCCGGGGCCCGCCCGATCATGAAGACCACCGAGCACTTCTTCGTCACCCTGGAGAAGTTCCGCGACAGCCTCAAGGGCTGGGTTCGATCCGGTGCCCTGCAGGACGAAGTGGCCAACAAGCTCGAAGAGTGGTTCGGCGAGCGCTTGCGCGACTGGGATGTAACCCGCGATGCCCCCTACTTCGGCTTTGCCATTCCCGGTCACCCGGACAAGTTTTTCTACGTCTGGCTGGATGCCCCGGTCGGCTACCTGGCCAGCTTCGCCGAGATCTGCCAGCGCGAGGGGCTGGATTTCGAGGAATGGGTGCGCCCCGACAGCCCGACCGAAATGCACCACTTCATCGGCAAGGACATCATCTACTTTCACTGCCTGTTCTGGCCGGCCATGCTCGAAGGGGCCGGCCTGCGCCGACCCACGGCCGTGCACGCCCACGGTTTTCTCACCGTCAACGGCGCCAAGATGTCAAAGTCGCGCGGCACCTTCATCAAGGCCCGAACCTGGCTGGATGAGCTGCACCCGGACACGCTGCGCTACTACTTCGCGGCCAAGCTGGGCTCCGGCCTGGCCGATATCGATCTGAACCTGGACGACTTCCGCGCCCGGGTCAACGCCGACCTGGTCGGCAAGCTGGTCAATATCGCCAGCCGCTCGGCCGGGTTCATCCAAAAGCTGGGTGATGGCCGCCTGGCCGCAGCCCTGCCGGACCCGGATCTTTACCAACGCTTCGTCGACAGCCACGAGGCCATCGCTGCCGACTTCGAGAGTCGCAATTACCAGTTCGCGATCCGCCGCATCATGGCCCTGGCCGACGAGGCCAACCGCTACATTGACGAGCACAAGCCCTGGGTGCTGGCCAAGGAAGAGGGAAAATCAGCGGACGTACTGGCCGTTTGCACCCAGGGCATCAACCTGTTCCGGGTGATGATGACCTGGCTGGCCCCGGTAATCCCGCGCACGGCCGCAGCGGCCGCCGAGTTCCTGAACACCTCGCTGGATGATTTCGATGCCATCGGCGAGCCGCTGCTGGACCATGCCCTGAACAAGTTCAAGCCGCTGCTCAGACGGGTCGAGCCCGAGCAGATCGAGCGCGTGCTGACGGCCAGTCGCGAATCGCTGGCCGCGACATCCGCGCCGGCAACAGCAGCTGCCGAGACCCCGGCAAAAGCAGCAGCCAAGGAAGAGACTGACATGATCGAATTTCCCGAATTCGCCCGCGTCGACCTGCGCGTGGCACGCATCGTCAAGGCCGAAGAGGTTGAAGGTGCCGACAAGCTGCTGCGCCTGGAACTGGACATCGGCACCGAAACCCGCCAGGTCTTCGCCGGCATCCGCGGCCACTACGACCCGGCCGAGCTGGAAGGCCGCCTGACCGTGATGGTCGCCAACCTGGCACCGAGAAAAATGCGCTTCGGGCTCTCCGAAGGCATGGTCCTGGCCGCCAGCGAAGACGGCGGCAAGCCGTATTTGCTCAGCCCCGACAGCGGCGCGAGCCCGGGGATGAAGGTTTCTTGAAATGGGTAGAAGGGTAGAAGGGTAGAAGGAGAGAGGGAGTCAGAGACCCTCTTCCCCTCTCTCCCTCTTCCCATCTACCCTGACCATCAATGGATCTCGTCCTCATCATCGTCTCGGCCGCGCTGGTCAACAACTTCGTACTGGTGAAGTTTTTGGGCCTGTGTCCGTTTCTCGGGGTTTCAAACAGCGTGGAGTCGGCGATCGGCATGGCCCTGGCCACGGCCTTCGTGCTGACCCTGGCCTCGGTGGCCAGCTTCGTGCTCAGCCAGTGGCTGCTGGAACCGCTGGGGCTGACTTACCTGGCCACGGTCAGTTTCATCCTGGTCATTGCCGGCCTGGTCCAGATGACCGAGCTGTTCATGCGTCACACAGCACCCCTGCTGCATCGCGTGCTCGGCATCTACCTGCCGCTGATTACCAGCAACTGCGCTGTCCTGGGCGTGGCCCTGCTCAACGTGCGCGAACAACACAGCCTGCTGGAATCCGCCCTGTACGGGCTGGGTGCCGCGCTGGGTTTCGGGCTGGTTCTCGTTGCCCTGGCCGCAGCCCGCGAACGCCTGGCCATGGCCGACGTTCCGGCCAGCTTTCGAGGCGCTCCGATCGGCCTGATCACGGCCGGACTGATGGCCCTGGCCTTCATGGGCTTTACCGGTTTTTACAGACTCTAGAAAGGCTGGCCCGGAAGCCACGATTCCTCACTTACCGCTGCTGAAACGCACTCCCGTCAACAGCCAGCGACCCGGCAGCGGGGCAAAGCCGGCCTCGGCCTGCTCGCGATCCAGCAAGTTGGAACCTTCAACGAAAATCTCGGCCAGGCCGATCCGGCGGGCCAGGCGAGCGCTGACCCAGAGCGCGTTGGCATCACCCCGACGCTCGGCCCAGCGAGCATCCAGGGCCAGCTGCCAGCCTGCCCCCGGGGCCAGCCGAACCCGGCCCTTGACCACGTGGCGGGGCGCATCGAGCGCGTACTTGATTTCCTCCCCGCCATCGTCCAGGCGGGTGTGCAGATAACCGTAGCCCAGGCCGAGCTCGTCCAGCCAGGGGATGTCAGCCTGCCAGCGCCAGTCCAGATCCAGACCGCGTCCACGATGGGCATCGAACTGGCGGGCCAGCCAGGTGACCGCGCCCGGCTCCCGGGCCCAGTCGATCAGGCGATCGGTGCGACGCTCGAAGACAGCCACCGAGAGGGCATGCTCACCCTGACGCCAGCGGCTACCGATCTCGTAGAGGGTGGAACGCTCGGGGGCCAGGTCATCGCGGCCGCGGTTGCCCGAGGTCTGCAGGTGCAGCTCGGTGTAGGAGGGCTGACGGGCGCTGCGACCGGCCGAGGCGAACCAGGCCAGCTGATCCGAGGTCTGCCACAACAAGCCCGCCGAAGGCAGCCAGAATCGCCCATGGGCACTGTAATCCACCGTGCTCAGGCTGCCCTCCAGGGCAAGCTCTGAACCCAGTTCCTGGCGGTGGGCCAGCCACAACCCGGACTCATCGCGGTCGCGCACACCCAGCGCGTTCGAGTTGATTCGCTCACGGACCAGGTTGCCACCAACGCCGGTCGCGCCATGGGCATGATCGCGATGCACGCCCAGGTTGATGCCGCCGATGCGGGTGCTGTGCTCGTTGATGAAGGCGGT
>RECK01000278.1 GCA_007694055.1 Wenzhouxiangella sp.
AGGGTGGACTGGGTGAGGGTCAGCGGGATCAGGCCGGCGATGGTGGTGGCGGTGGTCAGCAGGATGGGGCGGATGCGACGGGCCACGGCGGTGGTGATGGCCTGGTCGATGGTCAGTCCGGCCAGGCGCTTGCTTTCGATCAGGTCGATCAGGACGATGGCGTTGTTGACCACGATGCCGATCAGGGCGACCACGCCGAGCATGGCGGTGAAGCTGAAGACCTGGCCGGTCAGGATCAGGCCGGGGACGATGCCGACGGCGGCCAGCGGCACGGTGACCAGGACTATCCCGGCCAGGCGGAAGGAGTTGAACTGCCAGAGCAGGAACACCACCAGCATCAGCGCGCCGATGGGCAAGGTGCGAAACAGGGCGGAGTTGGCGCTGTCGGCTTCGGCAGCCGAGCCGCCCAGCGCCAGGCGCACGCCTTCGGGCAGGTCCAGGGCCTGCAGTCGCGGCCATGCCGCGTTCAGCACGCGGCCGTAGGTATAGCCTTCGGCGGTTTCGGCCAGTACGGCAGTAATACGTTCGAGGTCGCGATGTTCGATCACCGAGGGCTGCAGGTCCAGGCGGGTGCGGACAAACAGGTCCAGCGGCATCAAACCCTGGCGGGTGCTGATGCTCAGTCCGGCCAGGGCCGGTTCGGGCAGCTGGTCGCCTTCGGGATTTCTGAGCAGCATCGGCACCGGCTCGCGCCCGGCGCGCCAGGTCGAGATCTGGCTACCCTGGGTGGCCTGGGCCAGGGCCTGGGCGATGGCGCTGCGGCTGACGCCGTAGCGGGCCGCTTCGGCTTCGTCGATATCGAAGTGCAGGGTGGGGATGCCGTCGCCGAGGCGGTGGCGAACGTCAACCGCCCCGGGCGTGGTCCGCAGTTCGCGCATGACCTGTTCCACTGCCACGGTCAGGGCGGCGCCGTCGCGCCCGAACAGACGGATCTCGACCGGGGCATCCACCGGTGGGCCCTGGCCCAGACGCCGGGTCACGATCTGAGCTTCGGGAATCAGTTCTGGCAGGTGGGCGCGGGCCCAGTGCATCAGGCCGGGCAGGTCGCGATCGCTGTCGGTGACGGCGACCACGCGGGCCAGGTGCGGCGCGCGCGGTGTTTCGATCAGGTTGTAGTAGAAGCGCGGGCCGCTGAAGCCGGAGAAATGATGGACTTCGCGCACGCCGGGCAGCCCGGCCAGTTCGGCGGCCACCTGGCTGGCGGCCAGGTCGGTGCTTTCGACCCGGGTGCCCTCGCTGAAGTGCAAGTCGACAATAAGCTGGTTGCGATCGGTGCTGGGAAAGAAGTCGCGCTGCATCAGTGGGCTCAGCGCCAGGGCCAGCACGATCATGACACCGGTGGCCAGCAGCACGCGTTTTGGCGCCCGCAAGGCCAGCTGGCCCAGGCGTTGGCCGAATGCGTCCAGGCGCCGGGATGAGCGCGATCCACCCGGGTGCAGGACGGCGGTCGCCACGGTGGGTGTGACAAACACCGCGTACAGGTAGCTGATGCCGAGAATCAGCATGACCATGACCGGAATGGCGCGGGTGAAATCGGCGGTATCGCCGGTGGCCAGCAGCAAGGGGGTAAAGGCGGCCAGGGTGGTTCCGGTGGCAGCCGCCAGCGGCCCGGCCAGTTCCTTGACCGCTGCTGCGGCTGCCTGGGCTGGTTTCTTGCCCTGGTCGAGATGCCACTGGATGTTTTCGACCATGACGATGGCGTTGTCGACCAGCATCCCTAAGGCAATGACCATGCCGGCCACAGCCATCTGGTGGAGGACGCCGCCGCCAATGGCATAGACGGCCAGTCCGCTCAGGGTCACCAGCGGCAGCAGGATGGCCACCAGCAGCCCCATGCGCAGGCCCATGGCCAGCAGCAGCACGGCGGCCACGATCAGCACCCCCAGCAGCAGGGAGCGGCCCAGCTCGCTGAGCCGGCGCTCGACCCAGTGCGGCTGGTAGAACATTTCCTCGATCTGCAGCGGCGCGTAGTGGGGCCGGATCTCGTCCAGGTGGGTGCGCAGGTTTTCACCAAAACGCACCGCGTTGAGACGGTTTTCGGGTATGACGATGCCCAGCCCCACGGCCGGCTGGCCGCGAAAGCTCATGCGCTCGGTGGCCGGCTCGGTCGGACGCAGTCGCAGCGAGGCAATCTCGCCCAGCGGCAGCAGTCGGCCGTTGCCGTTGTCCACGGGCAGGGCGGCGAGTTGTTCCAGCGTGTCGTAGTCGCTGCGGGCGCGCAGCACCAGGCTGCGGTTGGCGGCCTGCAAGGTGCCGGAGGGGACGACCCGGCTGGCCTGTTCGATCTGCATGGCCAGTTGCTGCATGTCCAGGCCGAGCTCGGCCATGCGGATCGGGTCGGGCGCGATTTCAAGGGCCTCACCGGGGTCGGCGAGTAGATCGATGCGGCCGATGTCCGGTACGCGGAACAAATCCCGTCGCAGCTGGCGGGTGGCATCGAGCAGTTCCAGCAAGTCGTCCGAGCCGGTCACCGCCAGCACGATGCCGTGGCTGTCCATGGAACGGTCGTGCAGCTCGATCGGGCTGGTGCCTTCGGGCAGGCGCAGCTCGGCCCGGCGCATGGCTGAGCGGACCTGTTCCCAGACCGCGTCGGTGTCGTAGACATGCTGATGCATGCCGACAATCAGGTGAGCCAGGCCGAGACGTGCGGTGCTGCGGATCTCGCGGATATCCTCGATACCGGCCAGTTCCTCTTCGATCGGGTTGAGGACCAGGCGCTCGACCCGTTCCGGATCGGCGCCGGGCCAGGTCACCATGATGTGGCCGTAGCGGTAGGGGAAGAACGGGTCTTCCTGGCGATCCATCTCAAGCCATGCGAACAGGCCGATCAGCGACAGCAGGGCGGCTGCGGCCAGGACCAGGCGGCGACGCTCGAGTGCCGAGTTGATCAGGCTCACGGCAGTACCCGCACGCGCTCGTCATCCAGGAGCTGGCCGTGGCCGGCAATGGCCACCGGATCGCCTGCTGCCACCGGTCCGTCGATAACGACCCGGCCGCCGCGGACCGGGCCCAGTGCGACCGGCACCAGGATGGCACGCTGGTCTTCGATTCGGAAAATCCGCGCGCTTCCGGCACCCGGATCCAGCACGGCGGCCAGCGGCACGCTGAGCTGGTGCTGACCGGGAAACTCGAGCTCGACCTGCACGCCCATGCCGGGCAGCCAGTTCGGCGGCGGATCGATCAGGGCCAGTCGGACCCGGGCCGGCAGGCCGGGACGGGCCAGCCCGACTTCGATCACCTGGGCCGGGATGGGGGCCAAGTCCATCGGGCCGCTGACCTGCGCAAGTTGGCCGGTTTGCAGGCGCGCGGCGCGTCCGGGACCGAGGTCCAGTTCCACTTCCAGGGCGCCGTTGCCGGCCAGGGCCAGCACCGGCTGACCGGCGGCGATGAACTCGCCGGGCTCGACGTGGATGTCGGTGACGATGCCGGCAAACGGGGCGCGCAGGCTGGCCTCGGCCAGTTGCTCGCTGGCTTCCAGCTGCTGCGCGCGGGCTTGTTCGACATTCTGCCGGTAGCCGTCGCGGCGTGCGCGGATGCGTTCGAGTTCCTCGGTGGCGACCAGGTTGCGCCGATGCAGATCGGTGATGCGGACCAGTTCGCGCTCGGCCTGGTCAAGTTGGGTAGTCACTTCGGCCAGGCGTGCTTCGGCGGCTGATAGACCGGGCGACAGGGCCGGGTTGTGGAGCAGGGCCAGCACTTCGCCGGCGACCACGGTCTGGCCGCGTCGCACCCGGCGCTCGGCCAGGTGGCCGGCATGCAGGAATCCCAGTTCGGCCTGATCGGAGGCGCGCAGCAGGCCAGGCAGGCGCAGGCGTTCCGGCTCGCTGCTTTCGCTGACCGCGGCGACACGCACCACGCGAACCGGATCAGGCTGCGGCCAGGCCGGTCCGCTGTTGTGAGCCTTGACCACCATGGCCACGGCTGCCAGCGAGCCGACCAGCAGGCTGCCGATGATCAGTAGCACGGGCCAGCTCGATAGTAAACTGGTCGGCCGGTCAACTTTTGATGCAGAGGCGGGCATGGGGGTGCTCCAATGGATTCTTAAGGGATGTTCAGGCCGGGTCTTCGTCAGGGCGGGGCAGCAGCCCCTCCATGAAAACCTTCAGGAAATCATCGAGAAACTCGTCATCGTCGCCCATGCCGGGCCAGTCGGCATGGTGTGCCTTGGCTTCGAACCACTGCGTGCAAAGGGTGATGAACATGGTCACCACATGGGTCGGGTTGACATCGTCGCGCAGCAATCCTTCGGCCTGGGCCTGGCGGACGCGCTCGGCACCCAGGGCCACCAGCTCGCCGTCCATGTGCGAGCAGCTGGTATCTCCTTCCAGGTGGGTCCAGGCGAACAGGCGCACGACCCGCGGGTTTTCACGCAGAAAATGAAAGTAGCGCACTACGCCATCGATCAACAGCTCGGGCCCGGGCTTGGCGGCCGTGGCCAGTTCTTCCTTCTGGCCCTGGTAGTAGTGCCCGAAGGCCATTTCCTTGGTTGCCTCCCACAGGCCTTCCTTGCCGCCGAAGTGGTGGTGGATCAGGCTCTTGGTCACCTCTGAGGACTCGGCGATCTCGCGCATGCTGACGGCGGCAAAGCCTTTTTCGACGAACAACTCGAAGGCGGCCTCCAGAATTCGGGCGCGGGTCAGCTCGGGGTCGCGGGTGGCGGTAT
>RECK01000128.1 GCA_007694055.1 Wenzhouxiangella sp.
CAGATTGACGTGGAGACCTGCCCGAAATGCGCGGGCACGGTCCAGATCATCGCCTGTACGCGCGACGGCTTCGCTCAGGGGCTTCTTGCCTCCGGCAAACCGCCCCATCGCTCTCGCCTGCGCTGAAGACCCGCCGGTGATCGAGCGAATACTGACTCACCTGGCAAACAAGGGCCTTCCCGGCCTGTGGGCGGAAAGCCGGGCGCCGCCGGCCAAGCGAATCGGCTTGCATTCCTGAATCACAGCAAACTGGATTCAGATCGCGCTTCAGCCGAGCGCGGTCCGGCGGCGCTCGTGCCGGAATAGGCCAATGACGGGAAGTTTGGCGTGCTTCGTCGTTCGATCGGCGACGACAGGGGAGAATTGGGCCAAATGCGGCCCACTGAGGTCTGCAGCCGGGGTCAAACACCGGCTGGGCATGGCCCTGGATACTCGTGGAGTTCAATAAGTAGGGCGTTTATCCTTCCTATACGCGGCTGCCAACCTGACCCGCGACAAGCTGCTGGCCGAGGCTGCCTATATGGCCCACCCCGAGCGCGCTGGATTCCAGCGGCCTTATGGCCTGGCCTGGTTGCTGCAACTGGTGGCCGAGCTCGACGAATGGGACGATGAGCAGGCCCGGCACTGGCGCGACTGGCTGCGTCCAGCCGAGGAGATCGCGATTGAGCGCCTGCACGACTGGATTCCGCTCCTGCACTATCCGATTCGAGACGGCGAGCATTCTCAAACCGCCTTTGCCTTTGGACTGATCCATGACTACGCCCAGGGCATGAACGACGAGCGCACCCTGGCCCTGCTGGCCGACGCCGCCGAACGCTTCTACCGAGCCGATCGCAACTGCCCCTTAAGCTACGAACCGTCCGGACATGACTTTCTCTCACCCTGCCTGGCCGAGGCCGATTTTATGCGCCGGGTCCTGGAACCTGAAGATTTTGCCACCTGGCTGGATGACTTTCTGCCGCATATCGGCGAGGAAAACTGGCTGCCGGTGGCAGTGGTCACCGACCGCGAGGACGGCAAGCTGGCCCATATCGACGGACTGAATCTTTCCAGGGCCTGGATGCTCAACGGCATGGCCCAGGGATTGCCGGACGAGGATGTCAGGCGCGATGCCTTGCTGGCTGCGGCCACGGCCCATGCCGAATCCGGCCTGGAGGGTGTTACTGACGAGTTTTATGCCGGCAGCCACTGGCTGGCCAGTTTTGCCACCTACCTGGCCAGCGGCCGCGGCATTCGATAGGATCAGAGATCGTCATGGCCCAACGCGCAACCCCGTACAAGATTCACCTCGGACTGTCTGACACCGATCGCGGGATCTACGAATCCTTGCGCATGACTGTTGCCCGCCACCCGTCGGAAACCGAGGAGCGGCTGGTCGCCCGCATCCTGGCCTATGGCCTGTGGCACGACGAGGCGCTGGCGTTCGGCCGCGGCCTGTCGGACGTGGATGAACCCGCGCTGTGGAGCAAGACCCTGGATGGCCAGATCGAGCACTGGATAGAAGTCGGCCGCCCAACCTCGGACCGCCTGCTCTGGTGCGCTCGTCGTTACCCCAAGGTCTCATTGCTGGCCTATGGCAGCAATCGCGTTTGGGCCGGCAGCATCCTGCCCCAGGTCGCGGGCCTGAGCAATCTCCATATTGCCCAGCTCCCGCAGAAGCCACTGGACCGGCTTGCCATTGACCTGCCCCGCACCATCGACTGGGGCCTGATGATTACCGACGATGTGCTCTATGTCAGCGATGCAGATCAACAGCACGAGCTGCAGATCGAATGGCTGTTGGGACGACGAAGCTGAACCCTGAACGCGGGACAAAGTGGAGCGACGCAAGGCCGAAGCCACCGGGTCAGGGCAGCTCGCGCACGACCCGGAAGCCGCCAACGGCATGACGCGAATGGCGCGGAAAGCTGTAACGCGCAGAGGCACGCAGCCAAAGGCCCCAGTCATGCCAGGCACCGCCGCGGACAATGCCGCGATTGCAGTTGCCACGCATCCAGGCTGAACCATCGACCGGTGCATCCCGGTAGTTCGAATTGGCACAGTCCTGGATCCACTGCCAGACATTGCCGTGCATGTCGTGCAAACCATACGGGTTGGCCGGAAAACTGCCCACGGCCACGGGTTGGCGGCGGTACTCACCGCGAGGACAGCCGCGGGCCGGGTGGCGCGCATTGTAGTTGGCCTGGTCGCTGCTGAAACAATCGCCGAGGTAGTGGCGACCGGTGGTGCCGCCGCGGGCGGCGTACTCCCACTCCGCTTCACTGGGAAGACGGTAGCGATGGCCGGTGTGGTCCGACAGCCAGGCAACAAATTCCTGGGCATCATTCCAACTGACGTCAATTACCGGCTGGGAACCGCCGCCCCAGCCTCTGTCGTTGGGTCGGTGAGTGCAGCCCCCCTCGGCCAGGCAGATGTCCCACTCGGCGAACCGGGTTTCGAACACCGCCATGGCGAAGGTGTTGATACTGACTTCGCGCTGCGGTCCTTCGGTGCTCTTGCGCTGCGGTTCATCGGCGGGGCTGCCCATCATGAATCGACCGGCCGGAATGACCACCATCTCGGGGCACTGCGGACAGTCGCGAAAGACCGTGCCGGGGGGTGGAGGCGGCCAGGTCGTCGCCGCCTTCATCGCATCAAGCAGCCCGGCGCTGGCAATCCCGGTTTCCGGGTGACCTCGGGCCGCTTCGAAGGCGCGGATTTCCGTCCGGGTCGCCTCGTCGATCGAACCGCTGTCAGGCACGTTCCGTCCAAGCCGTCGCAACTCGCTCTGAATGTCACGAATCAATCGCTCCGTAGAAGCGGCGCGGGGCGAGGGCTCCTCGACTTCCGGCGCGGCCAGCCGTGAGGCTGTCCGCTCTGCCTGCTCGGTGCGTGCCGGTTCGGCGGTCGGCTCGGCGGGCTCGGCAGCGCTCGGCGTGGGGTCGACTTCCGTGCTGACCAGGGGCGTATCATCAGTTTCAGGCTCCGGCTCCGGCTGCTGCCCCATCGGTTCATCCGCTGCCGGCGAATCCTCGGCGCGACCGTCAGGCACATCCAGGAAAGCGAGTGCTTCCACCGGGGCACCGCGGGCAACTTCTTCGCTATCGTCGATACTATCGTCGGCGCCATCTTCGACGCTGACTTCGGCGCGATCTACGTCCCTGACGTCCTCACCATAGCCGGCGACCTCGGTGCGTCGCTCGCGGTCAGGCAGTGTGACCCGGGCTTCCTCGCTGTCGGCAACCTCACCAGGCCAGTACACGATGCCGGCGAAAACCAGGCCAAGCAGCAGCGGTAGCGCAGCCAGACCGAGCCAGAGCGGCCTTCGTGACCGCCTGGTGGTCAGGTCGGTGCTCGTGGGTGGAATGGTTGGGGAGAAACCCCTCTTCTGAATGGCCGTTGGCGCCGCATCGGCACGCAGGGCCTGATCCAGTGCCTGCACCATGGCCACAGCCGACGGCCAACGCTGCCCTGGATCCTTCGCCAGGCCAATGAGCAACACGTCCCTGACCGCAGGCGCCAGACTGTCCATGGGCTCCAGTGGCACCGGCGCCTGGACATGCTTCATCATGACAGCCATTGGGGTGTCGGCACCGAAGGGCACCTCTCCACACAGCCAGCGATACAGCATCACAGCCAGCGCGTAAAAATCGCAGGCAGGACCCAGCTCCTGGCCCAGCGCCTGCTCTGGCGCCATGTATGACGGCGTCCCCAGCATCATGCCGGTACCCGTCAGTTCGGAATTTCCGGACAGGATGCGCGCGATCCCAAAGTCGGCCAGGTAGGCCGAGCCATCGGTTCCGAGCAGGACGTTCTGTGGTTTCAGGTCACGATGCAACACACCCTGCGCGTGGGCATGATCCAGCGCTTTGGCCACTTGCGCGAAAAGCTGCAGCCCCTCCTCGGTGCCAAGTTCGCCGAGTTCCAGGCGCTCTTGCAGCGTGCCATGCCCAAGCAGGCGCAAGGCCATCCAGGGAATGCCTTCGTCGATGCCACTGGCGTACAGCGGCACGATATTGGGATGCTCGAGTTGGGCAATCAGTTGTGCTTCGCGCTCGAAGCGCTCGAGAAAGCCGGGCTGGTCCATCAACTCGGCCGGCAGCACCTTCAAGGCGACTTCCCGGCCCAGCGAAGACTCCTCGGCCCGGTAGACGGCCGCCATGCCGCCCCGCCCCAGCGGCGCGATGACGCGATAGCGACCGAGCACTCGGCCGGCAGCAAGTTTGGTCATGAACTGCTCCTGTGGTCGCTCGCTGAGCACAGCGAAGCGGGATTGCCATGAAGCGCGCGGTCCATGCTCGCCGCAAAGCGGCTTACCGGCAGTATAGACATCCTGCTCCCTGACTTCCAACAGCGTTCAGGTCAGCACAGGGCTCGGCACTGCCGGAAATCGGCCGCTCATGTGTTGGACCAGGCACGTTCTGATAAGATCGCAGACAGGTTTCCATCAGGATGCTGAAGTACTCATGAATCAATATATTGGCAAGGTGTTTCTGGCGGTGATGCTGGTTTTGATGGCAGTGCCGCTTGCTGCGCATCATGGATGGTCAGGCAACACGGCCGGCGAGATCGAGCTGTCCGGAACGGTGGTTTCCGGCGTCAGTCTTGGCGGGCCTCATGGCACGATGCAGATCGAGGATGCCGATGGGCAGCTCTGGGATATCACCCTTGCCCCAGGCCCCCGCACCCATCGCTCAGGTCTGCGCGAAGGCATCATTCCGGTTGGCGCCGAGGTTACGGTATACGGTGAGCGTAACGAGGTTCCGGAAGTCTTTGAAGCCAAGGTTCGGCGCGTGGTCTGGGAAGACCAGGTTTTCGACGTTTATCCGCCAAGATAGATCGAAATCATCCGGAGGCAAGCACCATGAGGGCCGCCTGTGCTTGAGTTGATGGCCTGGCTGGAGAACTCGGCGCTGGCCGAGGTTCTGCGTGGACTGGGCATCTGGACCTATGGCCTGCTGAACCTCACCCACATCATTGGCATTGCCACCTTGTTCGGCGCAATCCTTGTTCTGGATCTGCGCCTGATCGGCCTGTGGCGTCGACTTGCCCTTGACGATCTGGTCAAACCCACGGTCATGCTTTCGGCAATCGGATTCACGCTGGCCATTCTCAGCGGCGTGATGATGTTTTCGTTCAACGCAACCGAATATCACGGCAATCCGTTTTTCTACATCAAGATCCCGGTCATCCTGGTCGGCGTAATCAATATTGTCGTCATCCAGCGCACCGCCACATGGAAACGGGCCGTGAACGGCGAGCCCGAAACGGGCAACGACAGCCTTAAACTGAAATTTATCGGTGCCAGCTCGCTTCTGATCTGGCTGACTGTCCTGACCTGTGGACGGATGATCGGCTACTGGTAGTCTCGAACGCACAAAGCCTGGCCGTCTTCAAACAGGTGAACCGCGTAGTACTCCAGTCCGCCGTCGAACATGTATCCCCAGTGATACATCTCGGGCTGACCGCCAATGCCGTCACCATCCTCGGCTTCGCGGCTGGCCAGGGACTCATTGCTCCACAGGCAGCAGGTCTCGATATCGAAAGGAGCGCGAATACCAAACTCCGCATCGGGATCGTACTGGGCGGCAAGCTCATCCATGGTCGGCAAACGCCAATCGGCACGGCCACCATGTTCCAGTGTCTCGCAAAAGCTGACCGCATCCGGCCACTTCAAATCCTCGCCGCTGGTACTGGTCATCCACTCCAGACCGTCGAGCTGGACCATTGTCCTGCCCTGCTCGGTGCTGGCCGCGCCCGCAAGGCAGACCGTGCATGTCAGAAGGAGAAAAACAACCGGGCAGAACAAATTCTCGCGCCAATGCTTCATCAACCATCTCCTGCAAAGTGTAGGGATCATCATACTCGCTGGACCCGGATCCGACCCCAGCCAGGGGACGATTCGTTGTCAGCCGGACAACTTCACTCTCGCCACGGCTGCATGTTGTGCGGCGAGTTGAGGCTCCAGCCGTAGTCAATGTAGCGAATGGATCGGATTGCGGCAATCGCCATCGCAGGGAGTCAGCCCAAGGTCAGCATGGAGATGGCCGCGACATCATGAGGAATCAGCATTCTGCTTAGTGGGTGTAATCGAGTCGACCTTCAGGTCGCCGTACCAGTAGGCCGCGGTGACGCCGCCGTCGATCAGGAAATCACTGCCGGAAATGAATTGGCCTTCCGGACCCATCAACAGTGCCCCGAGGGACGCAATTTCATCCGGAGTACCCGGGCGGCCGGCTGCACAAGCCTCGATCATACGCTGATAGTCCTGACTGTGCGGACCACTCAGCTCCCTGCGAGAAAGCGGAGTCACCACGATTCCCGGGCTGATGGCGTTGACCCGCGCACCGCGCCTGGCCCAGCGGACCGCCTCGGCCTGAACGCGAAGCGAACTGCCGTGCTTGGCAATCTGGTAGGCCAGAAGCGGGTCACTGACTTGCTCAGGCTGGAGCATGGCCAGCTCAAGCAGTTCATCACTGGGGGTGGTGGCCAGCGCCCGGGTCTGATCTGGCTTCAAGGCACTGAGTCGGTGACCGGCCTGGGATGACACGACCAGCCCGGATCCGCCGCGGGCAATCACGTTGCCAAAGGCCTCCAGTACAGCAGCCGTGCCATACAGATCCACCTTGAAGATCAAGGCCGGAGAAGCACTCGACGGCGAAACTCCGGCAGCATGTATGACTCGGGTAATGTTGCCCAGAGCCTCGGCCTGCCGGACCAGTTCATCTACAGACTCCCGCGCAGTGACGTCCACGGTGGTCGGGCGCACGTCAAAACCGGCATCACCCATGGCGCGGGCAACAGACTCTGCGTTGTCGCGCTGAAGGTCGGCAAGCAGCACCCGTTTGCCCGCGCTGATGCGCCGGGCAATGGCCTGACCAATCGATCCTGTTCCAATAACCACGACGACATCTGACATCATCGCCTCCTTAGTTGACAGTATTGGCGCTCTGTACAAACAAGCGAGTCTCACCAAGTCTAATACCCCTCTGGCGGTCCTGTGCAGATTGGCTCAAAAACGCTCGGTTGAGGTTGCCGATGCTCCGTTCAAAGACGGCTGAATCGTCCCTGATCCAGGCGGGTTGATCGATCTGGGCACGGGTAAGGAAAGAATTATCATTTCGTTGTCTTCAGCTCAAGAAACGCAGTCCTTGCGGTTTGCGCGCCCGCGGCAGCCGGATCAATGCAGGGGTCGATCCCTGTGGGCTTCGAAATACTCGCGTTGTTCGCGCACGCCGGCCTCGAGGCGGTCGAGCATGGCGACGAAACGCGGATGGTCAACGATGGCTGAAAACTCGGGATAGTACCCGTCCAGACCCCACCAATAGTAGCGCCAGCCGCTGTCGATCAGCGCTTCGAGCGAGCCCATGGCAGCATCATATTCACCCTTGAGCGCCAGCAATCGGGCTTCCTCGTGGCCGACAATTATCCATGGGCCGCGTTCCAGCCGTGTTCGCTCGACAACTTGAGCCATTGCATCCAGCAAGGCTTCGGCCTGAGCGTAAAGGGCGTTTTGCTGAAGGCAGTAGACAGCGCTCTTGGCGGCCATGGAGAGATTGGGATTAAGTTTGGGGGGATCATCGAACAACGCCGGGAAGGTTTCTTCCAGCACTTCCAGTGAACGGTCACAATTGTCGTGAGAATGAGCCTGGCCTAACAGCGAGCGGGTCAATAGCTCTGGGTTGCCCAGGGCGTAAATGGCCTCAAGTTCGCGAGTGTGGTCAGCCCACTCACCGCGAAAACCATGCAGGATCTGGCGCAAGTATCGACCCAAAAAAGGCAGATCATGCTCGGCCAGCAACTCATTGGTGCAACGCTCGGCGCTATCGTCGGCACCGAGGTGCAGGTAAAACTCGCACTTGCGAAACCAGCGCGTGGGGCTGTCCGGGTCAAGTTCACGCAGGCGCAGGATATGACGCATGGCTTCACCGCTCTGGCCGACCTGGACCAGGTAGGTTGCTATGCGATCATGGGCCTGAGCAAAGTCGGGGCGCTCGGCAAGGATCTGGCGCAGACGAAACATGGCCTCTTCGGCCCGCCCGACCGCCCAGTAGGCGTCGGCGAGCCAGACATTGGCCAGTTCGGAGAACGGATCGAGTCGCACTGCAGTGCGCAGCGCGTCAAGCGCCTCATCATACTGGGCTTGCCGCAGCCGAATTCGACCCAGGTTCCGGAACGCAACGGCGTCGTTGGGATTGAGCTCAATGGCCCGTTCAAAGTCTTTTATGGCCTCTTCACGGCGCCCGCGGCTGACATGCCAGTCTGCCCTGGCCCGAACAACCAGGTGCGAATCCGGTGCGATTCGTTGCGCTCGCTCAAGATAGGCCTCGGTGATATCAACCTCGTCATCCCCGGATCGAACCGGACCGTGACTGCGCTCCATGCGCAGCGCATCGACCAATCCAATCAAGGCCTCGACATTGTCCGCTTGCAGTTCGATGGCCTGGCGGAAATGCTCGACCGCTTCGGTGGCAGAGGCCAGGGTGAAGGCATCCAGGGCCAGGCGACCCCGCGTGACCAGTTCCCAGACACGCCGGGATTCAGGCCCCGGGGTGGCACGATCCGGCAGCAGCGTATTGGCCAAGGTGCGGGCCACGGCATTGGCAATGTCGTCCTGCAGTTCGAACAATTCGCGAATCGGGCGATCGTAGGTTTGCGACCAGATATGCATGCCATTGTGGGCGTTGATCAACTGGGCCAGCACGCGCACGGTGTTGTCAGCGTGCTGAACGCTACCCTCCAGCACCACGTCAACCTGCAGGCGCTCGCCGATTTCGCGAATGTCGGCGCTGCTGTCACGAAACGCAAACGTGGAAGTCCGGGCCACCACTTCGAGGTCAGGAGACAGGGTGAGCAAGTGGATGATGCGATCGACCAGGCCATCGGCAAACGGGCCCTGATCCCCGTCCACGCTCATGTCGGAAAATGGAAGGATGGCAACCGCGCGACCGTATGGAAAGCCATTTTCCTGCACACTGACATCCGGTGCACCGAAACTGGCCCCCGGCAAGGACTCAACAGTGTGGGCGGGCTTTGGCTCGAAATCAAACAGCCGCCATGCCCCAACAACCAGCAATGCAAACACAACCAGCACCAGACCGATGGATGCGGGCTTTCGCCATGCTGCCCCCGGTGTTGTGCGCACCGAGGGCAGCGAAATCTCATCGATGCTTGCGGCGGAATCGTCGACCTGCACTCGCCTGAGCCTGCTCGAGTCAAGCAGATAGCCACGGCGGGGAATCGCCTTGAGCACCCGGTGCGGTCGCCGACTGTCGCCGAGGCGCTGGCGCAGCGCGGAAATCGCCACGTTGACCGAGTCATCGCTGGCGGCCTCCAGGTGACCCCAGACCGCCACGATCATCTCATCGCGGGTAACAACCCGGTTCGGATTCTCGATCAGGAAATTCAACAGTCCGAACAGCCGCGGCGACAACTGCTCGGACTGCTCATGGTGACGGAGCTCGCCTGTCTCCAGATCGATCAGACGCTCATTGATCACGATCCCCTTCACCAAAAACTTCCTGTCTGTGCTGTTTCCGCTTCTGTGATTATAGTCACATCCCTGCACGCTCGCAGCCGAGCAGGGATTTGGAGTCAGGATGTTTATATCCCTGAAATCCTTGGATTTATCGGCATTTAGAGTTTATTCAGGACTTCTCATCTCCTTTCGCCTAAGGTCAAGCCAGGCTGAAGACTGAATGGGCCGAGACTGAAAAGTCAGGGTCGGGTTCAGGTTGTGATCAGGCCATTGACCGAATCGACATGAGGAAGAGTCCGATGAGAACAACTAAGCTGAAACCTCTTAGCCCCCGCTGCCTGCTAATGGTTCTGGGTCTGCTTCTGCTGTCGCTGCCGGCTTGGTCGCAGACCATTTATGTCAATGCCGAGGCCGGTGGTGCCAATAATGGCAGTAGCTGGACCGATGCCTTCACCGACCTGCAACTTGCCCTCGCCCAAGCTCAGAGCGGCGACGAAATCTGGGTCGCGGTCGGCACCTACCTCCCCACCTCGGACGAAACCGACCGGGACGCGACCTTCCAGTTGAAAAACGGCGTCGCCCTCTACGGCGGCTTCGCCGGTAGTGAGGAAGAACTTGGTCAGCGTGACTGGCAGGACAACCCGACTATTCTCAGCGGCGACATCAACGACAGCACCGATTTAGACGGCAACAGCTACACCGTGGTCACCGGCAGCGGCACCGACAGCACGGCCATCCTGGATGGCTTTACCGTGACCGGTGGCAACGCCGACGACGATTCTGCGTTTTTCATTGCGCCAGCGCGCAGCGGTGGCGGAGCGTACAACAACCACGGGGCGCCCACCCTGGCCAATATCATCTTCACCAACAACAGCGCAGACAATCTGGGCGGTGCAATGTTGAGCTCATCCAACAGCTCCCCCACCCTTACCAACGTCACCTTCAGCAACAACGTCGCAGATCGAGGCGGCGGGATGTACAACATCGACAGCTCCCCCAGCCTCAGCAACGTCATCTTCAGCAACAACGTCGCAGATCGTGGCGGCGCGATTTACAACACCACCAATAGCTCCCCCAGCTTCAATAACGTCACTTTCGGCAACAACACCGCACAGTTTGGCGGCGGGATGTTCAATACAACCAACAGCTCCCCCACCCTGACCAACGCCACCTTCAGCAACAACACCGCAGACAGCACCGGTGGTGGGATGTACAACCAGATTGACTCTGCTCCCAGCCTCACCAACGTCACCTTCAGCCACAACACCGCAGGCTTTAGCGGCGGTATGTTCAATAACATTGATTGCAACCCCACCCTGATCAATACCCTCGTCGCCGGCAACACCGCCAACCTCAACTTCCCAGATATATTCGGCGAGGTCAACAGCGACAGCCGACACAACCTGATCGGAGACGACACCGGGCTGGGGGGTATCAGCGATGGCAGCAACGGCAACCAGATCGGAAGCGAATCCAACCCCATCGACGCTCTGCTTGCCCCCCTGGCCGACAACGACGGCTTCACGCTGACTCTTGCGCTGCTGCCCGGAAGCCCGGCCATCGGGGCGGGAGACAACGAAGCCTGCGCGGACGAAGACCAGCGCGGCATTAAGCGCCCGCAGGGTGAGGCTTGCGATATCGGCGCCTTCGAATCGCGCGGCTTTCTGCTGGCCCGAGAATCAGGCGACGGCCAGGCCACCCTGGCCCGAACCGACTTTGCCGAGCCCCTGATTGTCAACATTGCCAGTGGCTCCGGTGAGCCTGTCGATGGTGGCCAGGTCGACTTTACCGCCCCCGACGCCGGCGCCAGCCTGAGCAACGAAATCAACCTGGTATCCATTATCGACGGCCAGGCCAGCCTGACAGCCACCACCAACGCCGTGGCCGGTCAGTATGTCGTGATCGCCAGAACTGTCGGCAGTAATGACACAGCAGACTTCAATCTCGAAAACATTGCCAGCTTCACCGTTGGTGGCAGTCTGAGCGGCCTGGCCGTGGGCAATAGCGTGGATTTGCAGATTCAGACCGACGGTCCCGACGAGAACCTGACCTTGGATAGTGATGGAGATTTCACCTTCAGCGCTGTTCTGGACGATGGCGGAAATTACAACGTCATCGTCCAGACCCAGCCTTCCGACCAGTTCTGCACGGTTGCCAATGGTCAGGGTCAGATCGAAACTGAAGATGTCACCGACGTGAAAGTCACCTGCACCCAATGCCCGTCAAAAGGCGGCATCATCCACGTCAATGCCGAAGTCAATGCAGCAGGTGACGGCAGTAGCTGGACCGATGCCTACGCCAATCTTCAAGATGCCCTCGGCCTGTCCGAAGGATGCGGGCTGAATTCGGTCAGCATCTGGGTCGCCCAAGGCAACTACTATCCCGATCAGGGGATCGGGCAGACTAAAGACGATCGCAACGCCACCTTCCAGCTTCGGAACAATGTCGCCCTCTACGGTGGTTTTGTCGGCACCGAGAAACAACGCGACCAGCGCAACTGGCGCGTTTACGAGACCCGGCTCAGCGGCGATATCAACAACAGCGGCACCCTCAGCGGCAACAGCTATGCCGTGGTCACCGCCAGCGAAACCGACGACACAGCGGTTCTGGACGGATTTACGGTAACTGGCGGCAATGCCGATGGAGATTTTCCTCACAATACAGGCGCAGGCATTTTCAACGTCAACGGCAGCCCTGTACTGAGCAATCTCTTGGTCAGCGACAACTTTGCCGGTAGCAGCGGCGGTGGAATGTATAACAATCTCAGCAGCCCGACCCTCACCAACGTCACCTTCAGAGGCAATCAAGTATCTTTCAGCGGCGGTGGGATGAGGAACTTGAACAGCAATCCAACCCTGATCAACGCCATTTTCAGTGGCAATCTGGCTGACATGAATGGCGGCGGTATGGAAAACCTCGGCAGCAGTCCGGCCCTGATCAACGTCACCTTTACAGGGAACCGGGCTACAGCCGGCGGAGCATTGATCAGCCAGAGCAACAGCAATCCCGTAATCCGCAACAGCATCTTCTGGAACAACCGTGACGCCACTGGCACGGGCACCACCCGTGCATCCATTTCCAACGCAACCAACAGCAAGCCGTCATTCAGCTTCAGCTTGATACAGGGCTGCTATCCTGGCGGCGCCTGGGAAAATGACTGCGGCACCGACGCCGGCAACAACCTGGAAGACACCAACCCGCTGTTCATCATCCCGGTCGATCCGGAAACGGCCCCGTCCGATGTCGGAAACTTTCGCCTGCAGCGGGGTTCACCGGCCATCGATGCCGGCAACAATGACTTCGTTGACGGAGTTGACACCGACCTGGACGGCAACCCGCGCATCATGGGAAGCGACGTCGACCTCGGACCCTTCGAGGCCGAATGGATCTTCCAGGATCGCTTCGAATCGTCATTGAACGTCGGGCAAGTTGACTGAGACTGCTAACGGTGGGCCGATGGTCTGGTCAAACGCCAATGTCGAGTACACAGTCGACAACGAGACGGGCATCATCGAGATTTACAGACTGACCGGGCTTGGTCTACTCGAGGGCGCCCGGTAGCGGGTCGCGCTCCATACGTTCGGCAGTGACTCAGCAAGTGCCGGCCTTCGGGCCGGCACGTTTTTGCGCGTAGCTTCGTCGATTCTCGGTTTCGCTATTGTGAATCAATCCAGTCGCTGGCGCAGCAGATTGAGTCGATCATGCAGCGGAGCGTATCGATCAAGCGCCTGCTGGTGCCAGCGTACGGCAGCTTCTACTCCGCCTTCGGCCAGGGCGATTCTGCCGAGCACGTCGAAGGCGGCAGCGCGGTCCAGCCCAGGCTGCTCGGTGCTATCGGTGATGTGTAAACCTCCCTTATTCATGACGCCTTCTACTGCAACGCCCCCAGGCCCCGCATCTGCTGACTTTCGCTCGGTCGCGGGTCCTCACCGTGCAGGTGAGTGCGCTTCCGGCCCGCTCGGTCGCCTACGCTACTTTGCCTTGCAGGCGAATCCGTCAGGAGCCCTGAATGAGGCAACACTTACTAACGGTCTCATTATTGAGCAGACACTCAGAGCTACGGACGCGTTTGCCGGCAAGGCGCGCGAGTGCAGGCATAGTGGGCCTATGTCAAATGAGCGCAACGCTGCAGGCAGACGCGTCCGTAGCTCCCTCCGGGCTTGACTGTCAGTGCTTGTGGCTGCGTTCCCGATGCTTGATGTAGGCCCACTACACCAGCGCATCGGCGCCTTGCCACAAGCACTGACAGACGAAAGCTGAGTGTCTGCTCAATAATGAGACCGTTAGTATGCAGGTACTAGTAAGAGAGTGTAAAGCAGGATTCGACCTGGCAGACTTGGTGGTGATTTTGCGAATGAACCTGCACAGCCTCGAACCGACCAGAGAAAATGGCAAGCGAGCGAAAAACAAACCAGCAGGCCCCGCTCTGGTTTCGGATTGTTACCGGCATTGTGCTGCCGTCGGTGTTGATCCTGATCGGGCTGCACGATGTGATCGTCGGCCAGACCCTGTTCGTTTTCAGCAGCGCTGAATTCAGGGAAAACGTGTCCCGATATGCCCTCGTCGGCTGGGCGGCACGAATCGGTGGGGCGGGCATGATGGGGCTGGGGGTCGGCTTCGGGCTACGCAGCTTGGCCGGCCTGGTCGGTCGCCAACGCCTGCCCACCGACAGACTGGCCAACCCGATACTGATGGTATCGGTGCTACTGATTCTGCTTGGACACTGGTTCCTGCCTGGATATGTCTCACTGACCAAGGCTTGATAGGGCATGGTAGCCCTACAAGCTCCACCGTTTTGAGCCTGACCGACCAGGCGTCCGAATTTGAAAACCCGCACCCAACCATCTCGGCCAGAACGATTCGTCCACCGTTCACTTTTGAGCCTTGAAACTGTCGGCGAAGATCATGTCAACGATCGCCGGAAGGTCGACAAAGGCTACAGAGCCGGTGTTCTGGTTGCTTTCCGGTGCGCCTGAAGCGATGCCGTCGTCCATGATTGCGACGCTGGAACCGAATGCGCGGGTTCCCGACAGCGCGCGAACTTCATCAATAAGCTGACCGTCCGCGTTGAATCGGAACAGGCGTCCCGCCTGCCCGTCCAGTCCGGGTGCGCCGATGACTAGACCCCTGTCGGACAGATCAAGGGCGCTGCCAAATCGACCGGCGCTGCCGGCCTCACCACTTTCGATAACTTGTAACGGCAACGGCGTGTTTCTTTCCCCACCGTTATCCGGAGACCATAAGGCCAGGAAAAATGCCAAACCGACATCTCCCAAGGCCGATGGGGCCCCGAACAATGCTCGGATGCCGCCAGCGCTCCTGCGCACTCGAACCGTGCGCCCGAAACCCATGCCGTCGGCGATCATGTTGGCAGGCGGGGAGACGATCGTGGAAAGACCGAAGACAGGACCACCAGAACTAAAACTCAAGGTGGTCAACGAAGCACTGCCGGATAAGAGGGCACCCACAGTCGCCGACGGCGAACCGGTGGCCAGCACGGCTATGCTGTCGAGAACGGCCAGGTCAACGGCGCTGCCGGCCTCGCCAATACCAGACACGCCAAGGTCGCTGGCCTGAATTCTTCGCCTGGGACGCGGGCCCGTTGTGGCCAACGGTGAATAGGTGTAAACCACGCCTTTACTCCCGTCCGCGTCCGGCGCTCCAATCGCAACCCAATCACCGGCAATGGCCACGGCTGCACCAAATCGTGCGTCGGCATCGTCTGGGTCAGGCGCGAACTCCTCGACCAGGGCCGCTTGCTCGAAAGTCTCATCAAACTCGTACAAGGCAGCATGCAGGTAGTCGCCGTCCTGGCCTCGCGAGGCCGATGATTTTGGGGCCGCGATCAACAGTCTTTCTCTGTTTTCCTTGTCGAAGGCAAGCGCCTTGCCGAACTGTTCCGAAGCACGAGCAGCGGGCGGCTCGATGCTCGCCCTTAGCTTGAGCTTGGCATCCTCGAGCTCATAGATGTCAACCCTTCCGCGACCGCTGTTTTTCCCCGGCAGGCCAACGGCGACCTGGCTGCCGTTGGTCGCCAGGCTGGCGCCAAAGAGATCACCCGGTTCGATGCCCTCGGGCAGATCGATCGGGTTGGTCGACGGCGGAAGCACCCGACGCACCAGCAAATCGGCGCCTATGCCTTCCCCGTAAAGACGACCGGCCAGATCAACCAGCGGATAGCGCGTCTCATGCGCCGAACCCAGATTTATCGGCTGGACAACGCCCAGCGGGGAGACCCGGAAGACGATACCGCCGCGGCCGCCAAGGTAGAGGTTGTCGGACTCGTCGATGGCAATTCGATGCGTGGTGGGGGGCTCGGTCAGATCCATGAAAGTCGCGATATTGGCGATATCGCCATCGGCGGTGATCCGGAATAGCGTGCCTCCCAGGTCATAGGTATAGCGCGAGCCGTTCGCATCGACGGCCACGCCGGCCAGAGCGTGACCAACCGGGGTCAGACCATCGCCGTCGGCCCCGATGATGCGCGTGATCGATCCGGCCGGATCGATCTGGTAGATGCCGGGCGTTTCCGGCGAGAAATCCACAATCAAGAGATTGTCCTGGTCGTCGAGCATCAGATCCCAGGGATGGCTCAGAGGAATTCCATCGTCAATACCTTCTGGTCCGAGCACTTCCACGGCAATCGGAGCGCCGCCCCAGCGCAACACATTGCGGCTGTCTGCTGCAACGACGAAGACCTCCACGCCACCACCTTCAAGCTCCCGGGCTGCGGCTGCCCTGGGTGATTGCATGGGAATACCGCCTCGCTCCTGCTCGGTCAGAATTTCGAGCGGGTTGTACACATCCGGATCATCGGCGTCGGGTATCAAAACGAAGACCTTGTCATTGTTACGACAAGGCACAATGACGAACTCGTCCGTACTGAGCGCTACCGCGCCCGGACATTCGCATGGAAACAACGGATCTGCGGTACCGTCAAAGATGTGAAGGACTTCGTCCTGGGTATTGACGCGAAAGACATTGTTACTTCGACAGGCGGCAACAAACAGATTGCCGTCGTCGGCGAGTATGGGCGCCTGAATTCGCCGCAGCGCATTGACACCATCGCCTTCCGGCCCGATCAGCACCTGCTGATGTTCGTTCAGCGTCGGCATCGGCGCCTCCGGCACAATCATGAGGTGACCAAGAAGGGCAAAGTCGAAGGGGGTGGTCGAGGTGCCGATCGGGTCCTCCTCCAACGGCGCCGGAAGCACCAGGATATTTGCCCACACGCCGGCCACGCTACCTGGTGACAAGGAAAAATCATAGATGTCGCCACTGTCGAGCGGCTTGAACATTTCGATGGTCAGGAATTCACCGTCATGGGTCCATTCGACATCCCCGTCCACGGTGCCGCCCAAGAACGTGTCGCTGACGAAGCCGACGCCATCATTGAACTCAGCGTAGACATTGTCGAAAAAGAAATTCGGTGGGTGATTGGCCCCGGCGATCGCGCCGAATTGCTCATCGAACAAATCCAGTTCACCGGTAAGGTCATTGTCAAAGGCCAAGGTCAGATTGACCCGCGTTTCCTGCTCCAGGGCCAGACGCAAGGCCACGTAAAGGTTTTCGCTGTCATTAGCGATAAACAGCATCGCCAGCCGCTCCCCACCGCCCTCGGAAGGCGGCATGGCAACCATGATCGGAAACACGGCTGCCTCAGCCCACTCGGCGGGATCGAAAACGCCATCAATGGTGGGTGAGGCATAGCCCAGCAGCCGAAACGGCGGCTCGCCCAGCCCCGGATCAGTGGCCTGGGCCGGCGATGCGAGAGTCAACCACGCCAGCGTGGCAATGAGACAGATCAAGTTCTTTCGGCCTTTGAGCAGAGTTTGCAGCATGTTCCAAAACCTCGTTTTGGTGAGTTCGACCGTGGTCGACAGTCGCGCTTCCGGTAACGCAGGCCTTGACAACCGTCCTGCCTGCTCTTCGTCGTTGACACACTGCAAAGTGTCGACTCTGGCACGGCGCTTGTCCTGTTGAAATTCTAAAAATTAATAAATGTGAGGTATTTCAGCCATATAAACAACGATCGATGCGACCGTGTGCGGCTCTCGCTCGGTTGCAAAAGTCACTATTCACGAGACATGGAGTCTGTTCCTTACCAACGCGCGTTCAATCAAGGGAGGCCGAGCGAATCAGTCAAGAACGGCCCTGATTTTTTCTGCCAGTTCCATGCGTGTATATGGCTTGCTCAGCAGCTCTACTCCCGGGTCGAGTCGTCCGTGGTGGACAATGGCGTTCTCGGTGTAGCCTGAGGTGAACAAGACCTTGAGGCCGGGGCGTTTTGCCTGGGCTCGTTCGGCGAGCTCACGACCGTTCATGCCACCGGGCATGATGATATCGGTCAGTAGCAGGTCGACATTCCCTGCGGCGTCGAGCGCAGCCATGGCCTCGGGTCCGGACGCGGCCGCTGTAACCTGATAACCCAGCACGCGCAATTGCGCCTGTAGATGCTGACGGACCAGGTCATCATCTTCTGCGATCAGGATATGTTCGGTTCCCCCTTCCAGGTCTGCCCTGGTCTTCGCCTGGCCTGCAGGCTGTTGCATTCCCTGTACCTGCGGGAAATAGAGTTTGACCGAGGTTCCTTCGCCCTTCTCGGAGTAAATCTTTATGTGTCCGCCTGATTGCTTGGTGAAGCCGAAAACCATGCTCAGGCCCAGGCCGCTGCCCTTACCAACCGCCTTGGTGGTGAAGAAGGGTTCGAATGCGCGCTGTGCCGTAGTCGAGTCCATGCCGACGCCGGTGTCCGAAACCGAAATCATCACGTAATCCCCCGGCGTGACCTCGGGGTGCTGGGTTGCATAGTGGCTATCCAGCACGACCTTGGCAGTCTCGATAGTGAGCTTTCCCCCATCGCGCATGGCATCGCGCGCGTTGACGACCAGGTTGAGCAACGCGGTATCAAGCTCACTGGCATCGACCTCGACAATTCCAGGATCAGGCTGGTGCACTATTTCCAGATCAATATGCTCTGGCAGGGTACGACGAAGCAGCGGCCGCATCGCATCGACGAGCTGACTGAGATCCGTCGGTTTCGGGTTAAGCGGCTGGCGGCGGGCAAAAGCCAGCAAACGGCCGGTCAGTTCGGCGCCCCGTTTGGCCGCCAAGACCGTCATTTCGGCCATTTGGCGCATTCTGGGCTCATCCAGAAGTTCGGCCAGCGTTTCCGTATTGCCGAGGATGACCGTCAGCAGATTATTGAAATCATGGGCGACGCCACCGGTCAGATGGCCGACCGCTTCCAGCTTCTGGGATTCCCGTAGCTGCTGTTCCATGGCCATGCGATCAGTGATATCAAGCATGCTTCCGACCATCCGAATTGCTTTTCCAGACTGGTCACGTATCACGAATCCGCGATCGATTACATGTGCCACTTTGCCGTTCCTTCTTATGAATCGGTATTCCGAGCCCCACAGATCTTTGCCGCCATCGATCACTTTTCGAAGGCTATCGAGCACACGACCCACGTCATCAGGATGAATGAAGTTGGTCCAGGATTCCATAACCGGTTCGATTTCGGTTGGCGAATCACCGAGGACGCCGGCATAGGCATCACTGCGCCAGACTTCGCCGCTGACCAGGTCATAGTCCCAGATCACATCGTTGGTCGCTCTCGATATCAGCTGAAAGCGCTGCTGGGCTTGATGCAGGGCTGCTTCCTGCTTTTTCCGCTCGGTAATGTCACGCTGGACCGCCACGAAATGTGTGCATTGACCCTGGTCATCAAACAGCGGGGTGATGTCGATCTCAAGCCAGTAGGCCTTGCCAGATTTATGGTAGTTCAGCAATTCAGCTCGAACCGACTCATGCTGCTCAACAGCTGCGCGAATGCGGTCCAGTTCCTGTCTGTCTGTCCCAGGGCCTTGCAACATGCGCGGGGTCTGGCCGATCGCCTCGCTCCGGCTGTAGCCAGTCAGGTGCTCGAAGGCGTCGTTGACGTACACGATTCCAGGACCATTTGGCGATTCGACGGATTCGGCCTCGGTGATGATGACCGTGTCGTTTTGCCTTGACAGAGCCGCTTCGACCAAACGTAGATGTTCCTGGTTCTTTATTTCTCGCGTTACATCACGGAAATAGATGGCCAGGCCCGCGGTAGTTGGATAGACCGTCACGTCAAACCACTTTCCCAGCGGGGCGTAGAAGTCCTGGAAACGAACGGTTTCCCGGTTTTTCATGGCCAGTAGATATTGCCGCTCGAACTTGCTGTTGAGCGTCTCAGGGAACTCCCGCCATAGATTCTTCCCGATCAGTTCGCCTGCTGGTCGCTCCAGCAGTACCCCGGTCTGTCGATTGGCAAAACTGAAGTTCCAGTGCTCGTCCAGGGTAAAAAATGCGTCACTGATGCTTTCCAGTATGTCCAGGCGCTGGCGATCCGACTCCTCGGCTCGTTCCTGGGCTTCGCGCAATTTTGAAATATCCTGGAACGCGCCCTGGACGGCACAAACCTTGCCCTGCTCATCCACTTCGGGAACGCCAATTGCCCGAACCCAAGGCTGCTGGCCGTCGGATCTCAGGAGCCGGCAGACGACATCGAATTCTTCACCGCTTGCTATGGATTGCTCGAAGGCTTCCCGAATCTTTTGTCTGAAATCAGGGGCGTAAAACTCGATGACTTCAGAAACGTCTGGTGGTGAATAGCCGGCCGGCATGCCATGGATGTGCGCGGTCTCTGCCGTCCAGGTCACGGATTCGGGGTCGAGCTCAACGCGCCAGCCACCCAGGCGCGCTTTCTCGCCGGCCAGGCGCAGCAGCTGCTCGGCCTGGGTCAGCTCCTGGCGCGTCTGGACGAAGGAGCTGATGTCCTGAACGTAGCCGACCACAATCTCGCCATCGGGAGACTGGTGGCGTTCACCAACGCCCTTGATGTGCCTGGTGCTTCCGTCGGACGCGATTACGCGATGCTGGAATTCGATGCGTGGGGCATGTTGTTTGACAAAATCATCATAGATTGCCCGCGAGGACTTCATGTCATCGGGATGTGTCAGGGCAAAGTACTCGTCCACATGAGGTGCCGTTTCGCTGACCGGGATTCCATAGATATCGAATACCTGTCTCGACCAGCTGAGTTCGCCCGTTTGGCATGACGCAAGCGGCCGAGGGCCAGGCAGTCTGGACATGGAAAGTGTTGGGTACCAGCGCCATCGTCCTGAGCAGACGCTGCTCTACCAAATCGTCGAGCAGCATTACCCAACCTTCGTCGAACACCTGGCCGAGTCCGGCAAGCAACTCCCCGCCCATG
>RECK01000142.1 GCA_007694055.1 Wenzhouxiangella sp.
CGACCCATCGGCAAACGGCGCCAGGTGGCCCAGGCGCAGCTTGAACTGGCCGGCGGCCGGCGCGCTGACTTCATCGTCCAATAGCAGCAAGTCCAGGCCCTGGTTCAACCCGTCGCCCACGGCAATGGCGCTGTAGCGCTGGCCAGGAAGGAGGTTGACGGTCGCGGCAATGTCGGGCACCGAAGCACCGGCGGTGAAGACTTCCACCGTCGCCTCACCCGCATCCACCTCCAGATATCCCGTTGCGTCGCCATAGGCCACCCCGGTCAGTAGCGATTCGCCATTGACCCGAACTTCCACTTCGCTGTCGCTGCCGGCAGCGAACGGGGCCAGGTGGGCCAACTGCACCTGGGCGGGCAACACCGGCAGATCGAGGCTGACAATCAGCGGGTCGTGGTCGGAACTGCGGAACGGATCCGGGCTGTAGAAGTCGGCCGGTTTCGGTGCATCCGTTCCCGGGAAGGTCTCAGGGTAGCTGAACTCGCGAATCTCGTCGGCATTGATTGCCCAGTTGCTGGCACGCAGCACCAACTCGTTCAAGGCCGGCGATGCCATCACATGATCGAGACTGCCGGACTGGCCCTGGAACACAAAACTGTACACGGCCGGATCACCGCCGTTGGCCTGAATCGCCTGGTTGACGTAACCGGCCTCGATCAGCACTTGCAGCGGATCTTCCTGGGCGTAGGCATTGAAGTCACCGACCACCAGGTTGAGATCCGTTCCGGTGCCGGTAGGATCGGCATCCAGCCAGTTTCGCATCGACAACACCGAGTCGGTGCGCAGCGCATTCCAGCAACCCTGGCCGTCGCCCTGGTCGAGATTGGCGCCGGAAGCATTCGATCCGCAGATCTTGGAGCGGAAGTGCACCACTGACAAGGTGAACACGCTGCCATCAACGTGGCGGAAAGCCTGGGTCAACACCGGGCGCTGCCGGCTGGTGTCGATCGGCGGATCAACCGGGGTGCCGCTGGCCAGTACGGCGAAATCACCGACAGGCGTTACCTGGCCGGTGCGGTAGATGATTGCGTTCTTGATCGCGTCGGTACCCTTGAAGCCGGTCGCAATAAACGTCCAGTCACCGACCGCGTCAACCGCGTTGACTGCGTCAACCAGGAAGGCCAATGTCGAGTCATCGGCATCGTTTTCGATCTCCATCAGACCCAACACGTCGGCGTCCATGGCAACGATGGCGCTGACCAGCTTGTCACGCTGGCGCTGCAGCTCGCTTTCGCTGGTCGCACCGCGGCAATCCAGGTCGTTGGGGCCGCAGGGAACTGTTCCTGTGGTTTGCAACGTCGTAAACAGATTCTCCACGTTATAGCTGCCAATACGCAGATTGCCCTCGGGCAATTCAGGCGGCTGCTCTGGGCGCGCCGAGTCGGCCTCATCAAACTGGGCCGGCTGCAGGGCGAACAGGCGGTAGTTGGAGAAGCCAAAGCCCATGACGCCGTCGAAGTCACTCTGGATCTGGTAGCCGACCCGAATCGGATTGTTCGCATTCAGTGGAGAGCCATCCAGGCCCGGCTGGAATGGCGTGATGTAGGAGCCCTCCAGGCCCTGATCGATGATCAAACGGCTGCGGTCGTTGAGGTCCTGAAGCGCGTTGGCATCAGCGCCGGGTTCAACCACCTGGGTGGGCTGGAACAGTCGCTCCGGGGCAACGGTAAATTCGGCAAAACGGGCCGCATTGAACAGTTCCGTGACCGTCAGCGGCTGCGGCAGGCGCACCCACATGCCTTCCACGGCCTCCAGTTCGATCAGGTCGTCGACCGGGAATTCGATCGTGGCCGGACTGACCTCGGCCAGCCGATCCTCGGCGCAAACTTCAAAGTTGCTGATCTGGAAGACTTCGGTCTGGCCAAAGCGCTCGCGAACCACGCCGGCGATGCGCACTTCCTGGCCGATCTGTACCTCCGGGATCGAAGCCGATGCCTGGAACTCGGAAATGAACACGCCCTCCGAGGTCATCGGATTGTCGTCGGCATTGGCATCCAGCTCCTGAAGGAAGAAACCGCCGATCTGGTTAGCATCGGTGTCCTGGAAGGCGCCGACCACGACCGCCTGAACCTCGACCGCGCTACCGGCAATCGGGCTGGCGAAGCCGTCACCCTGGATGGCGTGGATACGGGTCAGACTGTCATCTGCAGACGAGTCGTCGACACAGAAGGGTGGCACGATCTCCTCACCGCTGACCTGCACATCGACCACCCGCCAGATTCCGCAATTGTCACCAGACTCGAAGCCGGTGCGGAAGGCCAGCCGGATTTCACCTTCGACGCCGTCCAGGCTATCGAAGGGGCCAAACTCGAAGCTGGTGTTCGTTGCCGGCAACTGGCCGAAGTCAATGGTATCAATCAGCTCCCAGGTAAAGTCATTCGGGTCGCCGCTGCCGGGATAGTCCGTGGAGAAGTAAACCAGCAGATCATTGGTGCCGTTGAAATTGCGTGACAGCACGAAGTCCAGTTCGATGGCTTCGAATCCATCCAGGTCGATGGCCGGAGAAACCAGCCAGTTTTCGTTGACCTGGCAGCCGCCAGCAAAAGCGCTGAACTCCACGTTCTGGAAGTTTGAACTCCAGGACCAGGTCTGATTGCCGACCACGTTCTGGTCGGTCCAGCCATTGGCGAAGGGATCCGAGGCAAAATCTTCGGAAAAGATGTTCTCGCGCGGGTCCACCGGTTCACCACCCAGCGGTGCTCCGGCCACGCGAATATTGTCGAAGCGGTTGTTGCCGCTGGCACCCGTCGCGCCGTCAAGGGTGATGCGGAACACAACGCTCGAATTGTCATTTAGTTCATCGATCGCCGAAAAGTCGAAGCTTTGCGGGAAAAAGCTGCCGGTCGCCAGCGAGCCCGTATTGCCGAAATCGGTAAATGTCATGCCGCCGTCGGACGACCAGGCAACCTGGCTGGAGTTGAAGCCAGTGCCGGTGCGCTGCTGGGCCCAGCTTAACTCGATCTCCTCATAGCCTTCGGTCGACACGGCAATGCTAATGCTCATCCCGTTGTTTGTTAAATCAGCAGTGCAGCCCTGCGGGCCTAGAGCGCCGCCAGAGGCGAAACCGGGCTCGGCGTTGATCGTTGTTCCACCAAAGCTCTGGATGCATTGGTATGCATCGTCCGGACCGCTGGTGCTCTCATCAAAGTTTTCCAGGGTGAGGGAAGCCGCATTGGCCAGCGCACCCGCATCGGCGGCCTGCGGAAAACTGTCTGGCGTAAAGCCAAAACCGCCACCGGGCAGGTTGTTGTCGTTCTGCGCCCAGTAGGCGATGGTTTCAGTCTGGGCCGGGGCAGCAGCGGCCAGGAGAAGGGCGAAAATCGGGGCAAGATACAGCGAGAACCTCATGGCGACACTCTTTGGCGAATTTGGGGCAGTGAAAAAAGACGGCGAATGGGCGAAAGGCTGATTCCGCCTCGCAACGGACGCACAGATTGCCAGCGCCATTAAAAGATTGGGTTTCGGGTTAGTGAAAAATTGATGACAACTTGGGGTGTCGTGGCCTCCTGAATCCGGACATCAAGAGGGAAACGCCATGGGCCAGCTCAAGGAACTTGATCTGTCACGCGAGGTTTCGAAAAAAAGCTACCGCTCGGCAATCAAGGCCTGGCAATTTGATCTGCTCAGCCTGCAGCAATCCGTATTGCGCGGGGGTGGGCGCATGATCATCAACGTCGAGGGTATGGACGCCGCGGGCAAGGGCGGCGCCATCCGTCGCATGGTAGAACGCCTGGACCCGCGCAGTTTCAAGGTATACCGGATCGGCCCACCTGCAGACTGGGAACAGGCCCGCCATTACCTGTATCGCTTCTGGACCCGCATTCCGGGCCCAGGCGAACTGGTGATCTTCGACCGCCCCTGGTACGGGCGCGTGCTGGTGGAACGGATCGAGGGCTTTGCCAGCGACACCGAATGGCGGCGAGCCTACCGCGAAATCAACGAGTTCGAGCGCAGCCTGGTCGACGCCGGCATCGTACTGCGCTCGCTCTGGTTTCACATTGATGCAGATGAGCAGCTCAAGCGCTTCGAGGCGCGGCTTGCAAACCCGTTCAAGGCCTGGAAAATGTCTGACGAGGACTGGCGCAACCGCAAGCGCTGGGACGACTACATCGAGGCTGCCGAAGACATGTTCGAGCAAACGAACAAAGCGCATGCGCCCTGGACGCTCATCCCGGCCAACTGCAAGCGTTACGCCCGCCTCAAGGCCTTGCGCACGGTGGTCGAAGCCCCGGTAGAAGAAGCCCACCGCCGCGAAATATCCACCCGGCCGCTATCAATGCCCGAATTCTGACCCCGTGGTGAAACTGCCATTGTGACCTAGCACCAAGGCTGATTCGGTCCCGAGGCCGGGCTCAGCCGCCGGTCACAGGGCCTTCGGAAAAACAGGGAACCACCGAAGACACCGAATGCACCGAAAAAACCCGGGTCTATCCGAGTCTCGCTACCTACAGGGGACCGCCGGGAGCAGAGCATGGCCGCCGGGGACGTGGCCCCGGCCTACGCTGGTCAGGCAGGATGATGTTGGGAGACAAGGAAAACACTTCCGAAGCCCCGCCTTTCAGCCAACTCCCACCTTTCGCAACGGGTGGTATCTGGCCGATCAGGGCCTGGCCGGGTTGCGGAGTGCGGCA
>RECK01000228.1 GCA_007694055.1 Wenzhouxiangella sp.
GCCAGACCGGCCGCAAGCTGGTGATGGACTACTACGGCCCGCGCGTGCCCTTAGGTGGAGGCGCCTTGTGCGGCAAACACCCCACCCACATCGACCGCATCGGCGCCCGCGCCGCCCGCGAAGCCGCCGTGCATGCCGTGCGCACCGGCGCCGGAGAATGCCTGGTCCAGGTCACCTACGCACCCAACTGCGACCTGCCGCTGGACGTCAACTACCGGATGGAGGGGCGGGGGGAGCGGCTAGGGCGGGAGTTCTTCGGGCATGAATCGCTGGTGGAGCGATCCTTGGGACAGGCGCCTTTCTCAATTAATGAGGCTTCTCAGCACCTGAGAGCGACCCCTTGCAAGCTTGAAACAGACGTCGAAGACAGAGGAGTGATTCATGTTTAATCGTTATGGTTTATTTTCTTCAGAGTCCGTCTCCGAGGGACACCCCGACAAATTGGCCGACCGTATTTCCGATGCGGTGCTCGACGAGTTCCTGCGCCAGGATCCTGCGGCCCGAGTGGCCTGTGAGACCTTGTTGGCTGACCAGTGCGTTGTGGTTGCGGGTGAATTCAAGACCCGCACCCCAGAAAGCTTTCGACTGGTGAGAGAAAAGGCGGTCACGATCGTGTCCGATGTCCTGCGCGATACAGGTTACCGCGACGCGGCAACCGGGATTGATCCGGAGCGCTGCGAGATCCAGGTTCGCTTCAACCGCCAGTCGTCCGACATCAATCAGGGTGTGGACCGTGAGGACGGTGCTATCGGTGCCGGGGATCAGGGCCTCATGTTCGGGTATGCCTGCGATGAGACGCCCGAGCTGATGCCGGCGCCCATCATGTTCGCCCATCGGCTGATGCGCCGACAAGCCGAAGTGCGGCGAAGTGGCAGGCTGCCCTGGCTGGGTCCCGATGCCAAATCACAGGTGACATTTCTCTATGAAGACGGGAGACCTGTGGCTGTCGATACGGTGGTGCTCTCCACTCAGCATGACGCAGAGATCGAAACCGAGGCACTTCGGGCGGCTGTCAGTCGCGAGATCATTGACCCTGTCGTACCCGCCGGCCTGCGCTCGGCCAACTACCGCGAGCTCATCAACCCCACCGGCCGCTTTGTCACCGGCGGGCCGAAGGGCGATACAGGGGTTACCGGGCGCAAGATCGTCGTTGACACCTATGGCGGCGCCGCGCCACATGGTGGCGGTGCGTTTTCCGGAAAGGATCCCTCCAAAGTAGACCGCTCTGCCGCTTACATGGCGCGCTTCCTGGCCAAGCTGGTGGTCGCGCGAGGCTGGTCGAATCGCGCGCTGGTCCAACTCGCCTATGCCATTGGTGTGGCCGAGCCAGTGAGCTTCCTGGTTGACGCCGAAGGGGTGGCTCGGGAGCGGAGCGCCGAAATAGTCGAGGCACTGCGCCAGGAGTTTGACCTGACGCCTGCCGGGATCATCCGGTTTCTTGACCTGCAGCGACCGATCTACTATCCGACTGCAGCCTATGGGCACTTCGGCCGGGAGGATCTTGATCTGCCGTGGGAGAAAATCGGGGAGGAGGTTATCCCGGACTCGATTGGCAAAAACAGCAGTCGATAGCGGTGCGAGAAGCCACCGGCTTATCCTTTCGTCGGAGTTTTCGACGACACAGACGAAAAGGAATCAACCGATGACCTACCGAGTAGAGGATACCGCGCTGGAGCGGGTTTTTGAACTGTTAGCCGAGGAAGGATTTGACGGTATGGGGCAGGCCCTGGAAGTGCTGCTCAACGAGATGATGAAGGTGGAGCGTAGTCGGCACCTTCAGGCCGCCCCTTACGAGCGCTCAGAGCAGTGAAAGGGCTATGCGAATGGCTTCCAGGCCAAGCAGGTTCGGACCCGGGTTGGCGAGTTGGAGCTGGCCGTGCCGCAGACGCGGGCCAGCGACTTTTACCCCAGCTGCCTGGAGAAGGGCTTGAAGTCAGAGCGCGCGCTGCGTCTGGCGCTGGCTGAGGCCTATGTCCAAGGCGTGTCGACCCGGAAGATGGCCAAGCTGACTCAAGAGCTGTGCGGCATCGAGATCAGCTCCAGCCAAGTCAGCCCGGCAGTCCCGTGGCAGCGTTGTCAGTTCCATGTCCAGCAGAATGCCCAGAAGTACGTGCCCCGCCAAAGCATGAAGCGAGAAGTGGCCGAGGCGATCGGGGGTAGCTTCAACGTCCTCAACCGCGAAGAGGCCGATCGTCAACTCGATCTGTTCATCAAGACCTATCAGGACACGGCCCCCAAGCTGGCCGCCTGGGCCGCTGAGGCCATTCCGGAAGCCTTGACGGTGTTCGCCTTTCCCGAGGCCCACCGCCGGCGCCTGCGAACCAGCAACGTGGCCGAGCGATTGAACAAGGAACTGAAACGGCGCACACGGGTTGCCACCCTGTTCCCCAACGATGCCAGCTGCCTGAGGTTGGTCTCGGCAGTGGCCATGGAAATCTCCGACGAGTGGGAGACCGGCCGAGCCTATCTCACGATGGAGCCATAGTGCCGATGAAAGGATAAGAAAATTTACAGAACAGGGGTGCCTTATCCCCATATCGCTGCAGTCGGAGGCCGGCAGTACCACAGTGACGCTAGCGCCGGGGCAGCCTGCAGTTTATGACGAGGCCTCAAAACGACTTAAGCTCCCGCGTCCGTCTGAGGCGGGCATCATCTGTCGTCGTGCCTTGCGGGCCAGACTGCAAGGCGACCTGGTCCTCACGGACGAATCTGACCTTGCGGTTGCTGACAGGCGCTCTGTGCTGGAAGCGCTGGAATCGGGCGTGCCTCGCTCGTTTTACGCCGTCAAAAGCCCCGTAAAAGTCCTTGTCTATCGTCTCCTCGGGGTTGCCCCGGAAGAGAGTCCGATCGCCCGGAGCTTGCGGGGGAGCTATCAACGCTCGGCTTCTATGGCAAGGTAAGGCTTCACCTGCTCCATCATTTGTTCTTGATCTTCTTCGAAGAGGATGCCCGCCTGCCAGGTGCGTTCGTTGCACTCGATACGACGCACGATCCCTTTCAGGCTGTGCAAGCGATCGCTTTCCGGTGTTCTCAACTTGATCGTCAGGATGTCATCAGTCGCCGGCGGATCACTCCCAGCATGCATCAGTGCAGCCACGCCACAACCTTTGGCATTGACATTCATCATTATGGCCTGCCCAGACTGGCTGCCGAGATCGAAAATGCATGGGATGCCGCAGGCCCACCGCCGCTGATCACGCACACTGAAGCGCTCAACTCGCTTCGGGTATTGAACAAACAATAAAAACTCCGGCTCCGATACGACGCGTGAAACAGTCGATCGAAAGCCAAACACAATGCCCTCATGCAAGAAACGAACAAGGAGTGTATCGCCGATCATGGGCAGGACAGAACTCAGCCTGGATTCAGTTCCGCTCCTTCCCGGTGAGTCCCGAAAAACAATATAGGCACCGGGCACCGCACCGAGAACTTGAGCCTTTACCCGGGCCTCACAAGCGGGACGCTGGATATGCACAACACTGCGTGCAAGGATTGGCACTTGGCTATCCTTTTCCTCAGCATCTGTTTTGCTGTCCTGGGTTTCGGGCTCAGTCCTCACTTCCAATCCTTAATGCTTTATCAAGTCCCCTGATGCCAGATTCCTTCTACCGAGAATTTCGGTACAGGCTACGGAATACGCCCGCAGAAGTTTATCGATGACGCTTCACATGATAGTGGAAAAAGCCTTCTTCACTTGAGACTCTCGAGCACTTGATCAATCCGGCCTTTCGCGATTCTTTGCGGGTTCTCACTTTTTGAGAATGCCATCAGCCAGCATGGCGGCATGCATTTTTGCAATGCCACAACGCTATTGGACAACTGGTTCGCCCGGGCTATCGGCGAGCCGACCGCGGCGCAGCGCGCCGCCTGGCCACTCCTGCGGACCGGGCCCAACGCGCTGGTCCTGGCCCCGACCGGCCAGGGCAAGAGCCTGGCGGCCGCTGATCGAGCGCCTGGCGAATACACCAACCCGGGGTCGGGGCGTGCGCGCCCTGCACATCGCGCCGCTCAAGGCCCTGGCCCGCGACATGACGTTCAACCTCCAGCCGTTGCTGCAGGCCGCCGGGCCGGCCTGGCGGTCCAGGCCGGCCATTTCCCTTCGCTGCGGAGATACGTCGCGCGCCGAACGGGTCCGGCAGCGGTGAAATCCACCAACGGTTCTTTCGACCACTCCGGAGTCGCTATTTGTACTGCGTGGCAGTCGCGGCGGGCGCTCGTTACTGGGCAGCGTCGAGGCCGTCGTGGTCGACGAGCTTCACGCCCTGGCGAGCAGTAAACGCGGCGCGCACCTGGCCCTGTCGTTGGCCCGGATTGACCGGCTGGTAGGCGCACCCGTCCAGCGCATCGGCCGCCCATATACGTCCCAATTTTGTCCCAGGCCGATTTCGGAGCAGAATTTCCATCGTCGAGTAGAGCAAAAAGCCGAGGCGTTCCAGGGTGACATTTCCCCTCTGGGACACGACTGGGACAGCGGTTTTTGTGCGGTCCAGCAATGGGCGATAAGTCGGTAAAGCGCTGAAATATAACGAGATTGTGGCGCGCCCGACAGGATTCGAACCTGTGACCCCTGCCTTCGGAGGGCAGTACTCTATCCAGCTGAGCTACGGGCGC
>RECK01000376.1 GCA_007694055.1 Wenzhouxiangella sp.
TAGGTATCGCCGTCTTCGTCGACCAGGCGAATATCGAAAATGGGGCTTCGATAGCCCCGCAGCGTGACTCGCGTGGTATGTCCCGTGCGCAGCACGTCGCGGCCCAGGACATCATCTTCCCAGCTTCGCGCATCAGCGGGGCTGACGTAGATGTAAAAGATGGTGTATCCAGTCTGGTTTGTTATATCGACGTAATAGCTCTGCTGGGCCTGTGCCGAGGCACAGCCAAGCATGACAAGCAGCAGGATGCTGAGGGTGATTCGGGCAAAAGCATTCATGAAGGTCTTCCCTTTGGCTGGTGCGCCTGCACCGGACAGGCACTGGTTGATTTTGAACAAGCTTGCTCCCCAATGTCATCTCCAAAGCCGACGAGCCCATATCGGAAGTACCGTTGTGAAATGGACAAAAAACGCATCACGCAGTGGCGCGAAGATGCAGAGATCGCAGAGGGAAAATAGATATTTTCTCTGCGGACTCTGTGCCTGCGTGTCTCGGCGTGAAGCCATTCGATATTGCGGTCAGGTCAGAAGGTGGACTTTGTTCGATGAGAGGCGTCAACAGTATCCACCCTTGAGAACGCTTCGGCAACTTCCAAAGCGTCAAAAGTTCGTTATTTGTTCGTCGATCAGCGCCGTACCAGGCCGAAAGCGGCGATACCAGAGATGTTGGTATCGGTGAAGGACAGGTGTCTTATCTTGGCTGTGCCAACAAGTCCGGCCAGCCATATTTTTCCCAGGCCGCCACCAGGCCAATGCGCTCGGCAAAGGGCAGGAATTCGGGGTGCAGCCGGATCCGGCGGATAGGTTCTACATCAGCCCACAGCGACATCAGGCAAATCATGTTGGCCGGTGTGATCCGGGTTCCCAAGGTCTTGAAGACCATTTCGGCATAGCCCATCCAGACGGCCGGGGCGACGATGCTGGTGTCGCCGGGATCCGGCAGGGTTTTGTGGAGGTGGTCGAGCAAGCTGCAGTACACCTTTCGGTGGACGGTCCGACCGCTGCAAACGCCCCTTGCGGCAATTTGCCAGTAGATATTCAGGGCCGGGCCGGAGAGCGGCTTGGTGCCGGCCGGCGGAAAGATTACCGTGTTCATCAGCAGGCGGGTCTGCCGGTACTGCTCCACCGCCAGTTTGTGATCACCGGTGGCGGCGGTGGCGACTGCCAGCCACATGGCCGGCAGGCCGAGATCAACCATGCGCTGGCCCGCGCCGATGGCAGCGTCGATATTGCCGAGGTTGAACTGGGCGACCGACAGGACGGCAAAACTGCGGCCGTCGACCGGATTCAGGTTGATGGCCTGCTCGATATAGGGCAGGGCTTCCCGGGTGCGGCCGATATAGAGCAGAAACGACCCAAGGCGTAAAGCCACATCGGGATTGTCGGGTTCCAGCCGGTAGGCCTCGTGTGCCAGATCAAGCGCGCCCACCGGGTCGTTCAGCGTCCAGTGGTGGATGCCGAGCATCGCCCGTGCATGGCCTTGTGACGGTTCCAACTCAATGGCCTTTTCCGCGCATTCGGCCATGCGCGCCGACTTTTCCAGCCGGTCCAGGCAGGGCGTGTAGACGGCGGTATAGACATAGGCTTCGGCCAGTGCCGTCCAGCACGCGGCAAATTCCGGGTCGATTTCCAGCGATGCTTCCAGCAGCTCAACGGCCTTGCCCAGCACGCCATCACCGATGACACGCGCGGTCAGGGCGCGCCCCTGGAGGTAGAGTTCGTAGGCCGCCTTGCTTGAGGTGGTGCGGCGTTGCCCTGGTAGGTGAATGTCCGTGCCCAGTTCAGTGCCGAGTTCGCGAGTGATCGCTCGTGCGATGTCGTCCTGCAAGCCAAATATATTGTCACTGAAGCCACGATAGCTGTTCGACCAGGTTTCGAGACCGGTATTGCCGTCGACCAGGGAAACGTGAACGCGTATTGCCTCGCCGTCGCGCTGGACCGAGCCCTGGACCAGGTAGGCGACGCGAAGTGCCTTGGCCAGTTCGGTCAGTGAAGTCTCCGATCGGGCAAGATTGAGCGACGACCTGCGCCCGGCAACCAGCAACTGCGGCGCCTGGCCCAGCGTGGTGACCAACTCGTCGAACAGACCCTGGGCGATAGGGCCTGACAAATCATCAGCGGCATTCGACTGGAATGGCAGAACGCCGATCCGCGGTCTCGTATCAGAAGCACTGTTAGCGCCTGACGAAGATCGAAGCCGCCAGGCATCGAGCAGTCGGGCACGCGCTTGCTCGTGTTCTTGATTGAGTTCTTGATTTGGTTTTTGATAGTCGCCACGGCGCTGCGAATCCGCCAGCGCTTTCTCGACGGCGCTTTTCAACCGGTGCTCGACTTGTGCGCGATGGCTGGCCAGCCACTGCTCGAAAGCATCACCGAAGCGCAAGCGACCGAGCAACGCCTTGCCACCGACTTCCAGCAGCAGCTCGCTGGCGCGCGATTGCGAACCTTCAGCAAGGGCCAGTTCGAGTTCGGCCAGGTCGGAACAAACGGCTGACTGGTTGACGGCGACGCTGTGACGGCTGACCTCGAAAAAATCCGGCGCCACCGGCGCCAGTTGCTTCTTCAGCGACAGCAGGGTCTGGCGCAGGCTGGCCCGCGCCTGGGCCTGGAATCGATCCTGCCATAACAGCTCGCACAGTCGTCCACGCTCGACGGCAACGCCGGGGGTCAGACAGAGAATTGCCAGCACTGCTCGCGCCCGCTTGCCGGAGATTTCGAGTTCGCTACCGTCGGCCAACTTGAGTTGGAAGTCGCCGAACAGATTGGCCCGTAGTTTTGTGTCCAGGCTGCTCATGGTCGCATTCCCGGGCACGCCAGGTGGTCGCCCGAGATGCTGCTCACGCGCTGGCAGCCGGGCGGATAGCCGCGGGTTTCCCACAAGGCCACCAGGCCAAGATCGGCGGCTGCGGCGAAGAAGCGCGGGTCTTCACGAAGTGCTGCCGTGGATGGTAGCCAGGCCGAGCGCAGCCAGAACCAGAAATCCTGAGTGTTCAGGTCGGCGTAGTCCGACTGGTCCAGATGGTCGAGCAGAAGATCGAGCCGCCCCAGCCCGATGCTCTCCTCCAGTGCGTAGGGTTTGGGAGACGTCTGCCAGTAGGCGTCGACCCGGGCCGGATCCTCCAGGGCCGCATTGAACGATGACCATTCAGGTGACTCAAGGGCATCGGGCCAGCGCGGCTGGAGAAACCTGATCAGCGCTTCGGTGCCCCGCTCTTGCTGGCCGCGTCCCAGCAAGTCCATGGCGATGATGTACTGGGCCGGCGCCCAGCCCCGGTCCAGGGCCAGAGCAGCTTCTGTCTCGGCCCGTTGCTGGTCCCCAGCCGATAAATAGGCGATGGCCAACTGACCGTGGTTGATGCCGGCCAGCGGGTCCATGCGCCTGGCCTGCTCCAGTACTTCGATCGCCTCATCGATATAGCCGCTGCGCAGCAGCAGATAGCCCAGCCACATCACCGGCGTCGGGTCCAGGGTGCTTCGCTCGGTCGCCTCGGACAGGCGGGCCATGGCACCGATCAGATCGCGAGATTCAGTCAGCAACTGTCCTTCGACGGCCAGTCCCAGTGGATGTCCAGGCGCCAGCCGGCGAGCCGGCTGCAGCGCCGAGGCGGCCGCAGCGTTGGTATCGACCGGGCGCAGGGTGCGGATGTAGTAGGGCGAGACAGAATGCGTGGCAGCCAGGTAGATCCAGGCTTCGGCAAATTCGGAGTCCTGGGCCACGGCAAACTCCAGGTCGTTGATCGCCTCGGCCAGCTCGGCCCGGCGATGGAAACGCGCACGACCGCTCAAAAAGCGCTCGTAGGCCTGAAGGTCAGCGGTTGGCGCGGTGACCTGGACGCGACGCTGGCCGAGCAGTCCGGCGAGTTCGGTGGTGATGGCCTGGGCTATTTCTTCCTGCACGCCGAAGATGTCCACCAGGTCACGCTCGTAGGTTTGTGCCCAAAGCTTGTTATCACTGCCGGCATCGATCAACTGGGCGGCGATGCGGACTCGCTGCCCCTGCTTGCGAACCGACCCTGTCAGTAAATGACGAACGTCGAGCTGGCGGGCAATTTCAGCCACCGGCGTGTCCTTGCCCTTGAACGAAAAGGCCGAGGTGCGCGAGGCTACCTTGAGACCTTCAATGCCGGCCAGCACGTTGAGCAACTCCTCGGAAATGCCGTCGGCGAAGTACTGGTTATCGGCGTCGGGACTCATGTTGGCAAAGGGCAGGACCGCGAGCGAGGCTTCGCCCGCTGTTGGCGCGGGTAATGCGGCGGACTCGGCATGCTCGTCCGGCCAGAACCGCCCGGCCAGCAGCAGCGCGATGATGACTCCGAGGCCGATCAGAATCAGCCGTTCCATGCGTTGACCGGTAGCAGTCGCGGTCGACTGCTCGGGCGCGATCTCGCTTTCCCGCTTGACGCCCTCCGGCGTGAGCTCGAAGAACCAGGAGAACAGCAGCGCCGGCAGGAAGCCGATGGCGAGCAGGACAGCAAGCGTTTGCGATACCCAGTCCGGCACCTCGAAGATCGGCAGCAAGGTCTGGGCAACCTGGATGATCAACCATGCACAGACCAGGTACAGCCCGGCCATGCGGATGACATTGCGCCGCTGCAGTTCGACAAACAGG
>RECK01000378.1 GCA_007694055.1 Wenzhouxiangella sp.
CGGCCGGATACCACCCGGTGCCTCCTCCACCCTTCCAATCTCTTTTTCATCAGCTGGCAGCAAGCAAAAGCGCTCCCGGCTCCAGACAGCCAAAACCGCGTTTACATCAAAGCATAAAGTCTTGTGCAGCTGCCGCCACTTTTGTGCCCAAAGAAAGCCCATGCCCGGCTCTACATACTCAGCGCTTTGCGGGCAATCAGTGTTTTGCGGGATCCGGATGCAACAAAAAAGAGACGGACCCTCAAAACAGAATCAAAACAGCGGCAACAAACAACAGTCCGAGCAGGGCAGAAAGCCAGATCAGGGTCCACCAGGGGAAGCGTCGGGCCGGCAGCTCGTCGACCTGCTCGTGCAGCCAGGCGCGCAGCAGCTCGGTATTGCGAGTATTGGCCTTGAAAATCGCGTCGAAGGCATCGCCAACCACCGGCAACAAGCCGCCGACAAACTCCACCAGCATGTTGAAAATCATGCGCCCCTGCACCCGCCGACTGGCACCGACCCGACGGGCCTGGTGCAGAACGTAGAGTGACAACAGCAGGCCTACGAAGTCGCCGATGACCGGGACCAGGCCAATGACCGGGCTCAGGCCGAATCGAAAGCTGGTCAGCGGAATGCGGAAATTGCTGTCAGTCCAGTAACTGAAACGATCGAGACGGCGCAGGGCCTGAACGTGCTGATCCTGATCAACCATGGCCAGTACCCTTGCATTTGGACGAGGGGAAGGCGAGATAGAATACAGGAACCACTCACACCCACCCCGCAACCATGATTATCCGTATCCTTTGCCTGACTATCGCCCTGCCGGCTGTATTGGTCCTGGCTGCCTGCGCCGAACAACCCGAGATGCACTCCGAAGGCAGCCGTCCGGCAGCGGAACTGATTTTCGTTGGTGGCACGGTCATCACCCTGGATCCTGACCAGCCCGATGCGCAAGCCGTTGCCATTCGCGCCGGTCGCATCGAGGCAGTGGGAAGCCGTGCCGATATCGAGGCGCTGATCGACGACAGTACCCGGATCATCGACCTGGCCGGCAAGACGCTGATGCCGGGTTTCATCGAAGGCCACGGTCACTTCATCGGGCTCGGCCAGGCCCGCATGATGCTGGACCTGCAGGACACCACATCGTTCGAGCAGATCGTCGAGCGGGTTGCAGATGCAGTTGCCGAGAACGAGCCTGGCACATGGATCATTGGTCGCGGCTGGCACCAGGAGCGCTGGAATCCGGCACCGCAGCCCAGCTATGACGGCGTCGCCACCCACCATGCCCTGAGCGCAGTCAGCCCGGACAACCCGGTCCTGCTGACCCACGCATCCGGCCATGGCTCCTTCGCCAACGCCCGCGCCCTGGCCGAAGCCGGCATCGACCGCGACAGCGAAGATCCGGAAGGTGGCACCATCGTGCGCGACAGCGACGGCGAGCCCACCGGCTTTCTGCGCCAGGCCGCTCAGCTGCCCGCCCGGGCAGCGCTGCAGCGCGCCGAGTCCGGCCTTGATGACACGGCCCGACAGGCACGATTCGAACGCCAGGTGGAACTGGCCGGCGCGGAAGCCCTGCGCCACGGCATCACCTCGTTTCACGACCAGGGCGTGAGCTTCGAAGAAATCGATCAACTGCGGGCCCTGGCCGAGGCCGGACGCCTGCCCATTCGCCTGCACCTGGCCGTACGTGGCGAGTCGAATGCCGACATGGATGCCCGTTTGTCCGATTACCGCCTGGTCGGCCATGCCGATCATTTCCTGACCGTGCGCGCCATCAAGCGCCAGATCGACGGCGCGCTGGGCACCCATGGTGCCTGGCTGCTGCGACCCTACAGCGACAAGCCCGACACTTCGGGGCTGCCACAAACCGCACCAGAGGACCTGCGCGAGACAGCACGAATTGCGCTGCGCCATGGATTCCAGCTCAACACCCATGCCATTGGTGACCGCGGCAACCGCGAAGCGCTGGATATCTACCAGGCCATTCTCGGCGACCAGCCCGACGCCGATCTGCGCTGGCGTATCGAGCATGCCCAGAACCTGCATCCTGACGAAGTACCGCGCTTTGCAGCACTCGGCGTGATCGCCTCCATGCAGGGCATCCATGCCACCTCTGACGGGCCCTGGGTGCCGCTGCGCCTGGGTGAGGAACGGGCGCGACGCAAGGCCTACGTGTGGCGATCACTGCTTGATGCCGGCGCAACCATTTGCAACGGCACCGATGTGCCGGTGGAACCGATTTCGCCGATCGCCTCGTTCACCTCCTCGGTTACCAGACGCATGGCCAACGGCGAAGTGTTTTCCCCGGAGCAGACAATGACACGGGAAGAGGCCCTGCGCTCCTACACGCTGGACTGCGCCCGGGCCGTATTCGAAGAGGACCTGCTCGGCAGCATCCGTCCGGGCAAGCTGGCCGACCTGGTCGTACTGAGCGCCAACCCGCTGACCGTCGACGAAGCATCGCTGCCCGACATTCAGATCGAGATGACCCTGGTCGATGGCGAGATCCGCTTTCAACGCGAGGCCAATGAACAGCGATGAAAACGCTCTACCTTCTGCGCCATGCCAAATCAAGCTGGTCCCAGCCCCGCCTGGCCGATCATGATCGCCCCTTGGCCGCGCGCGGACTGGCGGCCGCGCCAACGATCGGGGATTACTTGAACAGCTGCCAACCGGCACCGCAGTTCGTGCTTTGCTCGACGGCGCTGCGCACCCGCCAGACCTGGGATCTGGTGGGCAGGCAATTGGATCCATCCCCGCCGGTAACTTATGACCGCGATTGTTATCACGCCAGCGCGGATGAACTACTGGGCCGGCTTCGCAATACCGCTGAATCCATCGACACGCTGTTGCTGGTCGGTCACAATCCAGGCATGGCAGACTTGGCCGAATGCCTGACCGGTAGCGGCTCGGAGCCGGACCTGCGACGCATGCTGGTCAAGTTTCCCACCGCGGCGCTGGCCTGCATCCGTTTCGATACCGACACATGGCGAACCGTAATGCCCGGTTCCGGTGTCCTCGTCAGTTTCGTTCGCCCCCGCGACCTGAATTGAAATCAGTGAGCCAGGACGAAACAAATCACTCTCGATCCAGCCACTGGCCTGGCAAGACCTTCTGGTTGGCCCTGCTGGTAATACCGCTACTGGCCATACTGGTCTGGTCGCTGTGGAGCGAACACCACCCGGAGCAGGAAAGAGAGCTGCGCATAGAGATCCAGGATCGTCTCGAGACCTGGTTTCCGGAGGGCATGCGTCTGCCCGAAGGCTTGCTTGGCTTCGTTCCGCGCTCGGCGCACTTCGCCGAGTCCGATCCGCCGAATGTGATCATGCTGCACGGGCTGGACGAGCCGGGCGGGATCTTCGACGAACTGGCCAAGGCCTTCGACGAGGCGGGCATCAACAGCTGGGAGTTCCGCTACCCCAACGACCAGGCCATCGACCACAGCGCCGACCTGCTGGCAGAACACTGGGGCGGGCTTGAAAACGGTCAGCCCGTGATCCTGGTCGGTCACAGTATGGGCGGACTGGTCATTCGCGATTTCGTCAGCCGCCATCGCCATCCGGTTGATGCGGAGCCGAGGGTAACCGGCCCCGAGGTCAGGGGTGTCATCCAGGTTGCAACACCCAACCAGGGCTCGGAGTGGGCCCGTCTCAGGGCCTGGCTGGAAGTCCGGGAACTCTTCACCGATATTGCCGAGCGCGAGTTTTCGCTGTTCGCCGGCCTGCGCGACGGCACCGGTGCGGCCAAGATCGATTTGCGCCCCGACTCGGCTTTCCTGACCGAGCTCAATGCGCGTCCGTGGCCGGAGGCAGTCCCGATCAGGATTTTCGGCGGCTTCATCGCCGAGGCTACCGAACCCATGCGCGATAGCCTGACTGCACTGGGTCAGTCGATTGATCCCGACCTGGCCAGGCAACTGCAGACCTGGTGGCAGGAAACGGGCGAACAGGTCGGCGACGGCGCGGTTGCGGTCGAATCACTGGCCATTGAAGGTCAGCCCGAGCCCATCATTCTGCCGGCCTCGCATCGCGGCTTGCTGGTCAGCCTGCCGCTGGCTGATGGGCCGCCACCGGCGATCGAGCCGGTAGTGGAAAAGATCCGGTCCTGGCAAAAGGATTTCCGACACGATGATTGAACAAAACAGTCCAGCCCGTTATCCTGCCCCGCGCCCACGAACCCGTTGTTTCCGATGAGCCGTTCCGCTGCTGCCGATCTCCGTTTCGTGCAAATAGGCACGCTTGCCCTGCGCATTCATGACCTTGATCCTGCCGCCGTCATTGCAGAACTGGCGCGGCGCCGGCAGCAGGCGCCGGAACTGCTGGACTCGGCTCGGCTGCTGCTCGACCTGGGGCAGCTTGACCCGGAAAGCATGGACTTCGCCCAAGTCGAGCACCTGGCCGCTGCTCTGACCGAGCATGGGCACCAGCTGCTGGGGCTGCTTGAAAGCCCGGCCAGCGCGAGTCTGGCCAATCGACTTGGGTTGCCAGTGCTCAAGGCCTCCACTGAACGTCCGGCCAGGGCCCGCAAGTCCAGGCCGGAGCCGGAGCCGGAGCCGGAGCCGGAGCACTCGGACTGGACAGCCACGCGCCATATCGACGGCCAGGTTCGCTCGGGCCAGCAAATCTACG
>RECK01000132.1 GCA_007694055.1 Wenzhouxiangella sp.
GGGCATGGCCCCAAACCTGCGCGCGACCACTCGGCACCTGGCCTCCACCCTTCCAATCTCTTTTCATCAGTTGGCGGCAAGCAAAAAGCGCGCGCAACCCCGGACAGCCAAGCATCACTTAAATCCAGGTACAAAGCCTTGCGCAGCTGCCGCCAGTTTTCTGCACAAAGAAAGCCCATGCCCGGCTCTGCGTACTCAGTGCTTTTCGGGCAATCAGGGGATTGCGGGATCCGGATATAAGCTTTATTCCAAGCCGCGACTATTCGATACGAGGAGTGGAGTCGCCTCTGCTCCCGGTGCCTTCGCCAGGCTATCGAAACGCATTCCCGGGTCTGCAGGCGCTAAACTAGCGCTTCGCCCAGCCTGCTGACGAACTGACTCGTGCCTGAACCCCGCTATCCCCATATTTTCAAGCCGCTCGATCTCGGCTTCACCACCCTCCCGAACCGCGTCCTGATGGGCTCCATGCATACCGGCCTGGAAGACCGGGTATGGAACTGGCCGCGCTTGACCGCCTATTTCGTCGAGCGTGCGCGCGGCGGGGTGGGCCTGATGGTAACCGGGGGGATTGCTCCGAATCGGCGCGGCTCGCTGGCACCACTGGCTTCCAAGCTGACCAATCGCTGGGAAGTCATGCGTCATCGCCGCATGACCGACGCTGTCCATGAGGCTGGCGGGCGGATCTGCATGCAGATCCTTCATGCCGGCCGCTACGCCTACCATCCATTCTCGGTGGCGCCTTCGCCAATCAAGTCACCGATCACGCCGTTCAAGCCCCGCGGTCTCAGTGACAGCGGTGTTGAGGCCCAGATTCGCAGCTTCGTTCGTTGTGCCCGCCTGGCCCAGAAGTCCGGCTACGACGGCATCGAGGTGATGGGCTCGGAGGGTTATTTCATCAATCAATTCCTGGTGCCCAGAACCAATCGGCGCAAGGATCGCTGGGGCGGCAGTTTCGAAAACCGCATGCGCCTGCCGGTCGAAATCGTCCGTCGAACCCGCGAGGCCGTGGGCGAGAACTTCATCATCATCTACCGCTTGTCCATGATCGACATGCTTGCCGACGGCAACAACTGGGAGGAAGTGGTCACGCTCGGCCAGGCCATAGAGCAGGCGGGTGCCAGCATCATCAACACCGGAATCGGCTGGCACGAGACGCGTGTGCCGACCATTGCAACCTCGGTGCCCCGGGCAGCCTTTACCTGGGTAACGCGCAAGATGCGCGAGTCCGTGTCGCTGCCGCTGGTGACCAGTAATCGCATCAATATGCCGCACACTGCCGAAGCGGTGCTGGCGCGAGGCGATGCCGACATGGTCTCCATGGCCCGTCCCTTCCTGGCCGACCCGGACTGGGTCAACAAGGCGGCTGCCAATCGTCCGGAAGAAATCAATACCTGCATTGCCTGCAACCAGGCCTGCCTGGATCACGTGTTTCAGAACAAGGTCGCTTCCTGCCTGGTCAACCCGCGCGCCGGACACGAAACCGAGCTGCTTATCCGGCCGGCCGAGCGCAAGAAGCGCATCGCCGTGGTCGGGGCCGGTCCGGCCGGGCTGGCGGCAGCAACCACGGCTGCGCGACGCGGCCACAGCGTTGTCCTGTTCGATCAGGCTGACCGCATCGGTGGCCAGTTCAACATGGCCATGCGCGTTCCAGGCAAGGAAGAGTTTGTTGAAACGCTGCGCTATTTCAGCCGTCAGATCGAGATCACCGGCGTTGACTTGCGCCTGGGAACTGCTGTCGACGCCAATCTGCTGCAGAAGGAAAAATTCGACGAGATCATTATTGCCGCCGGCGTGACGCCGCGCGATCCGGGTATCCCGGGCCAGGACCATGCCTCTGTGCTGAGTTACATCGACGTGCTGCTGCACCGCAAGCCGGTGGGCAAACGCGTTGCGGTGATCGGTGCCGGTGGTATCGGATTCGATGTCAGCGAGTTCCTCGTTCACAGCAATGTGCCGGATACGCCTGACCCGGATCATCCCCAGGCGGAAGATTTTTTCCGCCAGTGGGGCGTGGACATGGAATTGAACGGGCGTGGCGGCGTTGAAGGGAGGGCGCCCGATTTCGGTCAGCCGGCCCGGGAGGTTACCCTGCTGCAGCGCAAGACCTCCAAGCTCGGTGCAGGTCTGGGCAAGACTACTGGCTGGATTCACCGGACCTCGCTGAAGAACCTCGACGTGAAAATGCTGGGCGGGGTCAACTACGAGCGCATCGACGACGACGGGCTGCACATCCGGATTGGCGAGGAGTCACGCTGTCTGGCGGTTGACAACATCGTCATCTGCGCCGGCCAGCTGCCGAGGCGCGACCTGGCCGAAGCGCTCAAGGAGTCGGGCATCGACAGCCACCTGATCGGGGGTGCCGATGTGGCTGCCGAACTTGATGCCAAGCGCGCCATTGACCAGGGCACCCGCCTGGCCGCCGCTCTGTAAATCGGATCCGCCGTGGCCGCCCTCTGAGGGGTCGGCCACGGCACGTGCTCCGGTCTACGGCGCCTGGGCGCGTTCCAGGTAACGGAAGAAGTCCGAATCTGCGCGCAGCATCAGGGTGCTGTTCTCACCCAGGGTTCGATAGGTCTCCAGGGTCTGGAAGAAAGTGTAGAACTCTGGATCCTCACCGTAGGCCTGACCGTAGATGCGTGTCGCCTCGGCATCGGCTCGTCCGCGGATTTCCTGGGCCTGGCGTTCAGCCTCGGAGCGGATGGTGCGCAGTTCCCGCTCCATTTCGCCGAGAATGCGCTGGGCTTGACCCTGGCCTTCGGCGCGGAAGCGCTCGGCGATTGACTGGCGTTCGGCAATCATCCGGCTTTCGACCTGGCGCCTGACCGAATCGATGTAGTTGACTCGCTTGACCCGGACGTCATGCAACTCAATGCCGAGCTCGGGCATCAGCCGGCGCGCGCGCTGCAGAATTTCCTGCTCCAGCAACTCTCGACCCAGCTTGGGCTGCTGCTGCAGATCAACGTCCTCGCGCTCGGCCAGCGCCGGATCTTCGAGGTCGGCAAGGTCCACGCTCCAGTCGCGCGAGCGAATGATTTCCTCGAGTTCGGTGGAAGAAACCATGTCGCGCACAACCGAATCGATAATGTCATCCAGGCGGGTGCGCGCCCCGCGCTCGTCGCGGACGCTGCGCAGAAACTGCAACGGGTCATCAATACGCCAGCGGGCCGTGGTGTCGACCAGGATGAACTCCCGTCCCAGGGTAGGGATCTGGGTAACGTCACCGTCCCAGTTGAGCAGGCGCTTGTCGAAGAATCGAACCTGCTGCCAGGGCAGCTTGGTCTTGAGACCCGGCTTTGAAATGATTTCTCCGCGCGGTTCACCGAACTGGACAATGATGGCCTGGTCGGCCTCGTCGAGCACGAACAGGCAGGTGTTGGCGCCGATAATGGCCACCAGCAGCACGATCAGTATCGCTAGCGTTTTCATGGGCGTGCCTCCAGGGCCCGGGCCCGGTCAATGTTCAGCAATGGCACCGGCGGCATCTGGTCCTCCTGGACCACCAGAATCTTGCCGACGCCGGGCAGGATGTCGTGCAGGGCTTCGAGGTACAGACGCGAACGCGTGACCTCTGGTGCCTGGCGGTATTCGGCCAATACGGCCGAGAACCGCACGCTTTCACCAAGGGCGCGGTTGACCCGCTCGGTGGCGTAGCCCTCGGCTTCGGCAATGGTTCGCATGGCCTGGCCCTCGGCGCGCGGGATTTCCTGGTTGACCCGCTTTTGAGCCTCGTTGATCATCCGTTCACGCTCCTGGCGCGCCTCGTTGACCTCGTTGAAGGCCGGCTGCACGGCCGGTGGAGGCACCACATCCTGGAGCTCCACGGTGATGACGTGAATGCCGGCGTCGTAGCGGTCCATGATCTGCTGAATCTCGTCCCGGCCGAGCTGCTGGATGTCGACGCGGCCGACGGTGAGCACATCCGAGCCCAGGCGGTTACCAACGACCCGGCGCATGACCGATTCGGAGATGTCGCGCAAGGTTCGGGTCGGCTCGCGCATGGAATAGAGGAACTTGATCGGGTCGCTGATCCGGTACTGCACCACCCACTCCAGATCGATGATGTTGAGATCACCGGTGAGCATCATGGATTCGTCTTCGTATTGCTTGGCGCTGTAGGCAGTGCGTCCGCCCCGAACCCCTTCGGTGCGAAAGCCGAACTCCTGCTTGAGTACGCGCTCGGTTGCTACCAACTGGACCTGGTCAATGCCGAACGGCAGTCGAAAGTGCAGGCCTGGATCGGTGATGTCAATCACGGCACCAAGGCGCTTGACCACGGCACGTTGCTCCGGCTGGACGGTGTAAAAGCAGGAAAAAATCCCCCAGATCACGACAAGGGCAATGATCGCGCCCAGGATGATGTGGGCGGATTTCCTGGATTTTCCGAACAGCTCTTCCAGGCCAGGCGGCCCGGACGACTGTCGGGATCGAGGCTGATTCATCGGTTCTGCTCCCTCAATGGTCAATAAAGAATGACAGCGCCGGCTGGCGTTGTTTTTACCCTCTCCCTGCACTTTCCATGGTACCGCATAAGGAACCAGGCAGGCTGTTCTGGATGCCGCGATGATCGGGGCTGGCTGGTTGTAATCGCTTTGTTTATCGGTGCCGGTACCGGCAGTTTCATCCGCAGGCCTTCGTTCCGCGGCTATACTCCCCGGTCTGATCCAGGTACAAGGTTCGCGAGCCAGCATGGCAGAGACATGATTGATCCGGTTGCAGGACAGAGCGTGGATGAATTGATTCGCGTTGCCCGTGAATTTGGTCGCCAGGGCTGGACGCCGGCAACCAGTGGCAATTATTCCCTGCGGGTCGACTCCAAACGGCTGCTCATGACGCGCTCGGGTGTGCACAAACGGGACCTGACCCGGGACGGGCTGATGCCGGTTGATATGGACGGCAAGCCCCTGGATGGCGGGCGGCCATCGGCCGAAACCGGCCTGCACGTTCAGCTTTACCGGCGCTTTCCGGCGGTGAATGTCGTGCTGCACGTTCATTCACCAGCGGCGACCGTGGCATCCAGGCTTTTCACCGCCGAAGGCAGCATCGAGCTGGCGGACTACGAAATGCTCAAGGCGTTCTCCGGTTTTGATACGCACGCTGCCCGGCTGATCGTTCCGGTGTTGCCGAACAGCCAGGATATTGATGCCCTGGCAGCATCGGTCGAACCCTGGCTGGTTGATGGCCAGTCGCGCTGGGTTTACCTTATCGCCGGTCACGGACTCTACGCCTGGGGTCGTGATGTGGCCGAGGCAGCCAGGCATGTCGAGGCGCTCGAGTTTCTGCTAGCCTGCCATCTTCTTGAACAACGAGTGACAGTCCAATGACCCAACTGAGCGTTTTTCCGGATAACCGCCCCGGACAGGCGGATCTGGTCACCGAGGATTTCGAGCAAATCCAGGCTGAGCTGGCTTCCGTGGGGGTCGCTCTGGAGCGCTGGAAAACGGAGCAGGCTATAGATTCCAGTGCTGATCCCGAGCGCATCCTGGCGGCCTATGCCGATGATATCGAGCGCCTGAAGCGTGAAGGCGGTTACCAGGCCGTTGACGTGGTCAGCATGGTGCCGGATCACCCTGACAAGGCCATGTTTCGGACCAAGTTCCTGGCCGAGCACACCCATAGCGAAGACGAGGTGCGCTTCTTCGTCGCCGGCCAGGGCCTGTTCAGCCTGCATATGGACGGCCGTGTTTTCGAGGTGCTGTGTGGGCGCGGGGACCTGATCCGGGTGCCGGCCAACACCACGCACTGGTTCGATATGGGTCCCAACCCTGAATTTACGGCCATTCGCCTGTTCAACAACCCGGAGGGCTGGGTGGCCAACTTCACCGGCAGCGATATCGCCGATCAATTCAGTCGCCTGGAAAACTGATGGTTGAGGTGGTTCTGACCGACATCGAGGGCACCATTGCCGATATCGATTTTGTCCGCAACACCCTGTTTCCCTATGCGCGCAAGCACCTTCCGGGGTTCATTCGCGATCATTCCGGGCAGCCCGATGTGGCAGGGCAGCTTGACGCCACGGCTGATCTTGCCGGGCTCGACCGGGATGACCTCGGGGCGCTGATCGAACAGTTGCTGAGCTGGATAGACCGCGACGAGAAGTTGACGCCGCTGAAGACCTTGCAGGGCATGGTCTGGAAAGCCGGCTATGCGCAAGGTGACTTCACGGCTCATCTCTACTCCGATGCGCATGCCAGGCTCAAGGCCTGGCATGCGGCGGGCGTGCCACTGTACGTCTACTCTTCGGGCTCTGTGCAGGCCCAGGAGCTGTATTTTCGGCACAGTGATTTTGGTGATATCAGCGCCTGGTTCAGTGGTTTCTTTGACACCACGAGCGGTCCGAAAAAGGAAGCCGAGTCGTATCTGCGCATTGCCAGGGCAATTGGCCGGGAACCGGGGGTCATTCTGTTCTTGTCCGATGTGATTGAAGAACTGGACGCGGCAAGCCTGGCAGGACTGACAACGGCCCAGATTTGCCGCCCGGGCAACGAGACATCCGGCAGCCATCCGCGCTACGCTTCCCTGACTGATGTCCCTGAGCCATGAATCGGATGGTATCGGCCAATCGGAAAGCAGGCTGGTGGTTCGGGGTTTTTCTGCCCTTGCCGGCAGGGTATACACTATGACCATGGTGCAAGCTTCCACGCAGGTATCCGACAAGGGCACACGCAAGGTCGAGCGGCAACGGCGCGGGCAGCGCACCCGCCAGGCGATTCTTGATGCCACGCTTGAAGTCATAGCCGAGGGTGGCGTGCGGGCGGTTACCCATCGTGCCGTCGCTGCCCGGGCCGATGTCAATCTGTCGTTGACGACCTATTATTTCAACGACATTTTTGACATGGTCTCCAGTGCCTTCGACGATTTCATGCTCAAGGGCAGGGCGCGTGTTGAACAGGCCTGGGCCGATGTTTTTGCCAGCGTATATCGCTACTCCGCGCAGGAACGGCGTCGCAAGGCGGTACGTGAAACACTGCGAATCGAGCTGACCCGAATCGGTGTCGACTTTCTTTTCCATGAACTGTCCCGGCGGCGCGCCGGAACAGCAGTTGAGCACCATTTCTATTTCGAAGCACTGCATGATCCGCGCCTGCGCGAACTGTACGAGGCTTCCCGTCAGCCCACCATCAAACAGATGACTCGTTTCGCCGAACTGTTCAATCGACAGTCGCCCGAGGTTGATGCGGAGCTGCTGATCGGTACTATCTTCAGGATCGAGCACAGCGCGCTGGGCAAGCCGGTAGAAGCGCTGGACCGTGCCGCCATGGAAGCCATGCTTGGCCGTGCACTGGGCTGGATCATGCACTTGAACGACCCCTGGCCCGAAAAAGACAAGGAATCACGGAAATGACCGTAGAGCCGGCCGCCTACCCGGACATGATGATCGCGCTGCGCCACAGCTTCGACAGTGGCTTGACCCGATCCCTGGCCTGGCGCCTGGGTCAGCTTGACGCACTGGAGCGTCTGCTCAAGGAAAACGAGCCGGCTATCGGCCGGGCCCTGGTTGCAGACCTGGCCAAGCCTGAGCAGGAAATCCTGCTCGGCGAGCTGTCACTGTTGTATTCCGAAATTCGCCATGCGCGCCGACATTTGAAGCGCTGGGCTCGTCCACGACGCGTTTTCACGCCTGTGGTTGGTCAGCCGGGTCGCAGCTGGGTTCAGCCTGAACCACTCGGGGTAGTGCTGATCATGGGGGCCTGGAACTATCCGGTCCAGCTTGTTCTCAGCCCGCTGATACCGGCCCTCGCGGCAGGCAACTGCGCCGTGATCAAACCATCGGAGATTGCCGCCAGCACGGCAGATCTGATGGCGGATCTGATTCCGCGCTATCTGGATACCACGGCCGTCAAGGTGGTGCTGGGTGCGGTGGATGAAACTACTGCCCTGCTGAAGCAACGCTTCGATCACGTGTTCTACACCGGAGGCGCTGCGGTGGGGCGGATCGTGATGCGGGCAGCAGCCGAGCACCTGACCCCGGTGACCCTGGAGCTTGGCGGCAAGAGCCCGGCGGTGATTGATGCCGGGGCCGATCTGGAGTCGGCAGCCCGGCGCCTGGTCTGGGGTAAGTGCCTTAATGCCGGCCAGACCTGTATTGCCCCCGACTACATTCTGGTCAGCCCCGAACAAAGGGAGCCGCTGGTCGAGGCGATGCGTTCCCAGCTCGATGCGATGTACGGAAAAGACCGCCTGGCCAGTGCCGATTACGCCAAGATCATCAACCGGCGTCACTTCGATCGCCTGCGCGGCTACCTGGATTCCGGCAAGGTCGCCATTGGTGGCCGGGTCGATGAGTCTGCCGAACGCATTGAGCCGACTATCCTGATCGACGTCAAGCCCGACGATCCGGTCATGCAGGAAGAGATTTTTGGTCCCATTCTTCCGGTACTGACTGTTCCAGGTCTCGACGAGGCACTGGCGTTCATCAATCAACGAGACAAGCCGCTGGCCTCGTATTTTTTCACCCGAAGCAAGGCCAGCGAACGCCGCTTCGTTGAGCAGGTCAGCACAGGTAACCTGTGCATCAACGATGTGCTCATGTTCATGTCGGTGCCCGAGCTGCCCTTCGGTGGGGTCGGCATGAGCGGCATGGGTCAATACCACGGCAAGGCCGGCTTCGATCGACTGAGCCATCTTAAAGCGGTGATGAAGCGCAGCCGTTTTCCGGAAATTCCAGTGCGATTCGCACCTTACAGTGACTTCAAGATGAAGTTGCTGAAGTGGCTGGGTTAGGGGCCTCTGTCAGAATTTCAATGGTGAATGTTGGCTCTGTCCGAATCTCGCAGCGCCTTCCAGTCCCTTTTTGCAGCATCACGAAAACCCCAAACCTGCGGAGTGGCTCCCTGGAATCGAGTTTGCAATGGGCAGAGCGGTGTGGAAGGCGAGGGCGGCCTGTTGGTATGGATTGAACCCCTGCATGGTATTCGGCGTCATAATGTCAGCATGCTACCTCGATGAGTTTCCTCCCGTACATTATTCATGAATAGACTGATTCAAGGTCGTACCCCCTACCTGATTGTGTTTGTCGCCTGCGCCGGCCTGCTGGCCTACGCACTTTACGCCCAGTTCGTGCTCGAACTGCCGCCTTGCCCGCTGTGCATGCTGCAGCGCTACGGATTCATGCTCATGGGCGCAGTAGCGCTGATCATGGCCGTGCACAATCCGCGTTCCTGGGGACGCTGGGTGTACGCCGTGCCCTACTTCGGCGGTGCGATCTGGGGCATGACTACGGCTGGACGCCACCTGCGTATCCAGGGCGCGGAGCCAGACCTGCTGGGCGGTTGCGGGGCCGACTGGGAGTTCATGGTCGAGACCGGCTGGCCTCTGGCCGATCGCGTTCGCGAAGCCTTTACCGCGACGGGAGACTGTAGCGAGATCGACTGGGTCTTTCTTGGCCTGTCAATGCCGGCCTGGACGCTGCTCTGGTATGTTGGACTGACAGCGTTTATGCTGTGGGCCCTGATTGCGAACAAGCACTTAAAAGTACACGACCGATGACCGAAAGACTGAAAACCATTACCCCGGCCAAAGGCTGGCGCCCGGACTCCTGGCAGCAAAAACCAGCTCGCCAGCAAGCCACGTATGACGATGAAACCGAGTTGCGCGCCTCGCTGGCGCGACTTGCCGGCATGCCGCCGCTGGTGACATCCTGGGAAATTCTTGCGCTCAAGCAGCAGATCGCCGAGGCTCAGGCCGGGAAGCGATTTTTCCTTCAGGGTGGTGATTGCGCCGAAGTGTTCGGAGAATGCCAGTCATCAATCATCGCTAACCGGTTGAAAGTTCTGCTGCAAATGTCTCTGATTCTGCTGCATGGACTGGAAATGCCGGTGTTGCGGGTTGGTCGATTTGCTGGCCAGTATGCAAAGCCGCGCTCGGCTGACCAGGAGCTCAGGGATGGGGTAAGCCTGCCCAGCTATCGTGGTGACCTGGTCAACTCACCTGATTTCAACGAGGCGGCGCGCCGACCTGACCCGGCCCGGTTGCTTCAGGCCCACGCCTGTTCAGCGATGACCATGAACTTCGTGCGCGCCCTGGTCGACGGCGGTTTCGCCGACTTGCATCATCCCGAGTACTGGGATCTCGGTTGGGTCGAGCATTCTCCTCTGGCCGCGGAGTTTCACAGGATTTCCGACAGTATCGGTCAGTCCGTGCGCTTCGTCGAAACCATTACCGGCCAGCAGCCGGGTAGTCTCAAGCGAGTGGATTTCTTCACCTCGCACGAGGCACTGCACCTGCATTACGAGCAGGCATTGACCCGTCAGGTTCCGCGTCAGTGGGGCTGGTTCAACCTGGCAACGCACTTTCCGTGGATCGGCATGCGCACCGCCGAGATGGATGGCGCTCACGTGGAAATGTTCCGCGGCATCCGCAATCCGATGGGCGTGAAGGTCGGTCCCGGCATGAGCGCCAGCTGGCTCAAGGACCTGATTCGCACCCTCAATCCGGACAACGAGCCGGGTCGCATGGTACTGATTCACCGCATGGGCGCCGGCAAGGTCGGGGACCATTTGCCGGGCCTGATCGAGGCGGTCAAGAGTACGGGTTCACCGGTGCTGTGGATTTGCGATCCCATGCACGGCAATACCGAGAGCGCGGCCAACGGTTACAAGACCCGTCGTTTTGCCAATATCCAGGCCGAATTGGAGCAGGCTTTCGAGATCCACTCGGCCTGCGGTTCCCGCCTGGGTGGTGTGCATCTGGAACTGACTGGAGAAAACGTCACCGAGTGTGTCGGTGGTGCTCGCGAAATCAACGAAGAGGACCTGGCGACCTGTTACAAGACCACGGTCGATCCGCGCCTGAACTACGAGCAGGCGCTGGAGATGGCCATGCTGGTGGTTCGCAAGCATAGAAGCCTGGCCTGACGGCCAGGCTTGGGAGAGGGGTAGAGGGAGGGTGCGTCAAGCGTCTGCCTTTCTCCCTCTCCCCTTCTTCCCGTTGCTTGTTAGAGCAACGACTCCACCGCTTCCCGCTCTTCCCGCAGTTCCTTGTCCGTGGTATCCATGCGCGAGCGCGAGAACTCATTGATTTCCAGCCCCTGGACGATACTGTACTTGCCGTTTTCGCAGGTGCAGGGGAAGGAATAAATGACGCCTGGCGCGATGCCGTAGCTGCCGTCTGACGGTACGGCCATGGAGACCCAGTCATCGCCGTCGGTGCCCAGGGCCCAGTCCCGGATATGATCAATGGCCGCCGATGCCGCCGAGGCTGCACTGGATGCACCGCGAGCCTTGATGATGGCAGCGCCGCGTTGCTGGACCGTGGGTATGAACTCGTCGGTGTACCAGGCCTGGTCGATACCGTCCAGGGCCGGTTTGCCGGCGACCAGGGCATGGTGCAGATCCGGGTACTGGGTCGAGGAGTGATTGCCCCAGATCGTCATCTTCTTGATATGGGTATGGTGCAGGCTGCTTTTGGCTGCCAGCTGGGCCAGCGCCCGGTTATGGTCGAGGCGGGTCATGGCAGTAAAGTTCTCGGCCGGCAGGTCCGGCGCGTTGGCCTGGGCGATCAGGGCATTGGTGTTGGCCGGGTTGCCGACAACCAGCACCTTGACATCGCGACTGGCCACGGCATTCAGGGCCTTGCCCTGGGGGCCGAAAATCTTGCCATTTTCGCTCAGCAGGTCGGCGCGCTCCATGCCGGGGCCGCGCGGCCTGGCACCGACCAGGATTGCATAGTCGGCGTCCTTGAAACCCTCTTCCAGATCCGTGGTGGCCACGACCCCTTGCAGCAGGGGGAACGCTGCATCGTCGAGTTCCATGACCACGCCCTTGAGCACGTCCAGTGCCGGCGGAATCTCGAGCAGCTGCAGGATGACGGGCTGATTGGGACCAAGCAGGTCACCAGAGGCTATGCGGAAGCAAAGCTGGTAGCCGATCTGGCCTGCGGCACCGGTAATGGCCACGCGTACGGGTTTGTTCATTGAAGGTCTCCAGGATGAACGAGCATAAACCCTGTATTTTACTGCTTTTGTGGCGTTGACTGGTGGTGGTCTCGGCTCGTCAGATCGTTTGCGCTCCCAGGTCCATGCTTGCGCCGGACTGCGGCAGCCCCCAATTCTTCTGTGGCCCGCCCGACACTTGAAAATTCTGAATGACGCAAGTCCATCGTTTCGCCCTCGTGACCTACAGCCCCCAGCAGATGTTCGAGTTGGTAAGGGATGTGCCGCGCTACCCCGAGTTTCTCAACTGGGTTCAGGCGGCAACCGTGCATGAAGAAGACGAGCATCACCAGTTGGCCACGCTGCAAGTGCGTATCGCGGGCATGACCCAGCGTTTTACGACTGAAAACACCCTGGTGCCCGGCTACCGGCTGCAAATGGCCTTGCGAACCGGTCCTTTTGACCATCTGGGCGGTGTCTGGCAGTTTGATGCACTGGGCGAGCATGGTGCCCGGGTCAGTCTTGACCTCCAGTTCTCGCTGGCCCGCTCGGCGCTGATGTTGCCGTTTCGGCGCGGTTTCAACCGCATGGCCGACCGCATGGTCGATGATTTCTGTCGTCGCGCCGAGGAACTGCATGGCCGCTGACCTGAATGTCGAGGTGGTTGCCGGAGACGCCGAGCGTCAGATCCTGGTGCGGCTGGTGGTTCCGGCCGGTACGACCGTGCTGCAGGCGGCAAGGCAGGCAAACATCAGCGCCGCGTGTCCCGGCCTCGAGGTCGATCCACAGCGTCTCGGGATCTTCGGCCGGCAGGTGCCTCCCGAACAAACCGTATCAGACGGTGATCGGGTGGAGGTCTACCGACCCCTCAAGGCCGACCCGAAGGCGGTCCGGCGAGCGCTGGCAGCGCTCGCCAAAAAATCCTGATCACTGCTCGCGGCGCAGGGAGTCCAGATCCTGGATAGGCTGATCGTCGCGTCGCTGGAGATCACGCAAGGCTTCAGCGGCGACCGAGTCCTGGTCCAGAAAACTCCCCTCCAGAGCCGCCAGCCGATTGTCCTCGAAGCGCAGGGTCAGAACGCGCTTGACCTTGTTCGTGCCGCGCGGCGCGAAGGTGTTCACGTAGTCCCAGCGATCTTCGTGGAACGGGCTTTGCACCGAGGGGGAGCCGAGCAGGACCTGGACCTGACGCTTGGTCATGCCGATTTCCAGCTGGGCGACATCGTCGTCATCCAGTACGTTGCCTTGCTGAATGTCCTGCTTGTAGACGATGTTGCATGCAGACAGGCCAAGGGCCAGAACGGCACACAGGGTAATGCGCTTGAGCATTCGAAAATCCGGGAAAGAGCGAAACAGACCCAATGATACAATAAGCGCTCGGCTGGCCGGTTAAACGAATGTTCAGGTGCATTGATGTCGGAAGAAACCACGGAATTACGCAAAGCCGGTTTGAAGGTGACCCATCCTCGCCTGCAGATCCTCAGACTGCTGGAGCAAACCGATCAAAAGCACATGACCGCTGACCAGATTTACCGGGCGCTGACCGATCAGGGTGAAGATATCGGCCTGGCCACGGTCTACCGGGTGCTCAGCCAATTCGAGTCGGCCCAGCTGGTGCGCAAGCACATGTTCGATGACGGCAGTGGCCGGCCCGCGCAGGCCTGCTACGAGCTGGACGAGGGCGATCACCACGATCACATGGTTTGCATGGAGACCGGTGAAGTCATCGAATTTTTCGATGAAGCGATAGAAAGGCGCCAGGAAGAAATCGCGCGCCAGCATGGCTACCAGATCGTCGATCATTCGCTGGTCATGTACGTGCGACCAGTCAAGCCCAAAACCTGATCAGGCCTTGCTGGACTCCAGCAGTTCGGCGGCATGGGCGAGACTGCGGTCCGAGTCCGGGTTGCCCAGCATGCGGGCGATTTCCCGCTCGCGACCGGCGGCGTCCAGGGTAGCGACCGTTAGCTGTGTGGATTGATCGCTCAGTGACTTGCTGACCCTGACCTGTTGATCTGCGCAGGCGGCAACCTGGGCCAGGTGGGTTACGCAAAATGCCTGGCCATGGTTGGCTGCCTGCTTCAGGAAGCGGCCGACTACGGCTGCGGTTTCACCACCGATGCCAGCATCGACCTCGTCGAATACCCGGACCATGGGTCCATCGTGCGGGCGTGCAGCAATCATCAGGGCGAGGCTGATTCGGGACAACTCTCCGCCTGAGGCTACCCGCGCCAGAAGCTTGGGTGGCTGGCCGGGGTTGGCACTGAACAGGATGCTGATTCGGTCCTGCCCGTGTGGAGAGGGTGCCATGTCGGCATCACCGTCGACCCGGATTTCCAGGCGCGCGCGATCCATGCCCAGGCGAACCAGGCTGGCGCTGACCTGTTGCTCGAGGGCAGCGGCGGCCTTTCGTCGGGACTGTCTCAGGCGCTCTGCGCTGTCCTGCCAGCGCGCGCGGGTTTTGTCCTGCTCGTCGATCAGGCGCTGTCGCTCCTGGTCCTGGTCGTCGATGCGGTCCAGGCGTGCGCGTAAATCTGCACAAAGCCGAGGCAGTTCCTGGGGTGTTACCCGGTGTTTGCGGGCCAGATCCAGTGATTTCTGCAGGCGCCTATTGACCTGCTCCAGCCGGGCCGGGTCGGCCTCGTCACCGTTGTCGTGGCGCTCCAGCTCGGCGACGGCCTCGTCGACATTGATGCGTGCCTCTTCGAGCATCCCGGCCGTGGCGTCCAGGCGCGGGTCCAGGGCGCGTACATCGCCCAGCGCATGCAGTGCCTCAAGCAGCAGGCTTCGGATGCCTGGCTGGTCGTCCTGGTCCAGCAGGGCGATCGTCCGGGTCACCGCCGCGCGCACTTCGTCGCTGCGGGACAGCCGCTCCTGCTCATGCTCCAGTTCGTCAAACTCGTTCGACCCCAGCGCCAGATCTTCCAGTTCACGGCATTGGAAGCGCAACAGTTCGGCCTGTGCGGCATCACCGGTATCACGCTCGAAGTCATCCAGTGCTTGCCGGGCATCGTGCCATGCCTGCCAGCAATCGCGGACACGCGCAAGCACGGCCGGTTCAATGTGCTGATCAAGCAGGTTGCGCTGGGTGTCCGGACGCTCGAGCCGTTGATGCTCGTGCTGGCCGTGAATTTCAACCAGCAGTTCGCCAAGCTCGGCAAGCTGTCCGATGGTAACGGGGCGCCCGTTGATCCAGGCCCGGGACGGACCACGTCGCGACAACAGGCGTCGGATCAGAAGTCCGTCGTCGTCGGCCAGGGCCTGCTCCTGCAGCCAATGCCTGGCGGCGGCGTGCTCGGCAAGGTCGAAATGCGCCGACAGCTCGGCCTGGTCCTCGCCGGCGGCGATCAGGCTGGAGTCGGCTCGATCGCCCAGTAACAGGCCCATGGCGTCGACGATTATCGACTTGCCGGCGCCCGTCTCGCCAGTTATGGCTGTAAAGCCGCGCTCGAAATCGAGTTCGAGCTGCTTGACGATGGCGAAATGGTGGATGGATAGCGATCGCAGCATGGTGGCATCAGTTGATTGAAGGTCCCCAGCTGGCAGCGACCAGGTTTCAGGATGGTCCGGCAACGTCAGGGTCGATTCAGGCCAGCGTCACCTGCGCAATTCTACACGGGCCGAACGGATTCGCCATCAGGCATCGCTTCCCGTTGTTTTCCAGGCCGGGAAACCCCAGTTAAACGCGCAGGTGAATGAATCTGGAACCTTATGTCCATGGGTGAGTATCAAGACAGGAACGGCGATGGCGTTGGCGCAAGCGACGAGTCCTCGCCGGTGAATGAAGCAGAGCAGCTGGATGAGGCCTTGCAGGACCAGGCCGAGCTGGAACAGGATCAGGGTGCCGATGGCTCGCACACGGGCGATGAGGAGCTTGGGCGCTTGCGCGAGGCCCTGCTTCGAACTCGTGCTGAAATGGATAACCTGCAAAAAAGAGCTGAGCGGGAAATCGAAAAATCGCGGCGCTTCGCCGTCGACAGCCTGCTGCGTGACCTGGTGCCGGTAATCGACAGCCTGGATCAAGGCCTGGAAAGCGCGGGCGACAACAGCAGTTTGAGCGAGGGTCTCAGCCTGACCCGGCGCCAATTGCTCAACGCCCTGACCCGTTTCGGGCTGGAGGAAGAGGATCCGGCAGGCAAGCATTTTGATCCGCAATGGCATGAGGCGATGAGCATGCAGCCTACCGACCAGCACCCTCCCGATACCGTGATTGCCGTGCTGCAGAAGGGCTATCGTCTGCACGACCGTTTGCTGCGGCCGGCCCGGGTAATCGTGGCTCGCAGCCCGGATTGAATGGGGCCGCATTTGAAAAGTTGTGCCGTTAGCCCCACTAAACGGCCATGAGCATCGAGTCTTTCTCGATTTGAAACGATCTATCAAAGAACAGGATTGAAACAGCCATGAGCAAGATTATCGGCATTGACCTGGGAACGACCAATTCCTGCGTCGCCATCATGGAGGGCGGCAAGGCGCGCGTCATCGAGAACGCCGAAGGCGATCGCACCACACCCTCCACCGTTGCCTTCACCAAGGACGGCGAAGTGCTGGTCGGGCAGCCGGCCAAGCGCCAGGCCGTTACCAACCCGGACCGGACGCTGTATGCAGTCAAACGACTGATTGGCCGCAAGTTTGCCGAAGACGTGGTCCAGAAGGACAAGGGGCTGGTGCCCTACAAGATTGTCGAAGCCGACAACGGCGACGCCTGGGTGGAAGTTGACGGCAAGAAGATGGCGCCGCCGGAAATCTCGGCCCGCGTCTTGATGAAAATGAAGAAAACGGCGGAGGACTACCTCGGTGAGGAAGTCAGCGAAGCCGTGATCACGGTGCCGGCCTACTTCAATGATTCGCAGCGCCAGGCCACCAAGGATGCCGGCAAGATTGCCGGGCTCAATGTGCGCCGCATCATCAACGAGCCAACTGCAGCCGCGCTGGCCTATGGGCTGGACAAGAAGAGCGGCGATCGCAAGATTGCCGTCTATGACCTGGGCGGCGGCACTTTCGATATTTCCATTATCGAAATTGCCGATGTCGATGGTGAAATGCAGTTTGAAGTGCTGGCCACCAATGGTGACACCTTCCTTGGTGGGGAGGACTTCGACAAGCGCCTGATCGACTACCTGGCCAACGAGTTCAAGAAAGAGCAGGGTGTCAACCTGCATAACGATCCTCTGGCGCTGCAGCGTCTGCGCGAAGGCGCCGAGCGAGCCAAGATCGAGCTTTCGTCCTCGCAGCAGACCGAAGTCAACCTGCCTTACATCACGGCTGATGCTTCCGGTCCGAAGCATCTGAATATCAAGGTGACCCGGTCCAAGCTCGAGTCGCTGGTAGAAGACCTGGTCAAGCGCTCCATTGATCCTTGTCGTACCGCCTTGAACGATTCCGGCCTCAAGGTGACTGAAGTTGACGAAGTGATCCTGGTCGGCGGTCAGACCCGCATGCCCGCGGTGCAGCAGGCAGTGGCTGATTTCTTTGGCAAGGAACCGCGCAAGGATGTCAACCCGGATGAGGCCGTGGCCGTGGGTGCGGCCGTTCAGGGTGGGGTGCTGGCCGGAGACGTCAAGGACGTTCTGTTGCTTGATGTGACCCCGTTGTCGCTGGGTATCGAGACCCTGGGTGGCGTCTTCACCAAGGTCATCGAAAAGAACACCACGATCCCGACCAAGGCATCGCAGGTGTTTTCCACCGCAGATGACAACCAGAGCGCCGTCACCGTGCACGTGCTTCAGGGCGAGCGCGAGCAGGCTGCGGCCAACAAATCTCTGGCGCGTTTTGACCTGACTGGTATTCCGGCGGCCCCGCGCGGCATGCCGCAGATCGAGGTCACCTTCGATATCGATGCCAACGGTATCCTGCACGTGTCGGCCAAGGACAAGGCTACCGGGCGTGAGCAGCGCATCGAGATCAAGGCCGGCTCCGGCCTCAACGAGGAGGAGATCGAGAACATGGTTCGCGATGCTGAAGCGCACCGCGAGGAAGACAAGCGTTTCGCCGAACTGGTGACCGCACGTAACCAGGCAGATGGCATTGCCCACAGCACCCGCACGAGCCTGAAAGAGCACGGCGACAACCTTGACGCTGCCGTCAAGCAGCGGATTGAAGATGCGCTGGGCAAGGTTGACGAAGCCATCAAGGGTGACAGCAAGGAAGCCATTGATGCGGCGGTCAATGAGCTGCAGCAAGCCGGTGCCGAGCTGTACCAGAAGGCTGCCGAAAAGGCCCAGGCTGAAGCCGGTGCCGAGGCTGGCGGCGGCGAACAGGACGCTGGTGCCAGCGAACAAGGTCCTGACGACGTCGTGGACGCGGAATTTACCGAGGTCGACGACGACAAGAAGTAATCGCACTTTCTCCGGGCGCTGCCCTGATCGTGCTTCGAGCCGGCGGACCAGAGGGTTCGCCGGTTTCGTTGCCCTGGAATCTGGCAAAACAATCGCGTCCGAACTGCCAACGCAATAACAAACCACGACTCTATGCCGGCTGACTACTACGAACTCCTGGGTGTGACCCGCACTGCAAGTGCCGATGAGCTGAAAAAGGCCTACCGTCGGCTGGCGCGAAAGTACCATCCCGACGTCAGCAAGGAACCGGATGCCGAGGACCGCTTCAAGGAGGTCAGGAAGGCCTACGAAGTGCTCAAGGACGATCAGAAGAGAGCGGCCTATGATCGCTTCGGTCATGAAGGCGTCAACGGCATGGGGGGCAACCCCGGCGCCGGTTTTGGCGATATCAACGACATCTTCGGTGACATCTTTGGTGACATCTTTGGCGGCGGACGACGCCGTCAGAGCCAGCGCTCCCGTCGCGGCCAGGATCTTCGCTACACGCTGGAACTGGATCTTGATGAGGCCGTCAGTGGCGCGGAAAAGGAAATCCGGATCCCCACTGTGGGTCGCTGTTCGACCTGCGACGGCACAGGTTCGAAAAGTGGCAAGCTGGAAGTCTGTTCAACCTGCGGCGGTCAGGGCCAGGTGCGGATGCAGCAGGGGATCTTTTCCGTTCAGCAGACCTGCCCGACCTGTGGCGGCAGCGGCAAGGTGATCAAGGATCCCTGTGACGTTTGCCATGGCAGCGGCCAGGTGCGCGAAACCCGGACCCTGCAGGTCAGGATTCCGGCCGGAGTCGACGAAGGTGATCGCATCCGCTTGAGCGGGGAGGGTGCGGCTGGCGCCCAGGGCGGCCATGCCGGCGATCTGTACGTGGATATCCACGTGCGGCCACATCCCCTGTTTCAACGCCAGGGCGATGACCTCTATTGCGAGGTGCCTATTCCCATCACGACCGCTGCCCTGGGTGGTCAGCTCAAGGTGCCGACACTTGACAGTTCGGTGATGCTGAAAATACCGGCCGAAACCCAGTCTGGAAAGCTGTTTCGCCTGCGCGGCAAAGGCGTGCAATCCGTTCGCAGTCGCTCTGCCGGAGATCTCCTGTGTCGGGTCACCGTCGAGACGCCGGTCAACCTGACCCGCGACCAGAAAGAGCTGTTGCGGCAGTTCCAGGACTCCTTCGGCGAAGGCAGCGACCACAACCCGCAATCCTCGGGCTGGACCGACAAGGTCAGAAGTTTCTTCGATCGCATGGGCCTGTAACCTGCAAGGGCACGTTGCAGCAGGGAGCCGCGGACTCGCTTTTCGGCTATCCTTGCCGGCATGAGCCTGCAAATCTTACTAAGCGGTGCCAGCGGAACCATTGGTCAGACGCTGGTCGAGGAGGTGGCCGAGGACGATCGGTTTTCCATTGTCGGCGTGGCTTCCAGCGAGCAATTCTTCGAACCGGACCTTGATGCGGACGTCATTATCGACTTCTCCCACCCGCGTTTGCTGGAAAAGACACTGGATTACGCCCTTCGTCACCGACTGCCGCTGGTCACCGGAACCACCGGGCTTGACGGCCTGCTCCACGAGCGTCTATCCGAAGCGGCACGCACAGTCCCGGTCTGCCACGCGGCCAATTTCAGTGTCGGCCTTAATCTTTTGTTGCGATTGGCCACCGAGGCGGCCCGGTTGCTGGGAGAGGATTTCGATATCGAGCTGACCGAAATGCACCACCGCCGCAAGATCGATGCGCCATCAGGTACGGCGCTGGCTCTCGCCAGGGCCCTGGCTGGCGCGCGTGGCCTGGTCACACGCGAGGCCCTGGTCCAGGATCGAAGTCGTCATCGTATTCCCCGCAGTCGAGGCGAAATAGGTGTTGGCGTGTTGCGCGGTGGCGATGTAGCAGGCGAGCACACGGTCTATTTCCTGGGTGACGGAGAACGCCTGGAGCTGACTCACCGTGCCTCCGATCGAAGGATATTTGCGCGCGGAGCGCTTCTGGCTGCAACACGGTTGCTGGACAAGCCGCCAGGGCTGGTTGAATTCTCCGACCTGGTCATGGGCGACAGACGCTAAAACGGCCCAGCGTGGTCGGGGCCACGTCTCGGGGGTCCATGTTCGGAATGTCTCCAAGCGTATGGATCTGAACCCAATCCCGCTAGCGGCCACTCGCCACTGGGTTCCCACCCGTCCAAACTCGCTTTTCCAAGTCGCGACTATTCGCAACGGGGAGTGCAATTTTTGGGTCTATCCGAATCTCGCAACAGACAGGGGACCACCGGGAGCGGAGGTGGACTGCACTGCTCGTAGCGCATGGTCGCGACTTCGGGAAAAGAGGTTGGAAGGGTAGAGGCCAGGTGCCGAGTGGCCC
>RECK01000122.1 GCA_007694055.1 Wenzhouxiangella sp.
AAAAAAGCCCGCACATGGTGCGGGCCTTGGGGTTTATCTTGGCGGCAGATTGACGCCGCGCGGAGCGTGGATCAGTTGCTGCCGGTTGGCGGGGCATCCGCGGCTTGCTCAAGCGCGCGCCGACACTCATCGGTAAGCTCGCGTCCGGCGATCTGCATTGCTCGACAGGACTGCAGGAAACGGTCCGCAGCTGCAGCGGCCAGCCGCTCGCTTTGCTCCCGCTCCAGAATGGCCTGGCGGCTTTCCGTGTCGTTGATCGCTCGAATATAGGTCCGCCAATCGCGCGCCTGGCTACGGGTGCTTGCAAAGCGCTCGGCCTCGGCAAATGCACGGTCAGCAGCCTGGCGCTGGGCCCGGTCACCGGGTCCCGACTGGTTGAAGCGGGCCGTGCCCAGCAGAATATAGATTTCGGCCAGGGTGGCATCCGGCAGACCACCCGTTTCAATGGCTGATTCGAAAGCGACTTCAGCGTCTTCATTGCGCTCATCGGCCAGCAAGGCCTGCCCCAATCTGAAGTAGAGCGTGCCGGTTTCGGACAGTCCCGCCGCTTCGCGAAGCACCGGAATGGCACGACGGTGCTCCCGGGCCTGGCTCCAAAGCTGGGAAAGCAACTGAAGATTGTCAACGTTGCGCTCTACACGACCGCGCTCAAGCTCTTCCTCGATCAACTTGGCCCCGCGATGCGGGTTGTTGAAAGACGAATAAAACTGGGCCAGCAGGGTGATGTCGGATTCAGCCTCGATCAAGCCCGCCAGGTAGGCCGACTCAAGCACACCGAACGACTCCAGTTCCATTTCCTGGTCGAGATACAGTGCAGACAGCTGGCGCCAGAACGACAACACATCCGGCCAGAGAACAACCATCTGTTTCATCAGTTGGGTGCGCTCGGCATCCATGCCCAGTTGGTTGAGCAGGACATTCTTCAGCTCGTAATAACGTCGGGTGGGTTCCTCGGCCAGTTCTATGGCGCGGTCGATAGGCGCCAAGCCTTCACGGTACTGGTTTAGGTGGTAGTGCGAGGCGCTGAGCATGAAAAAGGTGTTGGCGGAAGGCTGGACGTCACCTTCCAGCCACTGGTTGAAGAAACGAATCGCTTCTTCGTAGCGCTCGGTTGCAAAGTAAAGCTGGGCCAGGTTGAAACGCAGGCGTTCGTTCTGGTCGTCGGGCAGCGCACCCAGTCGCAAGGCAGCGGCGAAGTCGTCCAGACCTTCACTGAGATTGTCCATGTTGACGTGAACCGAGCCACGAATCTGGAGCACGGATGCACGGTCAAACGGCGTCATGGTGTCGCCGCGTCGCGCCATCAGCTCATTGAGCTTGGTCAGGGCCTGCTGGAATTTCTCTTCCTCCAGCAACTCGTAGGCCGCCAGCAGATCAACCGCAACGTTTTGACTCAGCGACTGTGCGCTGGCCACGGGGACAACCGCGACCAGGCTGGCAACCAGAAAAATCAGGGAACCAAGCAGTTTTTTCGACTGCAAACTCACAGGCATTACTCCAATCTGAAATCAAGCGCCGTTCGGACACCGAACCGGGGCTGGGCGACCTCGTTGACGATTCGGGGCTGATACCGCCAGCGTTCAACGGCTCGTATGGCTGCGCGGTTGAAACACGTGCTGGTGCTTTCGACCACTCTTGGATTGATGACGGTGCCTTCCGGAGTCACGTCAAACTCGACCACGACGGTTTCCAGCGGTCGTGCACCCGTGAAGCAGCGACCCGGATACTCGGGCGGAATACGCACCAGAGGCTGGGCGTCACGGTCCGGATTGAAGCCGGTACCGATGTCGAGATTCGTACTACCCAGGTCCGGCGTTGCGCCCATAACCGGATCCATGGAGGGCCGGAATGAAGGATCGGTCACCATGGGCGGCGGCGGCGGCGGCTGGTCCAGCACGGGTCTCTGGAAATCTTCCATGCGCTGGGTGCTGCGATCTTCAAGCTGTCGAAGCACGTTGATCTGGACCGAAATGTCATCGGTCAGCTCAACATCCTGATGCCGCGAAATGACCGAGGCCAGCAGCAAGAAAATGATCGTGGTGATGATTACGGCACCCGGTAAGCCGGTTGCCAGTCTGAATACTTCGTTCATGATCGCCTCGTGGACACCGCTACCGTTTCCTGAACACCGGCGCTGCGGATTTGATTAAGAACCTCGACGAGGTATTCACTGTCTGCACTTCCGTCAGCCTGAATAACCGCGCTGCCGCGCGGGTTTTCCCGACGCAGGCGCTCTACCGCCACGCGCACGCCGTCGAGCGGCGTTTCGTTGCGGTTGATCCAGATGCGATTGTCTGAATCAATGGCGACCAGGATCGAGACCAGCCGCTGTTCTTCAGCGCTGTCGGCCGGCGGACGTTGCACCGTCACGCCTGGCTCCTTGATGAAGGTGGCCGTCACGATGAAGAAGATCAGCATGATGAAGACGATATCAAGCAGCGGCGTCACGTTGACGTCGCCCTCGTCTTCGGTTGTGTTCCTGCGTTGTCTAAGCATGGCAATTCATCCTGATCAGCGCTATCGTCGAGCCTGGAGTGTCAAGGCAGGTTCAACGCCAGCCATACGCGTTTGATCCAAAACAAGCACGGTAGTTTCAACTTTCGCGTCTCTGGCCGCACTGACCATGACCACGCCCTGCGGATTCTCGGCGCGGAACGCTTCGACAATCGGGGTGACCGAGCGGGGATCGGCCAGGCGCACGTCATCGACCATGACAAAACCATCGTTGCGCACGTTGAGGATCATCGACGGCGGCGGCCGCTGCAGCTCCTCTGGTGGTGTTTCGTCCGGCGTATTGATGCCGATACCAATTTCGTCCAGGAACGTTGCCGTGACAATGAAGAAGATCAGCAGGATGAAGACGATATCGAGCAGCGGGGTGATGTCGACCTCACCGGCTTCCAGCGAGGAGCCCGACAGACGACGACGCGAGCCATGGCCCATGCCGGCTTCGACCTTGAGGTCCTGGGACAGTGCGGCGATGGATCGCGTGTGCTTTCTGTCCAGGTAGCTGATCGACAACACGCCGGTCAACGCCACGGCCAGGCCGGTCATGGTCGGAATGGTCGCCCGGGAGATACCTGAGGCCATCAACCGGGCATTCGAGGCCCCGGTGTCAACGATGACCTGAAAAACCTCAAGCATCCCGGTAACCGTACCGAGCAGGCCAAGCAGGGGTGTGATCAGGATCAGGGCCCTGATCACGTTCAGATGGCGCTGGTTTTCGATTCGAACTTCCGAGATCAGTCGCTCCCGGTAGGCATAGGCCTCCCAGCTGCGACGGTCTTCCCGGTTTTCCCAGGCGTCATGGGCCCTCCCCATCAGCCGCCGATGCCCGAACAGGAAATAGAGACCCCGTTCGGTGATCAGCAGCCACATGAGGAATGTGCTGCAGAGCAAAGCCACTACCACCGGGCCACCGGCGTTGAGGAAATTGCCGATGACCTCGATGGCGTTGGCTGGTATCAGTAGTTCTAGCACGGGTTTGTCACCTCAGTGGTGCGGTGCATCAGCGTTGATCAGCGTCCGGTTCGGCCACCAGACTGATCGACTGTTGTTCCAGCACCTGGCCCAAGCGACGCGCCGTTCCCGATGCAAAGGCATGCAGCAACAGCAGCGGGATGGCGGCGATAAGACCAAGCACCGTGGTGACCAGAGCCTGCGAGATACCGCCGGCCATGAGTTTCGGATCGCCAGTACCGAAGAGGGTAATGGCCTGGAAGGTCACGATCATGCCGATGACGGTACCAAGCAGACCCATCAGGGGTGCAACGGCTGCCAGCACCTTGACCAGGTTCAACCCGCTCTCCAGGCGTGGAAGCTCCCTGAGCACGGCATCGTCAAGCCGCATTTGCAGGGTTTCCAGATCTTCGGTGCGATTCTCCTCATAGGCCATCATGATGCGGCCCAGGGGATTGCCCTTGGACGGCGTGGATGAGCGCATCTGGGCCCGGACCTTCATCGACGTGATCGACAGCATCAACCAGCGGAACACGGCCAGCAGGATACCGAAGGCGGCAACGATGATGATGGCGTATCCGATCCCGCGACCCTGGGCAATGCGTTCCTGCAGGTTGGGCGTTTCCACGACCATGCCGAGCAAGGTTCCCAGTGACGGATCGATCAGGCCCCGCGTAACACCGGGTCCCTGGAAGTTGTAGACATCGCGTGCGGCGCGGACGGCACCGCCACCGGGCTGCCTGACCAGGTAGCGCAGGGTACCCTCACGAGGAACAAGGAAGCCCTGCTCGGTGAAAGCGGTGAATGGCCCGATACGAACCACGGTCTCGTTGGCTGACTGGTTGTCGCCGCGAATGACCGGAGCGGTGTAGCGGACCACCTTGGCCTGCTCTCCGGCTTCCTGCAGCATGGTGTACCAAAGGTACTCGAGTTCATCGATGGTCGGCAGAGAACCGGACTGAGCCATCCGCGACAGGGCTTCTCCGCGACCGGGGAGCTGGGTAGAAATCAGGGAATCGGTCAGGTTCTCATTGAGGTCGGCAGCAGCAGAACGCGCTACCCCGAACAATTCACCGAATTCGCCCTGGCGTTCAGACAGGGTGGCGCGCAATTCTTCCAGGTCACGATCCAGCTGGTCACGCAGATTCTCCAGGCGTGTCGCTTCCTGTTCGGCGGCAGTCACTTCCCGGCGCAGACGATTCAGCTCTGCTTCCTGGGTGGCCTGCTCCCTGCGGAATCGGTCTTCTCGTTCCTGGTTCTCACGAGTGACGGCGCGACGCTCTTCCTGCATGGCACGCAGAACCTGGTCGATGGATTCCGGCTGCCCGGCGAGGGCGCTCGGGGCGATTCCTGCACAGGCCAGAACCGCGGTGAAAACCGCGATTGCTACACCACGCAGGGGCTTTTTGCTGATAGACATGCCGGCGTTCCCCGCTGGACGGAATTTTGAAATGACTTGGCTGTACATATTGAATTCCACCTCAGTTGGCCGATTGTGGTGCAGTGACCGGAATGAACATCAGGTCGGGCGGAATCTGCTCGCGGGCGATGCGGGACGCCATCTTCACGTCCGCCAGCAGGGACTTGTCCATGTCAACCCAGCGACGGCTGTCGGCATCGAAACGCTTGAGCACCTGATCGTCGTCGGTGCGGAAAATCAGAGCCAGACGGCCAATGCGCAGGAAATCGACATTTTCGTACAAGCGGCCATCGACCTCGATGTTGTCACGATAGGCCTCGATGGTGCGACCGTACTCGTTCTCGATCTGGTATGCCTCGACGACCAGACGGTAGCGCTGGGCGGGGGAGCGAGACGGATCGTCCATGAGTCCCCGCAGACGCTCAACCCGCTGGCGGCGCTCTTCCAGCAGCAGGGGCACATCGGCTTCGATCAATTCTGCCAGCGCTTCGACCATGTCTTCCATCAGCGGCTGCACGGCGCGCTGCAGGCTGGCAATGTTGTTGATGTCGCGGTTCAGCGACTCGATTTCACGCCGCTGGGCGTCGACCTGACGCTGCTGTGAGGCATTGTATCGATTCAGCTGCTCGAGCTGTTTCAGGTTTGCCCGGTAGTCGCTCAGCAGCGTTTGCGTGCGCGAGTCGAGCTGGTCGATGCGGCCTTGTGACTGGCTGGTGTCCTGCACCACCGAACGGCTGGTATCCAGAACCGGTTCTACCTGCTGGGCATGCCCGTTAATTCCCATGGCCAGAATGCCAAGGCCAGCGATCAGGCAGAAGCCCAAGCCGAGTGTCTGTCGTTTCATAAATTGATTCCCGAAAGAATGAGTCGAACGTTTGAAAGAGAGCATCCTATTTGAAGCGGGCTCCCGACTCAAGTGCAGATTTCAATCAATCTGTCACCCGACCGGCGCTCCAGGTTCTGAATTCGGTGTGAATCCAGCATCAATCCGGTGTTCGTCGAGCCGGCTCAACCAAGTCGGCAAAAGGGCTGAAGCAACACTGGCCTGGCCCTTTCGGCGGCAATGTCCGTTGCCGGAGCACCCTGTCTAACCCGGAAATTGTTATGCAGGTCCTTGCGCTTCCGGTTGACAGCGGGCGAGGTTTGTCCGTTCATATTAATCCTTTTTGACTGCTGGTTCAGGTCCTGGAGTCATTGCCAGCATGCGGTCAACGTCTAGTTTTACCAGCCCGGAATGGCTCATAAGGTGGCGGCCAAAACGTTCTTTGGCCAGTATCCAGCCGTCGGTCAGATCGCAGAAGTCGACTGCGGCCTGGCAAGGGTCAATCTCGATGCCATCCAAAAGTTCCTGGCCAGGAGCGTCTCGCTCCGGGGCAGCGCGTGGTTTCGACATGGCAAGACGAGACCTCACTTGCGCTAATCCTGGGCCTGAAAGGCTTATCTGCAGCCGTTTCACAGGCTGGTTCGAATGCTGGCCCGGTAGCTTGTCCGAATTGATATTGACCGGAATTGGTGGAATCTCTGGTCACGCCTGTGGATAATTTTCCGGAGGTTGCCTAAACTGGGCGCCCTATGAGTGAATCAGCCCCATCTGATCAAACGCTGCAACGCTGGTTGAAATGTATCGACCGGCTTGAGCGTCGCGTCCCGCTTGAAGAGATCAACACCTGGATTCGGCCGCTACACCCGGTCGTTAACGGTGATGGCGGGCTGCGCCTGAGTGCGCCCAACGATTTCGTACGTGATCAGGTCATGTCCAATTACCTGGACATGATCCGGGACTTCTACACCACCGAAGGACTGGATCGTCAGACCATTACGGTTGAAGTGGGTACCCAGCCGGTCCGCCGCAGCCCAAGGACGCAAGCGCGCAGCGACAATACCCTGGGGCTTGATGACCGCTACCGATTCGAGAACTTCGTGCTGGGCAACTCCAACGAGCTTGCCTTTGCCGCCGCCAGCCAGGTGGCGAAGAATCCCGGCACGGTTTACAACCCGCTCCTGCTTTACGGCAGCACTGGACTGGGCAAGACCCACCTGCTGCACGCGGCAGGTCATCAGATCGCCGCTGACAACCCCGATGCGCGGGTGCTATACCTGCATTCGGAAAAATTCGTCAGTGAAATGATCCAGGCCTTGCGTCGCGATAGTATCGATGCCTTCAAGCGTCGTTATCGCTCGGTCGATACCCTGCTGATCGATGATATCCAGTTTTTTGCCGGCAAGGACCGATCACAGGAAGAGTTTTTCCACACCTTCAACACCTTGCTCGAATCGCGCCAGCAGATCATTTTGACCTGTGATCGCTATCCCAAGGAGGTCGACGGAATAGAAGCCCGCTTGCGCTCGCGCTTTGGCTGGGGGTTGACCGTATCCATCGAACCACCGGATTTCGAAACCCGGGTTGCCATCTTGCAGAAAAAGGCGCTGGAACGCGGTCTGGACCTGGATGACTCAGTTACCTTCCTGATCGCCAAGCGCATGCGCTCGAACGTGCGCGATCTGGAGGGTGCCCTCAACTCACTGATCGCCAATGCCCGCTTTTCGGGCCGTCCCATCGACCTCGACTACACCCAGGAAATCCTGCGCGATGTACTCGCCGTGCACGATCGCCTGATCACGATCGAGAATATCCAGAAAACGGTCGCGGACTTTTACCAGATGCGGGTTGCCGACCTGTTATCGAAGCGTCGGACCCGGTCGATTGCCAGACCAAGACAGATGGCGATGTTCCTGGCCAAGACGCTGACCGAGCATTCGCTGCCCGAGATCGGCAAGGCCTTTGGCGGGCGTGATCATACAACCGTGTTGCACGCCTGTCGTAAAATTGAAGCGTTGTGCGATACCGACGGGCGGCTGCGCGAGGAGCGCGCCCGCCTGACCCGGGAGTTATCCTCGTGAGACAGTCAGCAAGCAGTGGGCAAACTGTGGACAACTTTGAGAGCGGGACTTATCCACATTGCATCCACAGTCTCACAGCCGGGTTTAGCACCGGACTTTTCCGACGTAAGTTACTGATATTGAATTAAAATAATGGTAAATCAAGGCGTCCACAGGCCCTATTACTACTAGTTCTTTTTATTTATAAACAAAACAGAAGCGAACGACCCACGTTGCCATGAGACCGAAGGAGCTACGATGAAATTCTCGATTGCACGCGAAGCCTTGCTTGCCCCCATCGCCCAGGTGGTCAACGTGGTTGAGCGCCGACAGACCCTGCCGGTTCTGGCCAATTTCCTGATCGAGGCAACGGACGAAGGCTTGCGGATCACCGGAACGGACATGGAGGTAGAGCTTGTTGCCAGGGCCCGGGCGGAAGTGGCCCAGAATGGCAGCATCACGGTACCTGCCCGCAAGCTGGTCGACATTTGCAAGGCATTGCCCGAGAGCGTGCAGATGAACGTGCAGCTCAATGACGACAAGCTTGCCATTCATGCCGGACGCAGCCGTTTTACGCTCGCTACGCTGCCGGCCACCGAATTTCCTTCCAGCGACAAGGCCGAAAGCCTGGCGAGCTATTCGCTAAGTCAGGGCAAGTTGCGCTGGCTGGTGGAAAAGACCAGCTTCGCCATGGCTCATCAGGACGTGCGTCACTACCTCAACGGGCTGCTGCTGGAATTTCGTGACAACGGGGTGCGGGCGGTAGCAACCGATGGTCATCGCCTCGCCCTGGCCGAGATGACTGCCGAGGTCAGTGGCAATATGCGCAGCCTGATCGTGCCGCGCAAGGGTGTGATGGAATTGAACCGCATTCTCGATGACATCGATGAGCCGCTCAACGTGGTTCTGGGTCAGGGCTTTTTGCGGGTTGATCGGGATAACATCGTCATGACCACCAAGTTGATCGATGGTCGTTTCCCTGATTACGAGGCCGTGATTCCAATGGCTACGGATCAGGCCCTGATCATTGGTCGCGGCGAGTTTACCCACGCCCTGCAGCGGGCGGCGATCCTGTCGAATGAGAAGTACCGGGGCGTGCGCCTGGATCTCAATGACAACTCGGTGCGCGTGGTGGCCCACAACCCGCAGCAGGAAGAGGCGGTCGAAGAGCTCGAAGCCGAGCACAGTTTCCAGAATCTGAAAGTGGGTTTCAACGTCAACTACCTGCTCGACGCCCTGAGTTCCATTGATGGCGAGAAGGTTCGCATCGCCCTCCGTGACGCCAACAGCTCCTGCCTGGTGACGGCCATAGACTCCGATGATGTCAGGCAAGTGGTCATGCCATTGAAACTCTAGGCGGGTCAGATAGCCAGCGGGCTCAAGCACCAGCGCTGCCTGCAAAGGTTGAAATGCCTGGTTCGTACCGGTCTTGCCCCGGCATCACGGCAGGGTTCGCAATCCGGAGCAGGCCTTGAGTATCGAACGACTGATCGTCCGGGATTTCCGCAACCTGGCTGCTGTCGAGTTGGCGCCTGCCCCTGGCGTCAACTGTCTGCACGGAGATAACGGCGCCGGCAAGACCAGCGTAGTTGAAGCCATCCACTTGCTGGCCCGGGGGCGCTCATTCCGATCGGCGCAGGTTGCTCCGCTTATTGCTCATGGCAACGAATCATTGCGCGTAGTGGCCCGCCTTCAGCGTGGCATGACCCTGGGTATCGAGCGATCTCGCGATGAGTGGCGCGGTCGCATCGACGGCCGCGATTGCCAGCGCTTGAGCGAATTCGCCGCTGCCCTGCCCCTGGTGTTGATTGAGCCGGACAGTCACCGGCTTGTAGACGGTGGTCCCGAGCGGCGGCGTCAGTACCTGGATTGGCAATTGTTCCACGTGGAACCTGACTACCTGCAAAGCTGGCAACGTTACTCTCGCCTGTTGCGGCAACGCAATGCGGCCCTCAAGGCAGCCGCTGCCGAACGCACCATCAAGGCCCTGGAGGCGCCGATGGCGTCGGCCGGCCAGGAAATAAACCGGCTGCGTCAGGTTCAGGTTTCCCTGCTTCGCCAGACCATGGCATCACTGCAGGATGCCCTCGCTTTTCGCTTGCCGGGACAGATCGAGCTGGCCTATCGAAGCGGCCATCCTGCGGGGACTTCCCTGGCCGAAGCCTGGGATCAGCAGCGCGGTAGTGATCGAGAGCGCGGCTTTACCCAGCGCGGGCCACACCGGGCAGACCTGCGTCTGACCAGCGGTGGCCACCCTGCGGCAATCGAGTTGTCACGAGGGCAGCAGAAACTGCTTGCTGTCAGCCTGCTGTTGTCCCAGTTGATAATTCTCCAGCAGGCCGCGCCAGTGCCAGCGGTGCTGTTACTGGACGATCCAGTCTCTGAGCTGGATGCACGTCATCTTGATGTGCTGCTTGATTGGCTTCCGGCCCAGCCATACCAAACCTGGATTACGACGACGGCCCCACCCGCCCAGGCTTTCAAAATGTTCCACGTGGAACATGGCGGGATTGTGGCGGGGGCGTAGTTCTGGTTGATTGTTTGCCGGTACGCCGAAGATTTACGGGTACTGCACCAGAGAGATTGGGCGCGATGGGATATGCAGCGGAAAGATACCGCGCGTTGCGATTGGTTTCCTGGCTTCCAACCCGATCAGCGTAGCCCGGGGCCACGTCCCCGGGGACCAAGCTCGAACAGCCCCAGAGGCATGGGCATGAACCCAAACCCAAACCCGCTCGGCACCTGGGTACCCAAGCCCCTGTTTTCGAAGCCGCCCTGTTTGCCCATGGCCCCCGGCCCGCGATACGAAGTCACCCGGGAAAAGGGAGCGTCCAGCGATGCTATACTTGCAGGCTTGTGTTGCGCCAACTGATTGATGGATTGAACAAAGCCAGATGACAGAAGAAACCTACGGCTCGGGCAGTATCAAGGTTCTCAAGGGTCTCGACGCTGTTCGCAAGCGACCGGGGATGTATATCGGGGATACCGATGATGGCACCGGCCTGCATCACATGGTCTTCGAGGTGGTCGACAACTCCATCGACGAAGCCCTTGCCGGTCACTGTAACGAAATCAAGGTACTCCTCCACGACGACGGTTCGGTCAGCGTGACTGACAATGGTCGCGGCATCCCGGTCGACATGCACGAGGAAGAAGGCCTGTCGGCGGCCGAGGTGATCATGACCGTGCTCCATGCCGGCGGCAAGTTTGACGATAATTCCTACAAGGTCTCCGGCGGTCTGCACGGGGTTGGTGTATCCGTTGTCAATGCCCTGTCCGAGCGCCTTGAACTTGTCATTCACCGCCAGGGAAAGAAATGGCAGCAGACTTACCGCCACGGGGTCGCGGAATCGCCGCTGGTCGCCACCGGCGACAGCGATCGTACCGGCACCCAGATTCGCTTCTACCCCAGCGCTGAAACCTTCAGCGATATCGAGTTTCACTACGATATCCTGGCCAAGCGCCTGCGCGAGCTGAGCTTTCTCAACTCCGGTATTGCCATTGATATCAACGACGAGCGCAGTGGCAAGAGCGACCGTTTCCGCTACGAGGGTGGCATTCGCTCATTTGTCCAGCACCTGAGCGGAAAGAAAACGCCCCTGCACCCGAACACGTTGCACTTTTCTGCCGACTCCGACGACATCACCGTCGAGGCTGCCCTGCAATGGACGGATGCCTACCAGGAAAGCGTGTTCTGCTTTACCAACACCATTCCGCAAAAAGATGGCGGTACCCACCTGGCCGGGTTTCGCGCTGCGCTGACCCGCACCCTGAACGCCTACATCGAAAAAGAGGGTCTGGCCAAGAAGTCCAAGGTACAGACCACGGGTGATGACTGCCGTGAAGGTTTGATTGCCGTTTTGTCGGTCAAGGTGCCGGATCCGAAGTTTTCATCCCAGACCAAGGACAAGCTGGTTTCCTCGGACGTCAAGTCGGCGGTCGAAGCGGTGATGGCTGACAGCCTGCGCGACTTCCTGCTTGAAAACCCGAATGATGCCAAGCTGATTGTCGGCAAGGTCATAGAAGCGGCCAGGGCCCGCGAAGCGGCCCGCAAGGCGCGCGACATGACCCGCCGCAAGGGCGTGCTGGATGTTGCCGGCCTGCCCGGCAAACTGGCTGACTGCCAGGAAAAGGACCCGGCCCTGTCCGAGCTGTTTATCGTCGAGGGTGACTCCGCCGGCGGCTCTGCCAAGCAGGGGCGTAACCGCAAGTACCAGGCCATCCTGCCGTTGAAAGGCAAGATTCTGAACGTCGAGAAGGCCAGGTTCGACAAGATGCTGGGCTCAGCCGAGGTCGGTACCTTGATTACTGCCCTGGGTACCGGTATCGGCAAGGACGAGTTCGATCCGGACAAGCTGCGCTACCACCGCATCATCATCATGACCGATGCTGATGTCGATGGTTCGCATATCCGCACGCTGTTGCTGACGTTCTTTTACCGCCAGATGCCAGAGCTGATCGAGCGCGGGCATATCTACATCGCCCAGCCGCCGCTGTTCAAGGTCAAGCAGGGCAAGCAGGAGTGGTACCTCAAGGATGAGGCCGAAATGAACCGCTACATGCTGGAGCGGGCCATGGACGGCGCACGTCTGTACCCGGCTGCGGATGGGCCGGCCATCGAGGATCGGGCCCTTGAGGAACTGCTGCGGAATTTCCAGCAGGCGCGCCTGGTGGCTGCCCGTTTGAAGCTCCGTCACGACAAGGACGTTATCGAACAACTAATTGATTTTGATGCGTTTTCTCTTGAAGACGGCTTTGACATTGAGGCCTGGAGCGAAGGTTTTCGCAAGCGCCTGGAATCGGCGACGCCGGCCGGGGTGATCTGGCATATGCGACCCTTGAGTGGCGGCGGGGTGGTGGTTTCACGACACGCCCAGGGCGTCGTTCAGGACACCATTCTGGATACCGCTTTCTTTCAGTCGCCCGAGTACCGGCAGTTTGCCCGGGTGGGTCGCGTGGTTGCCGATCTGGTTGGCGCTGAATCCCGCGTCGAACGCGGCAACCAGGCACGACCTGTACGCCGCTTCAGCGAGGCCTATGACTGGTTGATGGCCGAGTCACGCAAGGGCAGAAGCTTCCAGCGCTTCAAGGGCCTGGGGGAAATGAACCCGGATCAACTCTGGGAAACCACGGTCAATCCGGAATCGCGTCGGCTGTTGAAAGTCACTATCGAAGACGCGGTCGGTGCCGATGAAATCTTCTCCACGCTCATGGGCAATGAAGTGGAACCCCGGCGTGCCTTTATCGAGGAAAACGCGCTCCGCGTTGCCAACCTTGATGTCTGATCGCTTTCATCCGGCCCGTCGTATGCGGGCCGGGTTCAGCAAGACCTTGAACCTGCTCAACTGAGCGCATCCAGCGCGACCCGCAGGTTCGGGTATCGGGTCGCACCGGAAACCCGAATTTCCCCCACGGCCAGGGCTCGTCCGCCTGCCATGATGATCGATTCCAGCAAGACCGCATCGCGTCCGACCAGGATCAGTTCACCGGAGCTGATGTCGTAGCGATCAGCCAGTTGTTCGAGCTCCTGCAGGCGGTGGCGCTTGCGCGCAAACAATCCGGTCGCCAGGTAAACCACCCCATCGAGTTCAGCACCTGCCCGGCGCAACAACTGGTGTAATTGCTGCTGCAAGGCAAGATCATGGTCCACGGCCTTGCGGGTGGGTCGCCAGCGCGTAGGTTGTTCGGCTACCAGAAGCAGCCGGCGCCCACTGCGCTGGAAAGCAACCAGTTCTTCCATGCGCTCCGGATCGGGTTGCCCGTCAGCAAGCATCAGCTCACGCTGGACCAGCACAGGCGGGGTGGGACGGGCCATCAGCGTCCCAGCCGGGCCAGGTCAGCGATGTCGATGATCAGCCCGCGCAGCCGACCGAGCAGGGCCAGACGATTGCGGCGCAGCTGCGGCTGATCACACATGACCATGACTGCATCGAAGAAGCGGTCAACCGGGTCGCGGAGCTCCGACAGCGTGGCCAGGGCCGTCGCATAGTCACTGTGTTCGAGCTGAGCGACAAGCCGGGATTCGACCTGCACGATGGCAGCGTATAAAGCCCTTTCTTCGCTATCTTCCAGCAAAGCGTCGTCAACTGTACCGAACGAGTCGCTTTCTGCCTGCTTCAACAAATTGCTGGCACGCTTGTTGGCAGCGATCAGGGACTCGGCCTGGGGCTGGTCGGCGAAGGCCTGAACGGCACGGGCACGGGCCATGAAATCGGCAATCGAACCCAGGCGTCCGGCGGCTACCGCCAGGAAACTGTTGGTGTCGATGCCACAGTCGGCGGCATGGGACTTCAGGCGCTCGAGGATGAATGCCTCGACTTCCCCGGCCACGCCTTCGTCCATGTCGATTTGATCCTGCAGGGTCTTTACCGCCAGGCCAATGGCGCTGACCAGACTCAAGCTCGTCCCGCTGTCTTCGAGTATGCGCACCAGCGCCAGGGCTGCACGGCGCAGGGCGAAGGGATCCTTGCCTCCTTTCGGCTTCTGACCTGCTGCAAAAATTCCGACCAGGGAGTCCAGCCGGTCGGCGACTGCGAGCGCCTGGCCGATGCTGTCCAGCGGCAGCGCATCGCCGGCCTGACGCGGCTGGTAGTGACTGGCGATTGCCGCAGCCACTGCTTCATCTTCTCCGTCGTGGCGGGCATAGTGCATGCCCATGATTCCCTGCAGTTCAGGAAACTCACCCACCATCTCCGTGACCAGATCCGACTTGCACAGGCCAGCGGCACGTTGTGTCAGCTCCGCGCTGGCATCGAAGTACGGTGCCAGTTCAGCCGCCAGCTTGATCAGGCGCCGAACCTTGGCGCCCAATGATCCCAGTTTTTCCTGGAAAAGTACCTGGTCGAGCCGATCCAGGCGCTCTGTCAGCGGGGTCTTGCGGTCCTGGTCCCAGAAAAACCGGGCGTCAGCCAGGCGCGGTCTGATCACGCGTTCAAATCCGGAAACCATGGCCGCCACATCCCGGCTTTCGATATTGGCGATAGCAATGAAACGGCTGGCCAGCTGACCATCGGCCTGGTACAGCGGGAAGCACTTCTGATGCTGCTGCATCGACGAAATCAAGGCTTCGGCCGGCACTTCGAGAAAAGCCGGATCGAAATCGCCGATCACGGCCACGGGCCACTCGGTCAGTCCCGCGTTTTCATCGATCAAGTCGGGCGGCGCATTGGCGGCCAGCCCGGCTTCCCGGGCCAGGTGCTCAACCTGCCCGGTGATTCGCTGCCGGCGCTTGGCTGGGTCAGCCAGGACATGGGCCTCATGCAACACGGCCTCGTAATCGATGGCTGCCGGTACCGGATGACGGCCACTGCCGTGAATGCGATGACCCTGGGTGTAGCGGTCAGCTTCGAGCCCGAAGGCGCTGAGCTTGAGAACTTCCCGACCATGCAAAACCAGCAGCCAGCGCACTGGACGCAGAAAACGTTCGCTGCGATCCGACCAGCGCATGGAACGTGCCCCGGCCATGTCGCGAACCGTTGCCTCCAGGCAATCCGGCAGCAACTCGCCCAGACTGCGACCACTTTCCGTGATCCGGGCATACAGCCAGCGACCCTGTTCGTTCTCCAGGCGTTCCAGGTCTTCGACGGCGCGGCCAACGCTGCGGGCAAAACCCTCGGCGGCCCGGGTCGGTTTTCCATGGTCATCGAAGGCGGCCGCTTCAGGCGGTCCCTTGCGCTCCAGTTCACGATCAGGCTGGCGCGCCAGCACGTCGGGAAAACGCACGGCAAGTCGGCGTGGTGTGGCCAGGACATGGCCGCTGTCAGCATCGCTGATCAGGCCGGCCTCGGCCAGGCGCCGTCCCAGGCCCTCGGCCAAACCCCGCGACTGGGCTTCGAGCAAGCGAGCCGGCAATTCTTCGCAGCCCATTTCAATCAGCAGGTCGGCGCGTTCGCTCATGCCGCCACCTCCTTGCGCAGGCCGGGAAAGCCCAGTGCTTCACGCCGGGCAAAATAGGCCTCGGCGACCAGGCGCGAGAGATCGCGGACCCGCAGGATGTAACGCTGGCGTTCGGTCACCGAGATGGCCTGGCGGGCGTCGAGCAGGTTGAAGGTATGCGAGGCTTTCAAGACCTGGTCATAAGCCGGCAACGGCAGACCGGATTCGACCAGACTGCGGGCTTGCGATTCACAGGTATCGAACCAGGCAAACAGGCTGCTCGTATCGGCATGTTCGAAATTGTAGGTTGACTGCTCGACCTCGTTCTGGTGAAAGACCTCGCGGTAGGTGACCGGTCCGTTCGGGCCGTCGGTCCAGACCAGGTCAAATACCGACTCCACGCCCTGCAAGTACATGGCCAGGCGTTCCAGCCCGTAGGTGATCTCTCCCATGACCGGCTTGCACTCCAACCCGCCGGCCTGCTGGAAGTAAGTGAACTGGGTCACCTCCATACCGTTCAACCACACTTCCCAGCCCAGGCCCCACGCGCCCAGGGTGGGTGATTCCCAGTTGTCTTCGACGAAGCGGATATCGTGAATATCGGGCTGGATTCCGACCGCATCGAGTGAGGCCAGATACAGCTCCTGGAAATTCAGTGGCGAGGGTTTCATCACCACCTGGTACTGGTAATAATGCTGCAGTCGATTCGGGTTTTCCCCGTAGCGCCCGTCGGTGGGACGACGACAAGGCTGGATATAGGCTGCATTCCACGGTTCGGGACCGATGGACCGCAGAAAGGTCGCCGGATGGAAGGTGCCGGCACCGACCTCCAGGTCCAGTGGCGCGGTCAGCACGCAGCCCTGCTCGGCCCAGAAACCGTCCAGGGTGCGGATGAAATCCTGAAAATTCACTTCGCGAAGCTCGTTGGCCAATAAATCGGGCCTCCAAGTATAACGGTCTGCCGGTCTCATCTCGCCTGCGGTATCTTTGCGCCTGGACTCATGCCGGAAAAGGGGTTTGATTTTGACCCGATTGTTGATTATCAAGACCGGCTCGGCAGTCACCGAAGTGCGCAGGCGGCACGGTGACTTCGACGCCTGGTTTCGCCAGTCCATGGCGCTGTCGGAAGCGGACTGTACGGTGGTCTCGGTTCACGATGAAGAGGAGCTCCCGGCCGATCCGGGTTCGGTTGGCGCGGTTCTGGTCACTGGCTCTCCGGCCATGGTCTCCCATCGAGCCGAGTGGTCGGAGCGTACGGCTGCCTGGCTGCGTGACTTCCACGCCCTGGCCAGGCCTCTGCTGGGTGTCTGCTATGGGCACCAGCTGATCGCCCATGCGCTGGGCGGCCGCGTTGGCCCCAACCCCCGCGGTCGCCACATGGGCACGCGCCAGGTCCGCATCCTTGCCGAGGATGACCCCTTGCTGGGCAGCTGTCATCCCGAGGCCAAATTCCAGGTCACCCATGTCGAGGTGGTTCTGGAGCCGCCGCCCGGCGCCCGCGTTCTCGCCCGGGCCGAGCATGACCCTCACCACGCCCTGCACTTCGGCCATCGCAGTTGGGGTTTGCAGTTTCATCCCGAGTTCGATCGCGCGGTGATGGCCGCCTACATCGAATCGCGCGCATCCGTTCTGGCCGGCGAAGGAATCGCCTCCGAACGCCTGCTCGCCAGCCTGGAATCGGCCCCGCAGGGTAGCCAGGTGCTGGAGCGCTTTTGCCGTATGATGACGACTGATTCAAGCGTTTCAAAACCATCATGAGCGTTCGCATTCATCTCGCCCAAGACGCTTGCCGGCATCGGGTCGGCATGGACCGAATGACCCGATGAGCGAAGCCTTTGCCAGACTCCGATTCCTGGGTGCGGTGGGCACGGTAACCGGTTCGCGGTTCCTGCTGCAGGTCAGAAAGCGCCAGTACCTGGTCGACTGCGGCCTGTTCCAGGGCTACAAGCAGCTGCGTTTGCGCAACTGGGCCAAGCTGCCCTTTTCACCGCGCCAGATCAATGCCGTGGTACTGACCCATGCTCACCTCGATCACTCCGGCTTTTTGCCGGTACTGTGTCGTGATGGTTACACCGGCCCCATCTATGCTACGCCGGCGACCCGCGATCTGTGCCGTTACCTGTTGCCGGACTCTGGTTTCATCCAGGAAAAGGATGCCGCGCTGGCCAATCGCTACGGCCATACGCGCCATCAACCGGCGCGCCCGCTCTATACCCAGGCCGATGCCGAAGCCAGCCTGAAACAATTTAAGAGTCTGCGCTTTGCCAAGACCCGAAAACTCGATCGCCGTACCGAGCTGATGTTCCGCCGCGCCGGACACATTCCGGGGGCGGCCATGGCTGAATTCACCATTGACGGAAACCGCGTGGTGTTCAGCGGTGACCTGGGCCACGACGGCAGTGCCACCATACCGCCGCCTGAGCAGATCAAGTTCGCCGACTACCTGGTGCTTGAATCCACCTACGGCAATCGCCGCCGCGATCGCAGTGACCCGGAACAGGCCCTGGCCGAGGTGGTCAGCAAAACGGTTGCCCGCGGAGGCACCGTCATTGTCCCGGCTTTTGCCGTCGGTCGTACCCAGCTGTTGTTGCATCATCTCAGGCGCCTGATCGATGCGCGTCGCATCCCCCGCGTTCCCGTGTTCCTGGATTCTCCGCTGGCGATCAACGCCACCGAAGTGTTCGCCAACCACCCGGACGACCATCGGCTCAGCCGGGCCGAGGCCGAGGCGGCCTGCAGCCTGCCGCGCTATGTCCATGATCCGGAGGAATCCAAGCGTCTTGACGCGGATCCGGTACCCAAGATCATCATCGCCGGCAGCGGCATGGCAACCGGCGGTCGGGTGCTGCATCATCTCAAGGTTTACGCTCCGGATCCGCGCCACAGCATCCTGTTTTCCGGCTACCAGGCTGCCGGAACCCGGGGTGCCGCCATGCTGGAAGGCGCTGAAACCATCAAGATCCACGGCCAGCATTGGCCCGTGCGTGCCGAAGTCTGCAACCTGGACATGCTCTCGGCCCATGCCGATGCCGACGAGATCCTGGCCTGGCTGGCGGCCTTCGAACGACCACCACGCCGGATCTTCATCGTTCATGGTGAACCGGCGGCTTCGGACACCTTGCGCCAGCGAATCGAGGAAGAGCTTGGTTATCCTTGCCTGGTACCCGAAGCCCTTGAGCCCTATTCGCTGACATGAGTGCCCGCCCCAACGGCGTGGATAGCCAGCCTTCCAACAACCTGCGCGCCCGGCGCATTGCCCTGGACACCCACGACCAGCCAGTGATCCTGACCCGTCGTGACTGCCCGGTCTGTCGCTCCGAGGGATTCAGTGCCCACGCCCGGGTGCGGGTGCAAAACGGCAACCACCGCATCATCGCCACCCTGTACCAGATCGACTCTGACTGGCTTGGTCCCGGTGAGGCCGGTTTGTCGGAATCGGCCTGGCGGAGACTGCAGATCAACGAAGGGGCCGAAGTCCACCTCAGCCACCCGCAGCCGCTCAACTCGCTGAGCCTGGTGCGCGGCCGTATCTGGGGACGCCGTTTTACCCGCCAGGCGCTCAAGGAAATCATCACCGACGTCGCCGGTGGGCGTTACGCGGATATTCATATCGCCATGTTGCTGACGGTGATGGCCACGGCCGGCCTGGATGAGGGCGAGGTAACAGCGCTCACCGATGCCATGATCGGTGCCGGAGACACCCTCAAGTGGGGACGCGAACCGATCGTCGACAAGCACTGCGTCGGCGGTCTGCCCGGCAATCGCACCACACCTTTGGTCGTCGCCATCATTGCCGCCTGTGGCCTGTGGATGCCCAAGACATCATCGCGCGCGATTACCTCACCGGCAGGCACAGCCGACACCATGGAAACGCTCGCCCCCGTGGACCTGGACCTGAAGGCGATGCGCCGGGTGGTGGAGCGCGAGGGTGGCTGCGTGGTCTGGGGCGGTGCCGTGCGTCTGAGTCCGGTCGATGACATGCTGATCCGGGTGGCCCGGGTCATGGACCTGGATGCCGAAGCCCAACTGGTGGCCTCGGTTCTATCCAAGAAGATCGCTGCCGGCAGCAGCCACCTGGTTCTTGATCTGCCTTTTGGTCCAACCGCCAAGATTCGCCAACGCACCGAGGCCGAGGAGCTGGGGCAGCGCCTGAAGTCCGTGGCTGAACACTTTGGCCTGGCCACGCGGGTGCTGATCACCGACGGCAGCGCGCCGGTCGGTCGCGGTATCGGCCCGGCCCTGGAAGCGCGTGACATCATTGCCGTACTCGGCAACCATGCCAATGCCCCGGCCGATCTGCGCGAGCGTGCGCTGATGCTCAGCGGCGAGCTGCTGGAGCTGGCCGGTGCTGCCGCGGCTGGGGAAGGTCATGGCCTGGCCGAGAAAACCCTGGCATCGGGTGCAGCCGCAGCAAAGTTCGAGGCCATCTGCTCAGCCCAGGGCGGCATGCGCAAACCCCCGAGCTCGCGCCGTCAATACGTCATCCTGGCCAAGCAGGCCGGCGTGGTCAAGGAAATGGACAATCGTCGCCTGTCACGGGTGGCCAAACTGGCCGGCGCACCCGGCGCACCGGCCGCCGGCATCGAGCTGCACTGCCGGCTGGGTGACTCGATTGAGCGCGAACAACCGGTCTACACCATCCACGCCGACAGCACCGGCGAGCTCAACTACGCCCGTGAATACGCCTTTTCCAACGGCGACATCATTGCAATCAGCGCAAGCGACTGAACGCGCTGCTGCAGGGCATTGCTGTAGCAAGCCTGTAACTTCCTCGAAGTAATCTCCCAGATGGACCGCGATCCGACGCGGACACGATTGATCTGGGGATTTTTTCATGTTCGACATCAGCGCCAGCGGTGCAAGCCTGGTCAACGGCGACTTTGAAACCGGCAGCCTGGATGGCGCCCTGT
>RECK01000229.1 GCA_007694055.1 Wenzhouxiangella sp.
AGTGCTGGATGCCCAGTTCCTGCATGCGTCGCGACACGATATTCGATTGACGGGCGGTAATGACGCCCACAGCGATGCCCTGGTTGATCAGGCCTTTCAGGCCCAGGCCGTCGCGGGTGTGAAAGGCCTTGAATTCTCCGCCGTCCTCAGCGTAGTAAAGCCGGCCATCGGTCATCACGCCGTCGACATCGAACACGGCGGCTCGAACCTGCCGGGCTTTCTGCACCAACTCTTCGGGCCAGTTCGATTTCATACCACGCCGGCCTGGAGCAGGTCCTGGAAGTTGAGTGCGCCGATCAGCCGACCGTCCTGATCGGTCACAAGCAGTCCCTGGATGCGGTGATGCTGCATCACTTCTGCCGCCTTGGCCGCAAGCTCATCAGCGCTGATCGTGCGTGGATGGGGTGTCATGATGCGGGTGACTGGCATGGTTCGAATATTGGCCAGTTCATCGACGTGGCGACGCAGGTCACCATCGGTGACCACGCCGGCGATTCTTTGCTGCGCATCGAGCACGGCACACATGCCGAGCCGACTGCGGGTCATTTCGACAATGGCATCGGCCAGGCTGGCTTCAATCTGGACCCGGGGCAGATCGTTTCCGCCATGCATGACATCGGCAATGGTCACCAGCAACCTGCGACCCAGTTTGCCGCCGGGGTGGGATCGGGCGAAATCGTCGGCGGTAAATCCGCGCGCATCGAGCAGGGCCACGGCCAGGGCATCACCGAGCGCAAGCTGGGCCGATGTCGACGCGGTCGGGGCCAGCCCCAGCGGGCAGGCCTCCTGGTCAACGCTGGTGTCGAGATGGATGTCGGCGTGCCGGGCCAGGGTCGAACCCGGGTTGCCGGTCATCGCGATCAGGCCCACGCCCAGGCGCTTGAGCACCGGCAGCAGGCGCAGTACTTCCTCGGTTTCGCCGGAGTTGGACAAGGCCAGCAGCAGATCTTCGCGCCGGATCATGCCCAGATCACCATGACTGGCCTCGGCCGGATGAACGAAGAAAGCGGGAGTGCCGGTAGAGGCCAGCGTGGCGGCTATCTTGTGCCCGATATGACCGGACTTGCCCATGCCGGTAACGATCAGGTGACCCTGGCATTCCAGCATGCGGCGGCAGGCGGCGACAAAGGTCTGGTCGATACGCCGGGTGAGGGCATGAATGGCGGCGGCCTCGGTCTCCAGGACCTCGGTGGCGGCGGCGAGCAGGCGCGCAGCATCAATGGTGGGGGCGATAGTCATGGTTGCAGTTTAGCCCCTGTGCCGATCATCAGGCGGCGAGAGAAACATAAATCAGGGTGGCCTGGTAGACGATGAAGCTTGTGAACAGCAGGACGGCGACCGGCCGGCTGATCAGTCCGGGCCCACTTCTGCGCCAGATCAGCGCGAACAACAACAAGGTCAGCACAAACATGACCGTGACATCGCGCTGAAGCAGAATCGGGTCGATATAGAGCGGGTGAACAAGCGCGGCAATGCCGAGGACGCCAAGCAGGTTGAACATGTTCGAGCCCAGGATATTGCCGATGGCCAGATCGTCTTCCTTTTTCAGGGCACTGGTGGCGGCTGCCGCCAATTCGGGCAGGCTGGTGCCAAGGGCGACAATGGTCAGACCGACCACGGCCTCGGAGACGCCAACGATCAGGGCCAGGGTGACGGCGCCATTGACCAGGATATGCGCACTGAGCGGCAGCAATACCAGGCCCAGCAGGGTCCAGCCCAGCCCGGTCCGAGTGCTCATGCCTTCGGGAACCCCTTCCGCCAGGCTGGCGGTCAGCGGGTCGGATTCGCCTCGGGCCAGGCCCAGCGCGACCATGGCAGCGACCAGCGCGACCAGGGCTGCGGCGAGGATCATGCCGTCGACTCGGCTCAGGTTCAGGTTCCACATCAGGGCCAGGGTCAGCAGCATGATGAAGCCCAGCACGGGAAACTCGCGCTTGAGCGTGATGCGCTCGACCTTGAGCGGGTAGATCATTGCGGTCAGGCCCAGGATCAGTCCGACGTTGGCGATGTTGGAGCCAATCGCGTTGCCGACTGCCAGGGAAGGGTTGCCCCGCAAAGATGCCATGGCCGAGACCAGCATTTCGGGCGCAGACGTGCCGAAGCCGACAATGGTCAGGCCGACTACCAGGGGCGAGACACCCAGGTTGCGAGCCAGCGCCGAGGCGCCGGTAACCAGTCGATCAGCGGCCCAGATCAGCAGGGTGAATCCTGCTGCCAGTTCCAGCAGTGCAATGGCGAGAGTAGAAGACACGGTCAGGAGAGTTTGGGGCCAATGGGCAAAGCGGCGTGAACCAATCGGTTAAACTTGGGGATTACACTTGGAACCCCCAAGTCCCCACCCGGTTCACCATCGCTCACCAGGTCAGACTGTCATGGATCCCGCAGCAATCGAACAACGTATATTACAGGCAATGCCCGGCGCACAGGTTCGCGTGCACTCGGATGACAATGTTCATTACAGCGCGCGCATTGTCAGCGTCGATTTCAGCGACCGCAGCCGCATCGAACGCCATCGCCTGGTGCATGCAGCCATCGGTCCGGAACTCGGTCGGGAAATCCACGCCTTGAGCCTGGATCTCAAGAGCCCCGACGAGGTCGCCGGCTGACCCATGGCTCGAATTCTCATCACCGGCGGCGTGCCGCTGCAAGGCACGGTCGAAATCTCTGGTGCCAAGAATGCCGTGCTACCCATACTGATGGCGTCGCTGCTCACCGATCAGCCGTGCCGTTTGCGTGGTGTGCCGCACCTGAAGGATGTAACCACGACCATGGAGCTGCTCGGCCACATGGGGGTGGAAATTTCGCTGGCCGACGATGCGGCCATCAGCCTCGATGCCGGCAAATTGAGCAGCCATGTCGCCCCCTATGACCTGGTCAAGACCATGCGGGCCTCGATTCTGGTGCTGGGCCCGCTGGTGGCGCGGGCTGGCGAGGCGCGAGTGTCCTTGCCGGGCGGTTGCGCCATCGGGGCTCGCCCGGTGGATCTGCACCTGCACGGTCTGACCCAGCTGGGTGCGCGCATCAGCGTCGAGTCCGGCTATATTCATGCCACCGCCGACCGACTGCGCGGTGCGCGGGTTGTACTCGACACGGTCACGGTAACCGGCACCGAAAATATCCTCATGGCCGCCACCCTGGCCGAGGGTACGACCATCATCGAAAACGCCGCGCAGGAGCCGGAAGTTGTCGACCTGGCCGAATGCCTGATTGCGATGGGCGCGAGCATTCGAGGTCACGGCACCAATACCATTACCGTCGAGGGTTGTAAGCGGCTTGAGGGATTTGACTACCGGGTCCTGCCGGATCGCATCGAGGCCGGAACTTTCCTGGTCGGTGCGGCCATGACCGGGGGGAAGATTCGGGCCCTGCAGGCCGCCCCGGGAACGCTGGATGCGGTCCTGGCCAAGCTGGAGGATGCCGGAGCGCATATCAATACCGGACCGGACTGGATCGAGCTGGACATGGGCGGACGCCGACCGCGTGCGGTCAACGTGGCCACCGCGCCCTATCCGGGTTTCCCGACCGACATGCAGGCCCAGTTCACCGCCTTGAATGCGATTGCCGAAGGGACCGGGGTGGTGCGCGAGAACGTCTTCGAAAATCGCTTCATGCACGTGCTGGAGCTGCAGCGCCTGGGAGCAGACATGCGCCTGGAAGGCAACACGGTGATCATTCGCGGAGTCGAGCGCCTGACAGGTGCGCCCCTGATGGCGACCGATCTGCGCGCCTCTGCCTGCCTGGTGCTGGCCGGCCTGGTGGCTGAAGGCGATACCATTGTTGATCGGGTCTATCACATCGATCGCGGCTACGAGAATATCGAGGAAAAACTGGGCCAGCTCGGTGCCCGCATTCGCCGTCTGCCGGTCAATTCCGGCCCCTGAGTTGTATCGTGACCAGTGGCACGGTCGCATCGACAAGGCAGTCGCTACAATAGCGTCTTTCCCTGCCATGCGAAGCTCAACAAGGAAAGCTTGATGTCACTGAACCTCGAACAGGCGCGTTTCAACATGGTCGAGCAGCAGGTTCGTACCTGGGACGTGCTTGATGCCCGCGTTCTGGGCGTGCTGGGGACTGTGCCGCGCGAGGATTTCGTTCCTGCGCGCTATCGCAAGCTGGCCTTCGCTGACCTGCGCATCCCACTGGGACACGGCCAGGTGATGATGAAGCCGCTGGAGGAAGGGCGCATGCTCCAGGCGCTGGAAATTCAGCCGGGTCAGCGGGTTCTCGAGGTTGGAACGGGCTCTGGCTTCGTGGCTGCCTGCCTGTCAGCGCTGGGCGCTGACGTGACCACCGTGGAGATCATGCCTGAACTGGCCGACTCCGCCGCCGCCAGGCTTGATCGGCTCGGTTATGCGAGTATTCGGGTCATGCAGGCTGACGCGCTCGGCGAGCTGACCCTGGATCATGGCGTTGACGCTGTTGTTATCACCGGTTCCAGCCTGCAGGTGCCTGGATCACTTCAGGCGCTGGTCAAGACCGGCGGACGGCTGTTCGGCGTTCGCGGCCAAGAACCCGCCATGGAGGCGGTTTGCATGCGCCATCTTGGACCAGGCCGCTGGTTGCCTGAAAGTCTTTTCGAAACCGATCTGCCACGCCTGATCGGTGCCGAGGATCAACCCGGGTTTGAATTCTAGAAAACACCCACTACCTCCGGATACTGACCGATGAATAAACTTTTTCCCGCCCTCGCCCTGATCTTGTTTCTGTTGCCGCAGGCCCATGCGGTCGATCTGCTCGGGGTTTACGAGCTGGCTCAGGCCAACGATGCAGAGCTGCGCGCGGCCGAGCAGCGCCTCGCTGCAGCCGGTGAAGCGCCCGTCCAGGCCCGGGCCGCCCTGCTGCCGTCGATCAGCGCGTCTGCAGGCCGCACCCTGGGCCGCTCGCGTACGACAATCGCCGGCACAAGCCTGGATTCGGTTGATGTGGATCGGGAGAGCTACTCTGTCGAACTGCGCCAGAGCCTGTTTGACGATGCGAACTTCGGTCGCATTGCCCGGGCCCGGGCCGAGCTCATGGCTGCTGACGCCCAGTATGCCGAGGCCTACCAGGCTTTCCTGTTCCGGGTCAGCGAACGTTACTTCGACGTGCTGACCGCGCTGGACTCGGTTCGCTTCGCCCGCGCCGAGGAGACCGCTTTGAGGCGTCAGTTCGAGCAGGCCGAGCAGCGCTTTGAAGTCGGCCTGGCAGCCGTGACTGACGTTCACGAGGCGCGCGCGGTTTACGATGCCGCCCAGGCCCGGGTCATCCTGGTTGAAAACCAGTTCGAAGACGCGCGCGAGGCGCTGCGAGAGATAACCGGGGCTTCGTTCGAAAACTTTGCCCGGCTGATCGAGGATTTTCCGCTCGACCTGCCGACGCCCGCCGGTGCCGAGGAGTGGGTGGAAATTGCCCTGGAGTCCAGCCCGCGTGTACTGCAGCAGCGCGGACAGCTCAATGTTGCCGAGGCCGATCTGCGCGTCGCCCGGGCCGGTCACCTGCCGACACTGGCCTTGACCGGCGGCTATTCGCGCAACATCGATAACGAGTGGATCGGACGCGATCCCCTCACCCAGGAAGCACTGGCCTCGGCCGAGCTGCGCAACCAGGGCTGGAATGTCGGTCTGAATCTGAACGTGCCGATTTTTCAGGGATTCGCCGTGCAGTCGCGTCGCCGCCAGGCCGGCTTCTCGCTGCGCGCGGCCGACGAGGGGCTCGACCAGGTCGAGCGTGCCGTGATCCGTCAGACCGAAACGGCCTACCGGGCAATCGTTGCCGGTATTCGCGAGGTCGAAGCGCGTCGCCAGGCCCTGATTTCGGCCGAAAGCGCGCTGGAGGCGACCAATGCCGGTTTCGAAGTGGGTACCCGAACCATTGTTGACGTGCTGCAGTCGGAGCAGCGCTTCTTCCAGGCCGAGCGTGACTTCTCGCAGGCACGCCACCAGTTCATCCTCAACCAGCTGCGTCTGAACCAGGCCGCAGGTACGCTGGACGAAGACGAGCTGGTTCGGGTCAACCAGCTGTTGCGCTGAGTTTCTGCTCGATACGCGCCAGCGTCACCCGCAGCGCGCCTCGACCTGACTCCACCACGCCCAGGGCAGCCCGGCCCAGGGCCAGGGCTCTCTCGGGTTCGGACCACAGCCCGGCCACGGCCGTGGCCAGGGAATCACTGTCGGTCACCTCAAGCAAGGCTTGAGCCTGGTGCAGTGCAGCGGCAGCGGCTTGCTGCTGATTCAGGTGGGGACCGGCCAGCACCGGCTTGCTGAAGGCGGCCGGTTCGAGCAGGTTGTGGCCACCGACCGGGACCAGGCTGCCGCCGACGAAACAGACCCGGGCGGCCGCGTAGCAGGCAGTCAGCAGCCCCAGACGATTTACCAGTACCACCTGCGTGCTATCTGCCGGATCCTCGTCCAGTGGCTGCCAGGCCAGCCCGGCTGCCTCTATTTCATTGATCACTTCGGCGCCGCGCTCAGGGTGCCGGGGTGCCAGCACCAGCAAGGCATCGGGATGGTTTTCAAGCAGTTGGCGCTGAGCATCGAGAATGAGCTTTTCCTCGCCAGGCCGCGTGCTGCCGGCCACCCAGGCCGGGCGCTGGCCCCAGCGGCGATGCAGCGCGCGGGCGGTCTGGATTGCATCGGCCGGCAGCGGGTTGTCGAACTTGAGGTTGCCGCTGATTTCGATCCGATTGGCCTCAACGCCCAGTCGCTCGAAGCGGCGGGCATCCTCGGCGGTCTGGCACAAGGCCAGATCGACATGGCCCAGGGCGCGACGATACAGCCCGCCGAAGCGGCGACTGGTTCGGAGCGTCCGGTCGCTCAGGCGGGCGTTGACCAGAATCAGCGGCAGGCCGCGCTGGCCCAGTTGCTCGTAGAGTTCGGGCCAGATTTCAGTTTCCACGATGATGCACAGCTCGGGTTCGACCCGGTCCAGCCAGCGCCTGATGCCGGCTGCCGTATCCACCGGCAGGAAGCGGTGCTGGACCCGGTCTGCGAACAGGCGCTCGGCCTGCTGTGCGCCGGTGACGGTAAACGTGGTCAGAAGAAGCGATCGGTCCGGGTAGCGGGCAAGCAGGCTCTCGATCAGTCCCCGCACCGCATTGACTTCGCCTACCGAGGCGGCGTGGACCCACAGCGGCCGGCCGTTTACCGGCGTGATCCGGCCGCGCCGCTCCCGCCTGCGCGCTGGCAGTCCGTCATGATCCGGCCCGGGGCGGTGGAGCCGCCTGATCAGCAAGGGGCTCAGCAGCAGGGCGAGGATGCGGTAAAGGGTCAACATGGGCCAGCGAAGTTTAACCGACCACCGCTGGACCGGGAGGGGTGCGGATGGGGATAATGCGGGCCATGAAAGCTTTGCGTGCCGGCCTGACCCGAATGGCGCTGCTGCCGCTGTGGGTGCTCGGGCGCCTGCCGCTGCCGCTGGCGCGCCTGCTAATGCGTCCGCTCGGTCCCCTGATGCAGGCCCTGATGAGCCGACGGTCCGATATCGCGCATCGTAATCTGGCCCTGTGTTTTCCCGATTGGCCGGAGCAGCAGCGACGCGCCGTTGTTCAAGGTCATTTTCGTCACCTGGCTGAAAGCGTGGCCGAGATCGCCACTTGCTGGTATCGGCCAGGCCGGCTGGATGCCCGGTACGGTGAGGTTTGCGGCCTCGAGCATCTGGCTACGGCGCGCAGCGAAGGCCGTGGCGTGTTGCTGGTGACCGGTCATGTGACCTGCCTGGAAGTGGGTGCGCGCCTGTTTGGTGAGCAGGTTCCGGCCTGCGGCATTTATCGCCCGCTGCGTAACCCGGTGCTGAACGCAGCCCAGAATCGGGGCCGTTCGCGCTACGCACAGCGCATGATCCCGCGCAATGAACTGCGGGCCATGGTTCGCCACCTGCGCTCCGGCGGCGTGTTGTGGTACGCACCCGATCAGGATTTTGGCGCCGAGCGCAGCCTGTTCGCGCCATTTTTCGGCATCCCCACGGCGACCGCGCATGGCCTGCTGGAACTGGCTCGCCTCGGGCGGGCCGTGGTGGTGCCGATGTATCCGGTCAAGGACGAGGCCAGTGGCCGGGTCACGGTCCATATCGAAGCCGCATTCGATGCCTTCCCCAGCGGCGATGCCGGACATGATCTGGCCCGTTTCAACGCCTTTCTTGAACGCCGCATTCGCGCCGCGCCAGCCCAGTACTGGTGGTTGCACCGGCGCTTCAAGACCGCGCCGAACGGTGAGCCGTCGCGCTATGGTTGATGGTATGTCCGGATCCCGCACATCCTGATTGTGCGAAAAGTACTGAGTAGGCAGAGTCGGGCATGGGGTTTTTGTTTGCAGAAAACCGGCGGTAGCTACACCAGGTTTTGTGCTTTGATTTGAACGGGGTTTGGCTGTCCGGGACTGCTCGCACGTTTGGCTTGCTGCGAACTGACGAAAAAGAGGTTTGGAGGGTGGTGGAGGCACCGGGTGGTATCCGGCCGCTCGGGGCCTGGCCGGATTATCGGCCGGGGTGGCTGACTGGCTCTCGGTGGCCCGGACCCGGTGAGACTACCTTCTTGCTGGCTGGTCGTTCAGTGGCTCTGATCCGGCGCCTGGTGGCGCGGATGGCTTGGGGGAAGGTTTGCGCCGGGCTCCGCAACCCGGCCAGGCCCTGAGCGGCCAGATACCACCCGTTGCGAGAGGTGGGAGTTGGCTGAAAGACGAGGCTTCGGAGGTGTTTTCCGTGTCTCCCAAGCTCCTCCTGCCCGACCAGCGTAGGCCGGGGCCACGTCCCCGGCGGCCAGGTTCTGTCTGTTGCGAGATTCGGATAGCCCCTGATTGATCAGGTCTCAGAGACACACAGCTCGCGCAGGTAGCGGTATTTCTTCAGCGTGTACTCAGCGTGCAGGCGACTCATGGTCAATCCGGCCTTTCCGTCGAGGAAGGCGGTGCGCAGAAAGTAGTTGTCGAGGAAATTCAGCAGGGCGCGAATCCAGGGTGTGACTGGAAAGTGGATGCGGCGCCCGCGCTGATGACGTTCGGCGGCCTGCAGGCGGGCATAGCGGTCGAATTTGGCCCGGGCGTGCTCGATGTCGCGGAACACCCGGTGGTGCAGCGGCCCCTCAAGCAGACCGATTCTGGAATCCGGAGCCATGACGATCTTCTCATGCACCTGGGCCAGGGTGAAGTGGGCGCGCTCGCGCATCACCAGGCGCAACGGGGTGCGTGCCCAGTGTCCGAACGACAGCGTCTGGCCAAAAGCGTGGGTCAGCCAGGTCAGCGCGTAGCCGTGATGGGCCGGTTCAGGCTGGGCCAGCACGCGGTCGATTTCGCGCCGCAGTTCCTCGTCCAGTGCCTCGTCGGCGTCCATGGACAGGACCCAGTCGAACCGGGCCATCTCCAGGGCACGTTGCTTCTGGCGCCCGTAGCCGGGCCAGTCGGTTTCGTGGACCGAGTCAGTGTGCCGGCGGGCAATTTCCACCGTCGCATCGCTGCTGCCGCTGTCGAGCACGATTACTTCATCGGCCCATCCGGCCACGGACTCCAGGCAGCGGCCGATGCGATCGGCCTCGTTCTTGCAGATGATGATCACGCTCAGGCCGTGTCGCCTCGGCGGTGCTGGCTGGTAAAGCACCTGGCGCCGGCGGGCGTGGATCAGGCCGGCCGGAATGGCGGCGAACAGGGCAAACCAGACGATGCCGGTATTACGCTCGAAGATCGATTCGGTCAGGGCAATGACCATCAGGGTGCTGAGGGCGGCCAGCCCTGACCAGCCCAGCAGCCGTGTCTCCCTCAAGCCGGTGTGCCAGACCCTGACATGGTGGCGCACGACGTAGGCAAACAGCAGCAGCAAGGACAACAGGCCGACCAGGCCGCCGTGGTTGAGCGCCGACAGGTAGGCGCTGTGCGGGTGCCGGTAGGCGAGAAAATCCGGCTCGGCTCGGCCGGAAGCGATGGCTGACTCCAGGGCCTGGCGAAAGCCGCCCGGGCCAGCCCCGGCCAGGGGGTGCTCGAGGAAAAGCTGCCATGAGATCTGCCACATCACCACCCGTCGCCCCAGCGTGCCCTCGGCCTGCTCGCCCTGAACCAGGCGGGCCAGGTCGGATGCGGCCTCGCCGGCCCGCTCGCTCATGGGCACCATGGGGTTGAGCATGACGATCAGCGCAACCAGGACCAGCGCCAGCGCAGTCAGGTAGCGTTTCAGCGGCCGCTGCTCGACACCCAGGGTGACCAGGTAAACGGGCAGCAGCAGGGGCAGCACCAGCCATGCTCCGCGCGAACCGGACAGGGTGCTGGCCGAGATCGCCAGCATGATGGCGAGCACGGTCCAGATGCGCTCGTGTGCGGCCAGGCTGGCATCGTGGACACGGGCCAGCAGCATCATCGCGAATGCCAGTGCGATGCCGCCGAAGTAGATCGGATTGGTCGGGCCGTCGACACGGTGCTCGTGGACGCTGACCTGACCGCTGAGGTGGAACCACCAGGCATAGACGCCGGCCAGGACAGCACCGACTGTCAGCCCCAGCCACCAGGCCGGTTCCAGCCGATCGAGTTGACGTACGAACAGCAGCAGCGGAATGATCAGCAGCAGCCGCAGGGTTCGACCGACCCCGTCGCGGCCGGCACCGTCGAGGCCGTTCCAGGCCCAGGCAGCCAGCCAAAGCGTGACGTAGATCAGTACCGCCGCCAGCAGCAGTCGCTCCAGCGGCGCCAGCGCGCGCAGCCGCCAACCGCCGCTAAGGCTCAGCCAGATGATGCCGGCCAGGGAGAACAGCAAAAAGCCGGCGCCGGCAATCTTGGGCAGCAACAGGCCCAGGGCCAGGCTGGCAAACAGGACCGCAGCGGCACTGCGGTCGAGCCAGTCAGGGGGCTGTCGGGTGTTCGGGGCGCGCCAGTGCAGCATGCGATTCACCAGTTCCGAAGGTCAGCTGCCGGCGCCGCGGCGCGGCAGTGCCGGGCCTTTGCCTGTGGGGGACTTCAGTCTTCGAGCACGTAGTGAGCCCCGCAATACGGGCATAGCGCCTCGCCGGTCTTTTCGATCGGCAAGTAGACACGGGGGTGCGAATTCCATAGTGCCATGTCCGGCGAAGGGCAGCTCAGGGGTAGATCGGCCCGGCTGACCCGGTATTGCCTTTTGGTACTGGCCGGCTCATTACCGCCAGCTTGCTGCGTGCTGGAGCGTGCTGCTGATGTCATCAGAAAATTCCAGGTTGTTTCCAGTTCAGGCTCGGTAAACCACGTCTACTTTACAGGGGTCTAGTCGATCAGGCGTGCGGCCGCTTCGGCGTAGCGCTCGCACGTCTGCTCGATGATGTCGGCAGGCAGACGGGGTCCGGGTGCGGTTTTGTTCCAGTCCAGGGTCTCCAGGTAGTCGCGCACGAACTGCTTGTCGAAGCTTGGCGGGCTGATGCCCAGGCGCCACTGGTCCACCGGCCAGAACCGTGAGCTGTCGGGGGTCAAGACCTCGTCGATCAGGTAGAGGTGTCCTTCGGCGTCGGTGCCGAATTCGAATTTGGTGTCGGCAATGATGATGCCCCGATCGCGGGCGTAGGCTGCCGCCCGGCGGTAGATGGCCAGCGAAATGTCGCGGACGCGAATGGCGAGCTCGGGGCCGATCAGGCTCTGCATGCGGGCAAAGTCGATGTTCTGATCGTGATCGCCGACCTGGGCCTTGGTCGATGGGGTGAAGATCGGTTCCGGCAGGCTGCCGGCCAGCTCCAGCCCGGGCGGCAGACTGATCCCGGAGATAGTGCCGGTGGCCAGGTAATCCTTCCAGCCTGACCCGGCCAGGTAGCCGCGCACGATCGCTTCCACTGGCAATGGCTTGAGCCGCCGCACCAGCATGCTGCGCGGCGCCAGCTGACGGGCCAGCTCGGCATCACCCAGGATCTCGGCCAGGTTACCTGCGAGCAGATGATTACGCGCCTGATCGTCGAAGCGTCCGAACCAGAACATCGAAATTCGGGTCAGGATCTCGCCCTTGCCGGGAATGGAGTCGGGCAGGACCACGTCGAAAGCCGACAGGCGATCGGAAGCCACAATCAGCAGGCGTGAATCATCGACCGCGTAGATATCGCGGACCTTGCCCTGGTGAATACGTTCAAGTGCAGGCGTGGGGTAATCGCTCACGGTGGCGTACAATGGTCGGCAGACCCCGAATTATACGCGCCATATCCGATGAAGCAGCCTTTAGTCATCGCGCCTTCCATCTTGTCTGCCGATTTTGCGCGCCTGGGTGAGGATACCCGGGCTGCGCTGGATGCCGGCGCCGACTGGGTACATTTCGATGTGATGGATAATCACTACGTGCCCAACCTGACCATCGGGCCACTGGTCTGTGAAGCGCTGCGCAACTACGGCATCACCGCCCCCATCGACGTCCACCTGATGGTCGAGCCGGTCGATCGCATCATTCCCGACTTTGCCAGCGCCGGGGCCAGCGTGATCAGCTTTCATCCGGAGGCCAGTCGTCACGTCGATCGTACCCTGGGATTGATCCGTGAGCACGGCTGCAAGGCCGGCCTGGTGTTCAACCCGGCCACCTCGCTGGAGATTCTGGACTGGGTCATCGACAAGGTCGACCTGGTCCTGATCATGTCGGTGAATCCCGGTTTCGGCGGCCAGAAGTTCATTCCGGCAGCGCTGGACAAGCTGCGCATGGCGCGCCAGATCATCGATGACTCGGACCGTGACATCCGCCTGGAAATTGACGGTGGGGTCAAGCCCGGCAATGCCGCGGAGATTATCGCTGCCGGGGCCGATACCCTGGTTGCCGGTTCGGCGATCTTTGGCGCCGATGATTACGCTGCCGTCATTCAGGCCTTGCGAGGAAGTGATTCAAACGAGCATGGATGAGCGCAGCGGTGATTTTTTGACCGGCTGAGGGAGGCTGAGGTCGAACGCATGGGGAAAACAATGTCGAGGACAATCGTTCATTTCGGATTGCTGGTCATTTTGCTGGCCCTTTCAGCGTTTGCCTCGGCCCAGGTGGCGTTTACGGCTGCGCGCGGCGCTTCATCGGTAGAACCAGTCACGATCAGTAACCTGGGCGATGCCGGCAGCAATCTGGAAGTCGACAGTATCGAGATCGATGATGACACCCATTTTCTGCTCGAGCCGGGTGGCAGCTGTATTGCCCCGCCATTCAGTCTCGGTGGCGGGGACAGCTGCACCCAGCTGGTTCGGTTCAGTCCGCAGGCGATCGGTACGTTTACCGCCACCCTGACCGTGCTCAGCGATGCGCCCAGCGTGGCCAACGACCAGGTCGCGCTGTCCGGTACCGCCGAGCCCGGCCCGGAGCCGGCCCTGCAAGTGGCTCCCGGCAGCCTCAGTTTCGGCCTGGTCTCGGCTGACGCGCTGCCGCTGGATGCCGATGTCACGGTCTCCAACCTGGGCGAGGCCAGCACCGAGTTGACCGTGACCAGTGTCGGCACCAGCGGTGATGCCGAGTTTTTCATTCAGTCCGATTCCTGCCAGGGCGAAGTGCTTGCCGGCGGTACGTCCTGCACGGTGACGATTCGCTTCGATGCTGCCAGTGATGGCAGCTTTACCGGTGCGTTGCAGATCGTCACCAGCGTCGGTGATGCCACCGTGCCCTTGTCGGGTGCGACCCAGATTCCGGCCCGGCTGGTGTTCCTGGACCAGCCCGTCGATACCGCGGTCGGCGACATGATCACCCCCCCGGTTGTTGTCGAAGTCCAGGATGCAAGCGGTGATCGGGTCAGCCTGGACAACAGTACGCTTGTCGAACTGGCGCTGGCCGTTGATCCCAGCGGCGCGGCCAGCCTGAATGGCACCACGGCCACCGTGGTCAGCAACGGCCTGGCCACCTTCGCCGATCTGAGCCTGGATCAGGTCGGTGAGGGCTTTGTGTTGCGAGCCGCTGACGGTGCGGGCGAGCTGGCGATCGACGACAGTGCGCCCTTCGCTATCCTGCCCGGACCGCCGGCGACGCTGGCTTTTGCCGTCCAGCCCGTTGATACCGTGGTGGGCGGCCTGATTTCCCCGCCGGTCCTTGTCCATGTGCTCGACAGCTTCGGCAACGTGGTTACCTGGGACAGTGCCACCGAGGTCGGCTTGGCCTTGAGCGGCGGCCAGCCCAGTGCCCAGCTTGGCGGCGGCGAGGTCCAGCAGGTCAGCGGCGGCAGCGTCAGCTTTGCCGGTCTGAGCGTGGACCTGGCCGGGACCGACTACCAGCTACTGGCCCAGTCATCGGATTCAGCCATTGCTTCGGCAGCCAGTGCAGCCTTCGACATCACCTCGGCCGGTTCCGGAACGACCATCACCGGCATCGATCCGGCCGGATCCCAGGTCGTCGGTGAGCCCTTCCTGGTCAGCGTGAACGTTACCGGGGTCAGTCCTTCCGGCACGGTGACGGTCAGCGATGGCAGCACGAGCTGCCCGATCGATCTGGACCAGGGCGAAACGGCCTGTGAGCTGGTCTCGACCAGCGCCGGTCCCCGAACGATCAGCGCCAATTATCCCGGCGATGTCAACAACGCGCCCAGCCAGGCCCAGGTTGAATACCAGATCACCCTGGCCAGTACGGACCTGGCCATTGCCTCGATTGATCCGGCCGGATCGCAGGCGGTCAATCAGGCCTATACGGTCGAAATCAGCACCGCCGGCTTCAATCCCGGTGGCACGGTCACGATCAGCGATGGCCAGGGTGCCAGCTGCCTGATCGTTCTGGGCAGTGCGAACAGCTGCGATCTGACTTCGACCAGCGTTGGCCCGCGTACCATCAGCGCCGACTACCCTGGTGATGCCAACAACCAGCCGGCAAGCGCCACGGCGCCTTACCAGATCGTGGCCGGCGCGCCGGATCGGGTCGTGTTCCTGGTGCAGCCCGAGGACGCGGTGTCTGCCCAGGCAATCAGCCCGGCTGTGGAACTTCAGATTCAGGATGCCTTTGGCAACCCGGTGCTCAGCGACAGCAGCAGCGAGGTGGCGCTGAGCCTGATCGACGGCACATCGGGTGCCGAGCTGGCCGGCGGTGACGCCATCGCAGTCAGCGCGGCTGTCGCAGTCTTCGATGCGCTGAGCATTGACCTGGCCGGCAGCGAGTATCGACTGCGTGCCGACTCGGCCGACCTGCCATCGGCCTTCAGCGAACCGTTCGACGTGTCTCCGGGCGAGCCTTTCGAGTTGCGTTTCGGCGTCCAGCCCAGCTCGGTGCTGCCGGGAAGTCCGATTACCCCGGCGGTGACGATAACCGTGCGTGATGCCGCCGGCAACCTGGTGATCAGCGACAACAGCACTGCGGTCGACTTGCAGCTGGTTGACGGTACACCCGGCGCGGTGCTGGCTAATGGTGGCGTGATCACGGTCAGCAACGGGGTGGCGACCTATGCCGGATTGAGCGTCGACCAGGTGGGGGCCGGTTATCGCCTCAGCGCCGACGATGCGCTCGGCGGTCTGGCCGGTGCCCTCAGCCAGCCGTTCAATGTGGTGACATCGGAAAGCGAAACCGAGATCATCGGCTTCGATCCAACCGGCGCGCAGATCGTCGGCCAGCCTTACGATGTGCTGGTCGAAGTCACCGGTGCCAGCCCGACCGGCCTGGTCACGGTCAGCGATGATCTGGGTGCCAGCTGCCAGTTCGATGTGGCCAGCGATGACCGCTGCAGCCTGGTATCCACGGCTACCGGCAACCGCATCATCACCGCCAGCTATCCGGGCGACACCAACAATGCCGCCAGCAGCGACCAGACCTTTTACGTGATCAACCCGGCCCAGTCGGCGCTGAGTATTGTCGATATCAGCCCGGCCGGACAACAGGCCATCAATCAGTCTTACCAGGTGCAGATTGCAGTGGACGGGTTCAACCCCACCGGCCCGGTAATCGTCGATGATGGCGATGGCAATGTCTGCGTGATCAACCTGCCGGCCGATCGCTGTGCATTGACTTCGACCAGTGTCGGCCCGAAAACCATTACCGCCAGCTACGGCGGCAATGCCAACAACCTGGGCGACACTGCCAGCCAGGCCTACGACATCGTCCGCGCCCAGTCGACCACCAGTATTCTCGGCCTGACACCGGCGGCCCAGCAGGTGGTCGAGCTGCCTTACACGGTGACGGTCATCGTGGCCGGTCAGAACCCGAGCGGTCAGATCAGCGTTTCCGACGGTCAGGGTGCCGACTGCCTGGTCGACCTGGACCTGGGGCAGACCGCCTGCGAGCTGGTATCGACCAGCCTGGGCCCGCGCACCATCCTCGCCGAGTACAGCGGCGACGACAATAACGAGCCCAGCCAGGCATCGGCCCCTTACCAGATTGTCAGCACCGGCCCCGTGGCGTTGGCGTTCTCGGTCCAGCCTGAGTACGGCGTGGTCAACGGCCCGCTGTTTCCGCGCCTTGTGGTGCGCGTGGTCGACTCGCTGGGATTGCTGGTGGCCGATGACGACAGCACCGAGATCGAGATTCGTATCGAGACCAATCCCGGCGGTGGACAGTTGACCGGCACGCCGGTCAAAACGGTCAGTGGTGGGGTGGCCAGCTTCGAAAACCTGAGCATCAGCGCCCTCGGCGAGGGTTATCAGCTTCGGGCCCGGACGCCGAACATCAATCTGGAGTCGGCCGTAACCGATTTCTTCGACGTGATTGAAGACCAGGTTTTCGGCGATCGCTTCGAGTTGCCGCCCGATACCCTGTTCCAGGATCGCTTCGAGGTCTTGCCCGTGCCGAATTCATCGAAGCGCGCCGGTTCCGGGCTAGAATAGCGCGCTTCCCAGATATCGACTGATCGCCTTGAATCGCACCCGCTTCCAGCGCCTTGCCGCCGAAGGATACAGCCGCGTGCCGGTCTGGCGCAGCATCGCTGCCGACCTGGACACCCCGCTGTCGGTTTACCTCAAGCTGGCCGATGGTCCCAACGCCTTTCTGCTGGAGTCCGTGCAGGGTGGTGAGAACTGGGGCCGGTATTCCATCATCGGCCTGCCGTGCCGACGGGCCTGGCGGGCCCATGGCCGAACCCTGGAGCAGCTGGATTTCGGGCAGGTCGTGGAGCGACGGGACGATGTCGACCCGCTGCGCTGTCTGGCTGATGTGGTCGAGGCTCAGCGTGCCCCGCGCCTGGACGATCTGCCCGGTTTCAGCGGTGGCCTGGTCGGCTACTTCGGCTACGAGACCGTGGCCCTGATCGAGTCGCGCCTTGACATCCTGGGCAAGCCCGATGCCCTGGGTGTGCCCGACATCCTGTTGCTCGAGGCCGAAGAACTGGCGGTTTTCGACAACCTGGCCGGGCGGCTCAACTTGATCGTTAACGCCGATCCCAACGAACCCGATGCCTGGGCGCGCGCCCAGCGTCGCCTGGATCAGCTGGCCCACCGCCTGCGCTGCGGCTCGCCTGGTTATCCGCCAGCGCTCAGGCTGCCGGTTCCGGACGAGTCGGATTACCGTTACGAGTTCGAGCAGGCCGATTTCAAGTCCGCAGTCGCACGCATCAAGGACTACATCCTGGCCGGCGATGTCATGCAGGTGGTGCTGTCGCAGCGCATGAGCGTGGACCTGGCCGCGCGCCCGGTCGATGTCTACCGCGCCCTGCGCAGCCTCAACCCGTCCCCGTACATGTATTTCTTCGATTTTGGCGAGTTCCAGGTAGTCGGGGCCTCGCCGGAAGTGCTGGTCCGGGTCCAGAACGGCGAGGCCATGGTGCGGCCGATCGCCGGCACCCGACCGCGTGGCCGCACGCCAGAGGAAGATCTGGCCCTGGAAGCCGAGCTCAAGGCCGATCCCAAGGAGCTGGCCGAGCACCTGATGCTGATCGACCTGGGGCGCAACGACATCGGCCGCATCGCCGCGACCGGCAGCGTGCGCCTGACCGATCGCATGGTCATCGAGCGCTACTCGCACGTCATGCACCTGGTCTCCGAAGTGCACGGGCGCATTGATCAGGACATGAGCGCCATCGACGTGCTCAAGGCCACGTTCCCGGCCGGCACGCTGTCCGGCGCGCCCAAGGTGCGGGCCATGGAAATCATCGCCGAACTGGAGCCGGTCAAACGCGGCATTTACGCCGGCGCGGTCGGCTACCTGACCTGGTTCGGCGAGGCCGACCTGGCCATCGCCATTCGCACGGCCCTGGTCCGCGACGGCCAGATTCACGTTCAGGCCGGGGCCGGCATCGTCGCCGACTCCGACCCCGATCGCGAATGGGAGGAAACCCTCAACAAGGGCAGGGCGCTGATCCGTGCCGTGGCCGAGGCCAGCGGAGGACTGCAGGCGTGAAGGTGTTGATGATCGACAACTATGACTCGTTCACCTACAACCTGGTCCAGTACCTGGGTGAACTCGGCGCCGATGTAGAAACCCATCGCAACGATGCCCTCAGCCTGGCCGATATCCGCCGCATTGATCCGGCCGGTATCGTGCTGTCGCCGGGCCCGTGCACGCCTGACGAGGCCGGTATTTGCCTGGACGTGGTGCGCGAGCTCGGGGACCGCTACCCGCTGCTGGGTGTGTGCCTCGGCCACCAGGCCATAGGCCAGGCTTTCGGTGGCAAGGTGGTGCGGGCCCGCCAGGTCATGCACGGCAAGGTCTCACCCATGCATCATGCCGATCAGGGCGTGTTTGCCGGCCTGACCAACCCGTTCCAGGCCACCCGTTACCACTCGCTGATCGTCGAGCGCGATACCTTGCCATCCTGCCTGATCGAGACCGCCTGGACCGAGCGGGACGGCGAGCGCGACGAGATCATGGGTTTCCGCCACGAAACTCTGCCCATCGAGGGCGTGCAGTTTCACCCCGAATCCATTCTGACCGACCACGGTCATGACCTGTTGAAGAATTTCCTGGATCGCCTATGAGCAAGATTCGCACCGCCCTGGCCGAGCTGGCCGAAGGTCGAGACCTGGAGCCCGATTTGATGCGCGCGGCCATGACCGAAATCATGGGCGGCGAGGCCGAGCCGGCCCAGATCGGCGGCTTTCTGATGGCCTTGCGGGTCAAGGGCGAGAAACCGGCCGAGATTGCCGCCGCCGCCGAGGTCATGCGTGGTTTTGCCAGTCGCGTCGATATCGATCGTGAAGGCTTGACCGATATCGTCGGTACCGGCGGCGATGGGGCGTCGTTGTTCAACGTGTCTACCGCCTCGGCTTTCGTTGCCGCCGCCGCCGGCGTGCGCGTGGCCAAGCACGGTAACCGGGCCGTGTCCAGCAAGTCCGGTGCTGCCGATGTGCTGGAAGCGGCCGGCTGCCGGCTGGACTTGAACGCCGATCAGGTCGCCGTGCTGATCGACGAGCTGGGCGTGGGTTTTCTGTTCGCTCCCCAGCACCATGCGGCCATGAAGCACGCCATCGGGCCGCGCAAGGCGCTGGGCTTGCGGACCCTTTTCAACCTGCTCGGCCCCCTGACCAACCCGGCCCTGGCGCCAAACCAGGTCCTGGGTGTATTCAGCGCCGAACTGGTCCGGCCCATGGCCGAGGTCATGCAAGCCCTGGGCGCGCGCCATGTGCTGGTCGTTCACAGCAGCGACGGGCTGGATGAAATTTCGCCGGCCGCGAACACCCGGGTCGCCGAGCTCAAGGGCGGTGAAATCAGCGAGTACGAGATTGATCCGAAGGCCTTCGGCGTTACCCTTGCATCGCTGGATGGTTTGAGCGTGACCGATGCCGCGGCCAGCCTGGCCCTGATCGAGTCCGCCCTGGGCGGCCAGGCCGGGCCGGCCTCGGACACGATCGCACTTAATGCCGGTGCCGCAATCTATGTCGGTGGCAAGGCCGATTCACTGGAACAAGGCATTGATCTGGCCCGGCAAATGCTCAGCGCCGGTTTCGCTCTCGATCGACTCAAGCGCTACGCCCAGCGGACTCGTGAACTATGAGCGCCGATATTCTCGCCCGCATTCTCGAGGTCAAGATCGGGGAAGTAGCCGCCGGCCAGGCTGCTACATCATTGGCCGACCTGCGCGATCGGGTTGCCGACCTGCCGGCCTGTCGCGATTTTGCCGGCGCCTTGCGCGAGCGCGCCGGGCGCTCTGCCGATGCCGTGATCGCCGAGATCAAGCGGGCCTCGCCCTCGGCGGGCCTGATCCGCGAAGACTTCGATCCGGCCGCTATCGCCCGTGCCTACCAGCGCGGCGGAGCCACCTGCCTGTCCGTACTCACCGATCGCCAGTTCTTCCAGGGCCACGACGATTTCCTGGTCGCTGCCCGCGCCGCCTGCGATCTGCCGGTCCTGCGCAAGGACTTCATCATCGACCCCTGGCAGGTCTGGGAAACCCGCGCCCTGGGCGCCGACGCCCTGCTGCTCATCGTCGCCGCGCTGGATGACGCGCGCCTGGCCGACCTGTCCGCCCTTGGCCGTGAACTGGGTTTGAGTGTGCTGGTCGAGGTTCACGATGAGGCAGAGCTCGAGCGTGCCCTGGCCGTACCCGGCGACCTGGTCGGCATCAACAACCGCGACCTGCACCGCTTCGTCACCGACCTGGAGACCAGCCTGAGACTGGCCCCGCGCGTTCCCTCAGACCGCCTGGTCATCTCCGAAAGCGGCATCCACACCCCCGCCGACCTGGCCCGCCTGCGCGCCGGCGGTATCGGCGCCTTCCTGATCGGCGAATCCTTCATGCGCCAGCCGGATCCGGGGGTGGC
>RECK01000379.1 GCA_007694055.1 Wenzhouxiangella sp.
ATCCAGTCCGAGGTCGCGTGGCGCGAGGCCTTGCGCGACTTGACCGACCCGGCCAGCTGGATCGCCCCGCCGAACAGCAGGAACTTCTCGGTCAGCGTGGTCTTGCCCGCGTCAGGGTGGGAAATGATCGCGAAAGTACGGCGGCGGGTGATTTCGTCGGCAAGTCTGGGCATGGCGCAGTGTAGGCGGAAAAGCCGGCCATTGTAGCGCAGCGCGGCAGCAAGCGATTTGAAAGCCGCACATGGATATGCTAGCGTTTGAAGCGGGGATGCCTAATCAATCTGGAGCGTGGCAATGACTATCAAGAATCCTTCCGTACTGCTGCTGGTCCTGGTGGCCTTGGCATCGGCGAATGCAGCAGACGACCGGGCCGTCCTGACCGAGTTTTACCAGGCCACCGGTGGCGACAACTGGTTCGAGCGCAGCGGCTGGCTGGAGGCCGAGAGCATTTGTGATTGGCACGGCGTGGGATGCCGGACCGACGAGACCGGCATCGAGCGCGTGACCCGGCTTGAGCTCGAATGGAATGGTCTGAGCGGCAGTCTCCCGGCTTCGCTGGCCAGCCTGAACGAACTCAATCTCCTGAGCCTGCGTGGCAACGGCCTGCAAGGCCTCTTGCCTGCCGCCCTGATCGAGGCGCTGGCTGCCCTGCCGGGCAGCGCGGTGCTGACCATTGACCTGGGCGAAAACGCCCTGTCCGGAGCACTGCCGGAAATTGCAGCGCCCGCAGACGGTAGACCCCTCGATCTCGCCCTGGACAGCAACCAGATCAACGGGCCGCTGCCGGCCTCCTGGTCAGGGCTGGCGCTACGCGATTTGTACCTTGATCGCAACCCGCTTGCCACGACCCTGCCGACTGGCTGGTCCGACATGAACGAACTCAGGCGCCTGGGCCTGGCATCCACGCAGCTGACCGGATCCTTTCCGGACGCGCTGGCCGGCTTGACCGCGCTTGAAGACCTGGATCTCTCGGACAATGCGCTGGACGGTGAGCTACCCGACTGGCTGGCCCAGGCCTCCTTGCTCAGGCTCAACCTCGAGGGCAATGACCTGGAAGGCTCGATCACCCCGGCAGTCGAGGCCATGCGCCTGGATGTTCCGGTCGGTCTCAACCTGGCCAACAACCGGTTTTCCGGCACCCTGCCCGACCGCCTGCTCGAACTGAGCTTCGCCCCGGCCCGGGGCCTGACCACCCTCACCGGCCGGCATCGCCTGGACCTGTGCTGGAACGATTTCGATGCCGGCGATGAGGCGTTCGCCGACCTGCTCGGCGAAGTTCATCACGGCGGCAGTTTCACCGCCTGCCAGGGTCAGCTGGCAAGCTTGAATCCGGAAATCAGCGGCTCCTGGTACCTGCCGACGCGCGCCGGGGAGGGCTATGCGCAGATGCTGCTCGACAGCGGCGGGATGCTGGTCTACTGGTTTACCTTTCCGCCGCAGCGGCCGGTGCCCGGCGGCGAGCAGGCCTGGTTTTTCAGCGTGGTCGACCCGCGCCCGGAAGCGGCCACGCTTGATCCCATGTTCGCCACGTCCGGCCGCTTCGGCCAGGGCATCGCTGGCCGGCGCGCCGAACCGGCCGACCTCCGCCTGACCTTGAACGCGTCAGCCGGAGGCGACCTGCACGCCGCCTACAGCCTGGCATCGCCCTACTCGGGCGGGCTGGGCGGCACCCTGGTCCTCGATCACCATTCCGGCAGTGACCGGCTGACACAGCTGACCCGCCTGGCCGGCAGTCGCTGCGACAACCAGCTTGAGCAGCAGTGGATATCCGGTGCCTGGTTCAATCCCGACCAGGTCGGCGAAGGCTTTATCGTCGAGGTCAACGAAGACGGTCGCGGCGTGGTCTACTGGTTCACCCACGTTCCCGAATCAAACGGCAATTACCAGGCCTGGATGACCGGGGACGCGTTTTTCGATGGCCAGACGCTGGCGATCGACAACCTGCTGATGCCGGTGGGCACCGCTTTCGGCTCGGATTTCGATGCGGACTCGGTTGAGGTGCGCCACTGGGGCAGCCTGACCTTGCAGTTCAACGACGATCACACCGGCCAGGCCTGGTACGACAGCGTTCTGCCCGATTACGGCAGCGGCCAGTTCACATTGAGTCGCCTGGCCCGCGCGCAGCTTGCCGACTGCCCCGGCGACTGAACCATGCCTCCGGCACTGCATTCCAGCCACGCAAGCGTGGCTTGCCGGCGCTCAGCGCATTCGCTATGGTCGATTATGGTCAATAATCGAGGGTGGATAGTCGTCGGGGTATGGAGAGGCTGAGTCTCATGAAAACAACCAAAGCGAGCATTGTCCTGGGCAGCCTGCTGATAAGCGGTTTCGTGTTCGCACTGAGCCCGCCACCGCCGCTGCCCAGGTCTGACCTGGAGGCGTTCTATTTCGCCACCGACGGCGACCAGTGGCAACGAAACGATGGCTGGCTGGATGACGACACCCCGATTTGTGACTGGTTCGGCATCACCTGCCAGCCCAACCCGACTTGGGGCCATGCGGAAATCGCCCGGCTTGAATTGCCGGGGAACAACCTGCAGGGCACTCTCGATGCGTCTGTTGTGCAAATGATCAATCGCGTTCAGGTCTCGGTCGACCTGTCCCACAATCGGCTCAGCGGCAGTCTGCCGCCGTTGATCCGCTCAAACCTCCAGCCATCCCGACTAATCCTGGCCGGCAACGCGTTCAGCGGCCCCGTTCCGGACAGCTGGGTCGAGCTTGAGCTGGGCTGGCTGGACCTGGGTGACAACCAGCTCGACGCCGGCGCGGAGACTGCCTTTGCCGCCATGCGGAAAGGGTGGCCGGGTTATCTCAATCTGGCCGGAAACCGCTTCTCCGGAGACCTGTCCAGCGCCATCATGCTGGCCTCGCTGTATGAGACCGATCTGCCCTCCGTCGGCGGTGGCCTGAACCTGTGTTTCAACGATTTCGAGATCAGTGACTCGCTGGTGGCCGATTGGATCGACGAGCGGCACGTGGGTGGACCGGGCTGGGAGACCTGTGTCGGGCGCGAGCGGCTGGCCCTGGATCCGGCGGTCAGCGGCTCCTGGTTTGCACCAGATCGCAGCGGAGAAGGCATTTCGATGATGCTGCTCGATGATCAACACTTTCTGATCTACAGCTTTGGGTTCGACTTCGACGGTCGCCAGGCCTGGTCATTCAACGTTGGCCGCCAAGGCGAGCTTTTTCTGTCGGCCCCGGAGCTGCTGGAAACGCGCGGAGATTTCAACCAGGGGCTGCGTCGTGACAACAAGGACCAATACCTGATCCGTCAGCTGGGGCGAAAGCGGCTGGACCGGGTAGGCGAAGAGCGGTTTCATGTCGAGCGCGTGATGATCGACTACCGCGACTGCCCGCCGCTGGAGGACGTTCCTGAACCCAACGGCCCAGTGCCGCTGCCCTGCCCGATCTTCGCCTTGTCCGAGCGCCTGGAGTACTTTCAGCTCAGCCGTCTGGCCGGCAGTCGCTGCGACCAGACCCACGACTTTCAGGCGCTGTCCGGGGCCTGGTTCAACCCGGAAAAAAGCGGCGAAGGCTTCAGCATCGAGGTCATGGCCGACGGCAGCGCGGTAGTCTACTGGTACACCTACCAGCCAGACGGCTCCGGCCGCCAGGCGTGGATGATCGGCCAGGCCCCGGTCCAGATGCTACTGACGATGCCGGTGATCGGACCCGATTCGCCAGGCCCTGACCTGGGTATCCGGATCAGCTCGATGTTGATGCCTGTCGAGGAGCGCTACGGCACATCATACGACGCCAGGGAATTCGAGCTGGTCGACTGGGGTCTGCTGCGGCTGCGCTTCGATGCGCCTGACTTCGACACCGGCCTGGTTTACTGGGAAAGCAAGATCGAAGGCTACGGCAGCGGCGAATACCCGATCGAGCGCCTCGCCCGCCCGATGCTGGCCGACTGCCCCGACAACCCGGGAGCATCTGAATAACGCTGCGCGCGCGACCTGATGGCAATGAAGCAGCGGCGGATGTCCTTCCAGACCTGGACCTGGACCCTTGATCGCCGGATGGGCGAGCCCGAACCGCAATCGGTCATAAACTGCTCGATCTTTTTGGTTATATCCGGATCCCGCAAACCCTGCTTGCCCGAAAAGTACTGGGTAGGCAGATCCGGGCATGGGCTGTTCTGTGAGCAGAATGCCGACGGCAGCAGCACAAGACTTTGTGCATTGATTTGAACAAGGTTTTGGCTGTTCGGGGCTGCGCGCACGTTTTGCTTGCTGCCAGCTGATGAAAAAGAGACTGGAAGGGTGGAGGAGGCACCGGGTGGCATCCAGCCGCTCAGGGCCTGGCCGGATTATCGGCCGGGGTGGCTGACTGGGTCTCGGTGGCCCGGACCCGGTGAGACTATCTTGTTGCCGGCTGCTCGCTCAGTAGCTTTGATCCGGCGCCCGGTGGCGCAGATGGCTTGGGGGAAGGTTTGCGCCGTACTCCGCAACCCGGCCAGGCCCTGAGCGGCCAGATACCACCCGTTGCGAAAGGGGGGAGTTGGCTGAAAGGCGGGGCTTCGGAAGGGTTTTCCTTTCTATCAGCCCGCCTGATTCACCACCCCTCCGTCGCGAGGTGCCGA
>RECK01000382.1 GCA_007694055.1 Wenzhouxiangella sp.
TACGCTGTCGGTCAGCGCTGACTACACCGCCTCATTCTCCGGCCCGGCCGGGATGTCAGTCACGGTGACGCCCAGCTCTTTCACGATTCCTGCCGGTGAAACGCAGGTTCTGACGATCGAAGCCGATGTATCGGCGCTGACGGCAGGCGAGTTTGCCTTTGGCAGCATCACCCTTTCCACCGATGCAGTCTGGCCAGATCCGAATGCTTCCGGCCCGGCGCCGATGGCCACGCTGCTGAGCGAATCGTTCAGCGACGAAACTTTCCCGCCGGCCGGCTGGACTGCCTATAACGTTGATGGCGGCGGTGAGCAATGGGCGCGGACCACACTTTCCTTCAACAGCTCCCCGGCCTCTGCACGACATCGGTTCGGCTCGAGCGGCTACGACGAAGAGGGTTGGCTGGTTACGCCGCCGCTTGCCCTTGACAGTGGCGTTAGCACACTTACCTTTGCCGAGCGCACAGAGTGGCCTAGCTGGTATTACTATCAAGGTGTATGGGTGTCTACCGATAGCTGCAACCCGGCCGATGGCGATTTTGTGGAGTTGGCCGAGGTGGAAGGCACGAACGACTGGCGCACAGTCAACTACGATCTCAGCGCCTATGCGGGTGAAACCATCTGTATTGCCTTTGTCTATGAGGGGGATGACGGGACCACCTGGTATATTGACGACGTGGTCGTGACCAGTCTGAGTGCCAGCACGGTGTTGGTCGCCGACACCAATATCCCCGTGGTCGTCATTCCTGTCCAGGCCCAGCCGGTCATTACCGTCGACCCGGATGAACTGAACGCCAGCCAGACGCCCAACACCCAGACCACGCAAACGCTGACCATAGGTAATGCAGGCGGCGTGGAGCTGGAATGGGAATTTACCGACGGCCTGATCCCGACGACTCTCATTGTGTGGGATCAACCCCAAAATGGGACCAGCGGTATCGTTTCCGATTTCTTCATCGGCAGTGATGCCGGCGCCTACAGCGCCAGCGACTTTGTTCTCAGCGAGCTGACCGAAATAAGCTATATCTTTGCCGCAGGTTTTGATAACTCGAACACGTTGAGCGCACAGCCGGCGATCAACTGGGCCATCTATGCCGATGATGGCGGCGTTCCGGCCGGCCACCCTGAAGATGGTACCGACATGGCCAGCGCGCTGTGGGCTTACTCCGCGCCGGTCAACGGGCCTGGTGTTGACATCACCAACAACGACATTGCCCTGGACCTGCTTGCCGCGGGCGAGGCATTGGCCCTTGGCGCTGGAACCTATTGGCTGACGGTCTATCCCTCCTACAACGTGACCGGCGCCGGCGGCGCGCGCTGGAACTGGTACCAGGCCGCGCAGGTTGGTGCGCAGACGCAGCTGGTATCGCCGGCGATTTTCAATATTGCCGACTGGACATCTTTAGGCGCATTAGGGATCTCGTTTACTGATACGGCTTTCCGTATCGAAGCGCCTGGGGTGATTGCGTGCGAAGATCCGGGCGATTTGCCCTGGCTGTCGGTCTTCCCCACCCAGGGTCCGACTGACCCGCTTGGGGAGACGGTCGTCGATGTTACCTTCGACTCCACCGGCCTGGTGCCGGGCGACTATGCCGCTTTCCTCTGCATTGAAAGCAACGACCCGGACAATCCCTTTATTCCACTGCCGGTGACGCTCGAAGTCCAGGCGCTGCCGACCATTGAAGTGGATATTGACCAGATTGAGGCCACCCAGCTGCCTGGTGCGCAGACGACCCACACCATGGTCATCTCCAATACCGGCGAGGCGGACCTGAACTGGTACATTGAGGAAGCCGAAGGCGTGATGGCCGGGCCGGTTCCGGCGGCGGTTCGCAACCTGCCTGTCGGTGCCGACCGTGCCACTCCCACGACCCTGAGCGCCATGGCTCCGGCCAGCATTCTGCCAACCGGCGTCGGCGTCATCAACGGTTCCTGGTCTGAAGGGTTCGACGACATTACCCTGCTGCCGGGCCTGGGCTGGGCGTTGATCAACAACAGCGACCCAGTCGGCACAACCGGCTGGTTCCAGGGCAATCCAGCAACCTTCCCGGCCCATACTGGCGCAACCAACTCCTATATTGGGGCGAACTTCAACAACACGACCGGCAATAACACCATCAGCAACTGGCTGCTGACGCCCGAAATAACGTTCAGAAATGGCGATTCATTCAGCTTCTGGACATCGACTGGCTCCGGCTCCACCTGGCCTGATCGCCTGGAAGTACGTTGGAGCGGCAATGGCAGCAGCGTTGACGTTGGCGCAACGGCCACAAGCGTGGGCGACTTCGACACCCTGCTGCTAAGCGTCAACCCTGGCCTGACCGTTGGCGGGTATCCTGAAGCCTGGACCCAGTACACGGTTGAGATCTCGGGTCTGACCGGGCCGACCAACGGCCGACTCGCTTTCCGCTACTTCGTCACCAACGGCGGCCCATCGGGCAGCAATTCCAATTACATAGGCATTGACACCTTTGAATACACGTCGGCTGCGCCCACGGTGCTTCACGACAACGGGCCCTTCATCACCAGTTTTGGCGACGGCCCCGGCGGTTCTGACGTCAGCTTGCTGCAAAATGTGAGCCTGGGTATGACTACCCTGGGTGCGGGCGTGCAGTTCGTCTCTCCCGGCCCGCATAACCGTATTGCCGACGAGTTTGAAGTCACCACGCCTGGCGGTTGGACGATTGAAAATATTGTCTTCTACGGCTACCAGACTAACTCGACGACAAGCTCCAGCTTCACCGGCGTCAACTTCCGCATCTGGGACGGTCCGCCGACCGACGCTGGCAGCAGCGTCATCTTTGGCGACACGACCACCAACCGGTTTGCAGACACTGGCTGGACCGGTAGTTACCGCTACGCTGAGACAGCTATAGGCAATACGCAACGCCCGATCATGTACGTGATCGGCGAGGCCGGCATCCACCTGGAGCCCGGTTCCTACTGGGTTGACTGGCAGTTGGCCGGCACGATTGCCTCTGGCCCGTGGCAGCCGCCCATCACCATCATCGGTCAAACGACTACTGGTAATGCGCTGCAGTTTTTTGCCACTGGCTGGGAGCCGTGGTTAGACGGCGCTACTCTTACACCGCAAGGCGCTCCATTCCAGCTTTGGGGCAGCACGGTTTGCTCCAGCCCGTCCGACGTCTCCTGGATTTCGGTTGATCCGACCAGCGGCCTGACGGCAGCCGGCGATACGAGTGAAATCGAAGTGACACTGGATTCCACCGGCGTACCGCCTGGTGACTATGTCGCTTACCTTTGCTTGCACAGCGACGATCCGAACAATCCGGTGATCGTCCTGCCGGTTACGATGCAAGTGCCTCCGCCCCCGGAGCTGACGGGTACGGTCACGCTGGATGGCGCTGGCCTGGCCGGTGTCACCATCGCGGGTCTGCCCGGGCCCCCGGTCACTGACGCTGACGGCAACTACAGCGTCCAGGTCGACTACGGGTTCTCCGGCACTGCCACACCTCAGCTGGCTGGCCATAGCTTCGATCCGCCGTCGCGCAGCTACAGTGATGTCAACGTGTCGCTGGATAACCAGGACTATGTGGCCACGCTCAACACCTATACGCTGAGCGGCACGGTCACGCTTGACGGAGTCGGCCTGGGTGGGGTCAGCATTAGCGGTCTGCCCGGGTCACCGGTCACCGCTGCTGACGGTAGCTACAGCGCCGTAGTCCAGCATGGCTTCTCCGGCATTGCCACACCTGAGCTGGCTGGCCATACCTTCGACCCGCCATCGCGTAGCTACAGCGATGTAACCGCTTCGATTGGCGACCAGAACTATGCGGCCACGCTCAACAGCTACACGCTCAGCGGCACGATCACCCTTGGTGGCGCTGGCCTGGGCGGGGTCACCGTTGTCGGTCTGCCCGGTCCCCCGGTCACTGCCGCTGACGGCAGCTACAGTGTCCTGGTCGAGCACGGCTTCTCCGGCACCGCCACACCAGAGCTGGCAGGGCATAACTTCGATCCGGTATCGCGCAGCTACAGCAACGTGACTGGCTCTGTTGTGGGCGAGGATTATCTTGCAGCACGCAATGTCTGGACGGTAACGGTGACGGTGGATCCGCTTCAGGCAGGCTCCGTCAGCGGTGCCGGAGAGTATGCAAACGGAGACAGCGTGACGCTCACCGCCACTGCCAATCCGGGCTGGGTGTTTCTGGGCTGGACCGAGGCCGGCGAGATCGTTTCGACCGCCACCACGCTGAGCTTCACGATCGACGATGACCGCGCCTTCGTGGCTGGTTTCGGCTTTGCTCCCGTGCCAGTGCCAGTTGGTGGCCGACCAGGTCTTCTGTTACTGGTGCTGCTGTCTCTCCTGGCCGGCCTTGCTGTCCTGGCCGGCCAACGGCCACGAGCAAGCGCCAGGTTGATCTGAACCAGGCGTTTTAAGAGAGAAGCAGGGATCTCGGTCCCTGCGGGAACAGGCCGAAGAATCGACCATTCCCTGAATAAAGCCGTGACAGCGGGGCGCAAGGCCCCCTGCACGGCGGGGCGGCCGGCGGCACTGCCGCCGGTACCCAGGATGCCGGGCTCCTCGCGGGCGGTACTGTTAAGATGGAAATCCTGAGGCC
>RECK01000175.1 GCA_007694055.1 Wenzhouxiangella sp.
TGGTGCCGATGGAGGGATTGCTGCGGCGCTGCGCGCCTTGCCCTTCGGGCTGAAGCTGCGCTTCAGCGATTGTGCGCTGACGCGCACAATTCGAACCCGGTTGTTTATTGTCGGGGGTTCGAATTGGGGCAGCTGGAAGCTCAATGGCTTCGATCGAAGCTACACAACTTCCAAATTGTGGTGCCGATGGAGGGATTCGAACCCCCGACCCACGCATTACGAATGCGTTGCTCTACCAACTGAGCTACATCGGCACTGGTGAAATCCTTGGCGGGATCACTGCCGGGCAAGGTCGCGCATTATAACCGTGAACCGGGGCGGGTGTCACGATGGAGCGGGCAGCGCCAGTCAGGCTTTGGGCTGGCAGCGGGGGCAGTGGTAAAGGCGGCGGGTGGCGATTTCGGTGCGAAGGATGGGGCCGTTGCAGTGGTGGCAGGCCTGGCCTTCGCGGCTAAAGACGAAATGGCGGTAGTCGCGTCGGCGCCAGCCGGCTTTTTTCAGGTCGCGGACGCGGTCAGGGTCGTTGGTCAACCCGCCGGTCTCGACCGAGCGCCACATCAGGGTGTGGACGGCGTCAGCCAGGCCTCGTCGTTCAGCGTCGTCCAGATCCCGCAGTCGGCGGCCGGGTGGCAAGCCGGCGACGAACAGGATCTCGGAACGGAGGTAGTTGCCTACGCCGGCGAGAAACGATTGATCAAGCAACAAGTGAGCAAGTTGACGACCCGCAAATCGGGGCTGCGATATCCAGTCACCGATGGCTTCCGGGTCAGCGCCGCTGGACAGCACATCCAGGCCGACCCGGGCCAGGAAAGGATGCGTCTCCAGCTTGTCCGGTTCCAGCACGGCGATGTCGGATGCGCTGTAGAGCAGGGCCGAATCGGTCTCACTGCTGATGGCCAGGCGCAGCTGGCGGCGGGTGTCGGGGCGCCGGTCGGGGGTGGAGAAAAGCCAGCGGCCGTAGAGCTGGTTGTGGGTGTAGACCACCTGTCCGCTTTCGAATCGGAGCAACAAGGCCTTGCCGCGTGTTTCCACCGCTTCGATCTGTTGACCTTTCAGGACGCGCCCGGCGCGGGCCGGTTCGGGCAGGCCGAACCAGAGTTCGGTCAGCGGCTTGCCGACGACGCGCCCGGCCACCTGGCGGGCAACGCGGTAGATTTCCGGACCTTCAGGCATCGATCTTGTGTGCTTTGAGCGGTCGACATTGTCGCCGGCCGGGCATCAGGCCGCCGTCAATCAAGCCGCCGGGTCAGCGACCCAGGCGACGGGCCAGCAGTTCAACTCCCCGCCGGACGGCGTCGGGCTCGGCGGCGGTGAAGCACAACCTGATGTGATGCGGATACGGCCCGAAGCTGGGGCCGGGTGCGACCATGACACCGTCTTCGGCGAGATCCCCAAGCAGACCGTCCAGGCCGCGCGCGTCGAGCTGGTCGGCGACGTCGATGAACAGGAAAGTACTGCCCTGGGGCGCGGGCACGCCCAGGCGCTCGGCGGACCAGCGTCCCAGCTCGGCGTACTTCTGGCGCGCCTGCTGGACCCATTGGTCGGCGGCACCTTCCAGGGCATTGAGCGCGGCCAGTTGCGAGGCGGTGCAGGCCGAGTAGTTGATGTTGGTCATGATGCGCTTGACCCCGCCCATGGCGCTCTCCGGGCCGACCAGGTAGCCGCAGCGATTGCCGGCCATGCCGTAGGCCTTGGAGAAGGAATGCACGGAGATGGTGCGCTCCGGGGCCAGGCTGCGGGTGTAGACGTGTTCGCCTTCGAAGACATATTCCTCGTAGACATCGTCGGAAAGAATCCACAGATCGCGCTTCCGGGCCCATTCGACCATGGCCTCCAGCCAGTCGCGCGGAATCAAACGGCCGGTGGGATTATGCGGCGTGTTCCAGTAAACGGCCACGGTACGATCGCTGGCATGCGCTTCCAGGCAAGCCACGGCCTCGGCAGCACTTTCGGCCTGGGTCATCATCGGCACATCAACCGGGCTGGCGCCAAAAGCACGCAGGCTGCCGCCGATCAGCGGCCAGTAGGGTGCGACCAGCAGGACCTCGTCGCCCGGCGATACCAGGGCGGCCACGGTTGCGGCCAGCCCGGCGGTTGCCCCGGCGGTAACAATCACCTGTTCGCTGTCTGTGGTAATTCCGGTACGCTGGCCGTGAAACTCGGCAATGCGGGATCTGAGCGCCGGCAAACCCGGCACGGCCGAGTAGCGATGCATGCCGGGATGGGCCTCGACAGTGAGATCCTGCATGCGACAGCCTTCGGCAGGCTCCATCCAGGTATCCCCGACGTGCAGGGGCACGGGTGGCTGGCCGGAACGGGGCCTGCGACTGAGACCGGAGTAGACGGCATCGTTGACGGCACCGGCGGCAGCGGAAAGATCGGGGAAAGGCGGCATGAGTAACGACCTGCTTGAAAGTTCGAACGCTACATTACAACATCGCACGCTCGCTGAAACATCGAAGTGCCCAGGCTCAAGTCTCGAGACCAACCCCGGGCGAAAAGACCCGCGCAACCCAAACCGCAGCTTCCCCCCTCGTGATATTTTCAGCGCTGATAAAACTTTCTCGGCGGACTTCGCACAAAATGAATGCAAGCGATAGCTTTCTGTCTGTCGATTGGAAAACATGGAAACCACCGAAAGCACCGAGGACACCGAATTTTCACATTGGAGGTTTTCGGTGTCTTCGGTGCTTTCGGTGGTTCCTTGTTTTTGATTTTCAATTGCTCCGCTTCCAGGTTCTGCTCCGCTCCAGGATTCTGCATTGACTGAAATTCATCGCGCCGTGGGCGTGCCCCCGGCTGGCCGTTTTGCCCTGGCCGCAGCGCTGTGCTCCAGCCTGGGCCAGACTTTTTTCATCGGTTTGTTCGGGGCCGAATTCCGGATGGAGTTCGGACTGGGTGAATCGGCGCTGGGCGCGTTTTACGGGGCCGCCACGCTGGCCAGCGGGCTGCTGATGTTCTGGCTCGGATCGATCGCCGATCATCTGGCCATGCGCCGGGCCATTGCGCTGTCCATGCTCGGCCTGGCCGTCGGCGCCGCACTCATTGCCACGGCGGCGAACATTGGCTGGCTGGTCCTGGGCTTGTTCCTGATTCGCCTGTCAGGCCAGGGGCTGACCGGCCACCTGGCGGTGGTGGCGGCCGCACGCTATGCCGTGCGCCGGCGCGGGCGCGCCGTGGCCATGGCGACCTACGGATTCATCCTCGGCGAGGCGCTGTTTCCGCTGGGCGTGGCCCTGGCCATGGGCTGGCTGGACTGGCGCGGCGTCTGGATGATGGCTTCCGGCTTCGCCCTGCTCGTCGCCCTGCCCACCCTGTGGGCCCTGGCCAGACCGCTGCATCATCCCAAGGCACCGGCAAGCAGCGAGGGGCAAGGCGCGCCCGAACCGCTGCTGAGACGACGCAACCTGCTCAGCCACGGGGGCTTCGTGCGGGTACTGGCCGTGGTGCTGGTGCCGCCGGTGGTGGTCACGGCGGTCTTTCTGCACCAGGGCACGCTGGCCGAGCGGCTGGGCTGGGCCCTGACCGATGTCGCATCAGGGTTCATCCTGTTCGCCGCCATCCAGGGCCTGTTCGCCTTTGCCGGCGGTCGTCTGATCGATCGGTTCAGTGCCCGCGCCCTGCTGCGTTTTTCCCTGCTGCCGGCCGGTCTCGGCCTGCTGTCGCTGTCGCTGGCACCTCCCGACCTGGCGTTGTGGCTGTTGTTCGCCGGCCTGGGCATGACCGCAGGCCTGAACGGCGTGATCAGCGGCGCGGTCTGGGTGGAGCTTTTCGGCACCGCCCAGCTGGGCATGATCCGCGGCGTTTATGCCGCGCTGATGGTGATCAGCACCGCGCTGGGGCCGGTAGTGCTGGGCCTGCTGTTCGATTGGGATGTATCCTTGCGCGCCATGGCCCTGGCCTACCTGGTCTATGCCATCGTCCTGCCGCCCATCCTGGTGCCGGGTATGCGCGGGTTTGTCAGAAACTGAGGTCCTCGCCCGGCCCACTGACCGGCCAGTGACCGCATGATCTCAGCCGGTGTTCTGCAAACCCTGGGCGATGCCATGGACGGTGGCGATCAAGGCCTGTTCCAGTGCATCATCCTCGCGATTGCCGGCACGCCAGCGCGCCAGCAACTCGACCTGGGTGTAGCTCATCGGGTCGACATAAGGGTTGCGCAGCAGGATGGATCGTCTGAGCGTGGGATCGCGTTCGAGCAGGCTGTCCTGGCCCTTGAGCCGGCAGATCCATTCCTGGGTACGCTGGAATTCCCGGTGGATCCGGGGAAAGAAACGCCGTCCGAGATCGCCGGCCAGGGCGGCGTAGCGGTGGGCAATGCCCATATCGGACTTGGCCATGGCCATTTCCGCATCTTCCAGCAGGTTGGAAAGAAACAGCCAGTTGCGTGCCATGTCGGCAAGCTGGTCCTCACCGACTTCGCCAGCCAGCTTTTCCAGCCCGGTACCCAGTCCGAACCAGCCCGGCAAGGCGTGACGCGACTGGCCCCAGGCAAACACCCAGGGAATGGCACGCAAGCCCTCGATCCCGGTTTTCTTCGCTCGCGAGGCAGGCCTTGAACCGATGCGCATACGCTCGATCACGTCAATTGGTGTGGCCTGGCGAAAGTAGTCGGCGAAACTGTCGTCAGCGTAGACCAGGTTGCGGTAAGCCTCGCGCGACAGCCCGGCCAATCGGGCCATGCCCTCGTGCCAGTCGGCGCGCGAGGCCTGCGCCGGCGCGGCACCAAGGCTGGCCATGAGGACGGCACCGGCGGTCTGTTCCAGGTTGCGAACGGCTATGGCTCGCAGCGAATACTTGCGGTGGATGACCTCGCCCTGCTCGGTCAGACGCAAATGACCGGCGACGGCGCCATGGGGTGCGGCCAGCACGGCCCGGTGGGTCTTGCCGCCGCCGCGCCCGACCGTGCCACCGCGACCGTGAAAGAAACTGACGCCCACGCCATGCTCGGCAAACAGCGCAACCAGCTTGCGCTGGGCATCCTGCAGCGACCAGCGCGAAGCCACCATGCCGCCGTCCTTGTTGCTGTCGGAGTAACCCAACATGATGACCTGGCGGCGGCCCCGTTTCTCAAGCAATTCGCGCCAGGCCTGCAGGTCAAGCAACCCGGCCATGACGCCCTCGGCGGCTTCCAGGTCGCCCACGGTTTCAAACAGGGGCACCAGGTCGAGCAAGCCATCCTCGATGCCGGCCAGCCGCGCCATCAACCAGGCTGCCAGGACGTCATCGGCGTTGCGGCTCATGCTGACGATCAGGGTGCCGATGGCCCGCTTGCCGAAACGATCATGCGCGGTGGCCGCAGCCTGCAACAGGCGCAGCACCGGATGGTCGTCATCGCGGCACCGGGGTTGTTCGGCAAGGCTTTGCAACAGGCGCTCGGTACGCTGGGTCGGCGGTCGCTCCGGCCACTTGGGGTCATCGAACTGGCGCGCCACGGCTTCGTGCAGATCGCCGGAATCAATGCGCAGATCCAGCGCGGCGAGGTGAAACCCGAACATGTCGGCACGTCGGCGCAAGCGTTCCAGCGGAAAGCGACCGGCATGCTGGCCACGATGTTCAGCCAGCGAGTCAATCATCAGTTCCAGATCGGCAATGAACTCTTCTGGCGCCTCAAAGGCCGCCGGACCCTCTGCCAGGGTATCGCGCAGGCGCGCATCGACCAGGCACAGGAAAACCCGGTAAGGCATGTCGGCGTGGCGCTTCGGCACCTGCTGGAAAACTGCAGGCAGGCGCTCGCGGTAGGCGTCAATCCGCTCCTTGAGCGCCCGACTGATGCCCACCCGGCCACTGGTCTGGCTGAGCAGACGATTGAGGCGTCCGACCTCGCGACGGTAATTGCTGATGACCTGGCGGCGCTGTTCGCCCAGGGTATCGAGAACAGTATCCGGACCAACATTGGGATTGCCATCCATGTCGCCGCCCACCCAGGAACCGAAGCGGAGCACGGTGGGCAGGTCACCGGGCCAGATGTCGGTGCCAAATGCAGCGGCCACGGCCTCGGCCAGGTTTTCGTGGAATACCGGCGCGATGCGATAGAGCACGTTGGCCAGGTAAAAATGGGCATGTTCGGCCTCATCGGCTACCGTTGGCCGCTCGTGGGATTGCTCGGCCGTCTGCCAGGCAATGGTCTGCTCCATGCCGACCCGGTCGACCAGACGCTTGACCTCGTTGGCCGGCAGGCTGGGGTCGAGGCGCTGGACCAGGTAGCGGGCCATGCGCTGCTCTTTTTCCAGGATCGAGCGGCGCGTGGCCTCGGTGGGATGGGCAGTGAACACCGGCTCGACCAGCAACTTTTCCAGCTCCCGCGACAGCTCCTCCCAGCCCAGACCGGACTGCTTCAAGCGCACCATCACATCGGCCAGACTGTCGGGCTGGGCACCCGCGCCCTCGGCCTGGTACTGGCGCCGCCGCCGTATGCGATGGACCTGTTCGGCCAGGTTGACCATGCGGAACCAGGCCGCAAAGCCGCGCACGAAGTCAGTGGCCTCGGACCAGTCCTCGAATTTGCACAGGGCCTCCAGGTCGGAACGCTCGTCATCACCGGCCCTGCGTTCGATAGCCGCGGCGCGGGCCGCCTCGACACGGTCAAACAAAGACTGTCCGCATTGTTCCTTGAGCAGATCACCGACCAGCCCGCCCAACAGGCTTACATCGTCGCGCAGGGGCTCATGTTGAGGCGGAAAGTCGATCTGTTCGCGTTTCATGGTGGGCTGGAATGCGGCCGTTGATCCAGAGTTCAAGATAGCAGGAATGGTAACGAGTCAGATAGCTGCGCTGATGGTTCGGCGCACGGCCAGGCTGAATCCGCTCAGCTCCTCGAAGCGGATCAGCCCGGAATCAAGCATGAAGTGCAGGCACAGGGTTGCCGTGCGACGACGATGATCCTCGAACAATGCGGCCTGCTCATGCCCGCGCTGTCGGGTCAGCTCGGCCAGGGCGTCCTCGCGCTCGACGGTGGATCGGTTTTCGTCCAGGCAGATGGCCAGTGCCTGGGACAGCGTATCTTCAGCAAAACGCTGACGCGCTGTTTCGCGCAGCCCGAGGAAAAGTCTCCAGTCGTGATCGGTGATGGACACCCCGAGAACCTGACCTGTATCGTATTGAAACTGGCTGTCCAGACTAACCGCGACGGCGACCAGCGGCAAGGGCCTGCAACGGTGACGACGAAAAAAACCGTTACAACCCTTGCTATGCTTGGCCGCATGTCATTCGAAATCGATCCTCGTCGGCGCCCCTGGCTGCCGCCCGAAACGGAGCTCGAAGAGCGCTTCATCCTCACCGGCGGCCCGGGCGGCCAGCACGTGAACCGTACCGAAAGCGGGGTACAGCTGCGCTTCGACGCCGCCGGCTCGGCGTTCCTCAACGAAGCGGTACGACAACGTCTGCTGCACCTGGCAGGCAGTCGCGCCGACAACCAGGGCGTGATCACCATCGAGGCCCGGTCGCATCGCAGCCAGTATCGCAACCGCATCGATGCCCGCGAGCGCTTGGCCGAGTTGATCGAGCGCGCCAACCAGCGACCACGCAAGCGCATCGCCACCCGCCCCAGCCGTACGGCCAAGAAAAAGCGTCTGGACGCCAAGCGCAAGCACGGGCAGATCAAGCGCAAGCGTTCGAAGCCGTCGATGGATGAATAGGTGAAAGGTGGAAGGGGAAGAGGGGGAGAGGGGGAGAGGGGAAGAAGGGGAGAGGGGGAGGAGTCGGGCTGTCAGGTTGGGAGGGTGATGGTGCCTTCCAAATAGGTGACGGCCTGGCCGCGCAGGAGGATGCGTTTGCCCGCCTGCTCGCAGTCCAGGTATCCGCCGCGACGAGAGAGTTGGCGGGCGGTCAAGCGGGTGCGGCCAAGTCGCTTTGCCCAGTAAGGGGTGAGCTGGCAGTGGGCCGAACCGGTGACCGGGTCTTCGCTGACGGCTAAAGACGGGTAGAAGCAGCGGCTGACGAAGTCACAGTCCGCGCCGGCTGCGGTAACGATGACCCCGCGCAAGTCCAGCCCGGCCAGGCGGGAAAAATCCGGGGCCAGGCTGGCAACCCGCGCAGGGTCATCGAATACCGCCATGTAGTCCGTACCAGCCAGCACCTGGTCCGGCTTGGCCCCCAGGCCCTCGACCAGGCCAGCAGGCGCCTGGCACGGCCTGGAAGCAATGGCGGGAAAGTCCAGGCAAAGCTGCCGGCCTTCATGGCGTACCCGCAGCTCTCCGCTGTTGCTCTGAAAACGAATCTCCGGCCCGACCCGACCGAGGTGGGAAAACAGCACGTGTGCTGCGGCCAGGGTGGCGTGACCGCACAGGTCAACCTCGGCCTCGGGCGTAAACCAGCGCAGGCGAAACCCATGACCGTTGGACACGAAAAAAGCGGTTTCGGACAGGTTGTTTTCCATCGCGATGGCCTGAAGGGTTTTATCCGGCAGCCATTCGTCCAGAGGAACCACGGCGGCGGGGTTGCCCTCGAATACGCGGGAAGCAAAGGCATCGACCTGGTAAATTTTCAAGTTCATTAATCCCGAAGATAGGCAAGCACAGCTTCGATCATCCGCCCGCAGCGTTCCAGTTCCTGGATTTCGATGAATTCGTTGGGCTGGTGGGCCTGGTCGATGGAGCCGGGGCCGCAGACCACGGTGCCGATACCGGCACGCTGGAAGCTGCCGGCCTCGGTAGCAAAGGATACTTCCCCGGACCCGCCCTCACGTACACCGGGCAATTGCCGCACCCAGTCTTCGGTGGCACTGCTTTCCGCGGCGGTCAACGGTGGCACTCGGGCGATCGCGGTGGTCTCGATGGCGGCTTCGGGTGCGAACTCGCGCAGGTCCGGTAGCACCTCGGATTCGATGAAGGCTTCAATGGACTCGATCAACTTGTCGGGATCTTCTTCCGGCAGCGCCCGGTACTCCCACAGGAACTCGCAGTGCCCGGGCAGGATATTGATCGCCGTACCGCCGTTGATGCGTCCGACCTGAACCGTGGTGTAGGGCGGTTCGAATCCCGAGGAACCGGCGGCGGCGCGTCGCTGCTCGCCGAGTCTTCTGAGCTGCTCGATGATGCGCGCGGCGGCAAAGATGGCGCCGGCACCGCGATGCGGCTGGCTGGAATGGGCCGCCTTGCCGGTAACGACGGTGCGAAACACGTTGATCGACTTGTGCGCCCGGATGACCTGCATGGTCGTCGGCTCGCCGATGATGGCGTAATCGGGGCGGGGAAAATGCGCCAGGGCATCGTCAAGCATGCGATCGACACCAAGACAGCCGACCTCTTCATCGTAGGACAAGGCCAGGTACAGCGGGCGCTGCAACTGACTGATCGAGGTCTCGTCCAGCGCTGCCAGTATGGCCGCCGAGAACCCCTTCATGTCAGCGCTGCCGCGACCATGGAGCCGACCGTCGCGCTCGGTCAGGACGAAGGGATCGGTGGCCCAGTCCTGGCCATCCACCGGCACCACGTCGGTATGCCCCGACAAGACCACCCCGCCCGGCGCATCAGGTCCTATGGCGACAAACAGGTTGGCCTTGGTGCGCTCGGCATTCCAGGTCCGCCGACAGCGCGCACCGAGCCGCCCCAGCCGGGCCTGCACCCAGTCGATCAGCTCGAGGTTGGAATCGCGAGAAACCGTCGGAAAAGCGACCAGCCGGGCAAGCAGGGCCCGAGCGCGATCAACCCGATCACCGGCCATGGAATCCTGGGCAAGATTTTGCATGCCTTGAGTATAGCCAAAACATCCGACCTTCCTGTACTCCCCCATGGTCGCGAGCTGCCTTGCCGTCCATGCTCGCAAACCGCATCACGATCGTCATCACCATCGTCATTACGATCGTTGCCTGTCCATATCTTGATGCGATGGCTGGACCAATGTCAGGATGACTTCGCCTTGATGAAGGCTGGCCAGCAAGGCCAGCCCCTGTTGTTTCAGCCTGTCGGCATCCACTTGCGGCAGTTGCACAGCGATTCGCTTCATCAATTCAAGACCGGTCAAGTCGGGACTTGCTTGCATCAATTCGATCAGGTGTGCGGTCAGCAGGTTGATCTCCTTGAACGCGACCGAGTCATCGCGACGCCGGTAGGCCAGCAGAACGACCTGAGATGCTCCGGGTTCAGCGGGGAGAAAGCGCGGACCAATGCGGTGCACCGGCCACTGGTAGATGGCCAGCCGCAGGGTCGGATTGAGGACGGGGCGAGCATGATCCGGGTCGATGTCCGGGCCTGGATCTATCCAGCATGGTTCGGACTCGTCGAAGCGCACGCAGGTTTCCACGTATTCCCAGTGTGCCAGCTCGGCAAGAAACGGATACGGCAACCTATCGCCGGCTTGCAGCACGCTCAAAAAGCGCACCATTTCCTGGCCAATCTGCGGAAACAAAGGTGTTTCGGCGCGATGATCGCGCAGGAAGGCACGAATCAGGCCGTTCCAGTCATCATCGGAGTAAAGACGACGCAAAACCGGAAAGTTCTTGGCCATCAAGTTCGAGATGTTGTTGAAAAACAGCCGCCGGTAGATGACCAGCCGGCGTTCTTCGATACCTGAAACCGGTGCAACCGAGTCCGGATCCCGGATGTGGTCGGCAAAGCGACGCTGCAGTTTCAGCAGGCTCTCAGGCGGTGTAGGCGGATTCCGGTCGGAGTCCTTCTGGCTCATGGCGGGCCTGCAAATTGCGAATGGTTCGGGTTTCTGCGATCAATTCTTCCAGCGGCGGGAAGTTGAAATCGCGCTCAAGCAGGGTCGGCACCGGCCCCAGGCGCGCGTAGGCGGCATCGAGCAGCGCCCAGACCGGGTCAGTCACAGCGGCTCCATGGGTATCGACAATCAGGTCTTCGGCCTCGTGATGATGGCCGGCAACGTGAATCCAGGCGACACGTTCGGTGGGTAGTCCGGCCAGGAACTCCAGCGCATCGTAGCGATGATTGACGCTGTTGACATGGATATTGTTGACATCCAGCAGCAGCAGGCAGTCGGCCTGCTCAACGACCGCGTTGATGAACTCCAGCTCGCTCATCTCCGGTTCGGGCGCAGCGTAGTAGGAAATGTTCTCCACGGCGATGCGGCGACCCAACGCTTCCTGAACCTGGCTGATTCGGTTGGCCACCCAGTCAACCGCTTCTTCGGTAAAGGGGATCGGCATCAGGTCATAGAGGTGACCTTGCGCGGAGCAGTAACTCAGGTGATCCGAGTAGCCACGGATTTCATGCCGGTCAAGAAACTCTCGCAGCTGCTTGAGAAAGCCGGTATCGAGCGGATCAGGCGAGCCCAGCGACAGTGACAGACCGTGGCACAGGATCGGGTAGCGCTCGGCAAAGTCCCGGAACTGCCGACCAAGCTTGCCGCCCACGCCAATCCAGTTCTCCGGTGCGACTTCCAGGAAGTCCAGGTCGGGATAGCCGGCAGACTGCAGCGGGCCCAGCAGGGCCCGCCGCAATCCCAGTCCGGCCCCGGTGACCGGGAACACTTGCTTGCATCTATCCATGCGAATCTTCAGGCGCCGCAGGTGCCTTCGCCGCACTTACCCTCACCGCAGGCACCTTCACCGCAGGCTCCTTCCTCACCCTTTTCTTCTTCGCTCTTTTCTTCCTCGGACTCTTCCTCACCACATGAGCCCTCGCCACACTTTCCTTCGCCGCATTTTCCTTCGCCACAGGCACCTTCACCGAATCCGGCGCTGGCCACCATGAAGCCACGATCAAGATCCCGGGCCTCGAACAGATTGTCCAGATTCGGTTCGGCGGCAAAACTGGCCGCCGAGAAAGACAGTGCGGCCAGCGCACCGACCGTGGTCACCATTGATTTCGAATTCAGTTTCTTGTCAGCCATCACTAAAATCTCCAGATGTCGGTTGTTGAATATTGTCGATAAGCCGGGAAAACCCGGCAACCTGGCTTGTTTCACCATGCCTCACTTACCATGACCCGCTCAAGACGCTTTTGCTTGCACCGATTTCCACATTTTCTGAGCATACCCCTTCGCCACCGATGAAACCACGCCAACAGAACAACGAGCCCGACCGCATCAAGTATGCCGGGCTCAGCCTGGATCGGGCCAGTCTGCTGCGAGCTGATCCGGACTGGGTGGCCCGGGCATGGCAGCAACCCGGGACGAGGCTGGTGGCAGTCTGGCGCAATTGCAGCCTGCTGCGCATGGGCGGGAACGAGCGCGCCGAGGCGGTGTGCCTGGACGTCACCCCGTCCATCGCCTTCGACGACGCGGTATTCCTGGGGCTCGATGACGAAATCGCGCTGTTCGCCATCGACTTGTCCGACCAGGACGATCCGGCCATCGCTGCGGCCCCCGAAGCAAGCTTCGTCGATCTGCGCCGCTACGGCCCGCTGCTGGATGATCGTGATGCCGGACTGCTGGCCTATGCCCGGGCCATGCTCAACTGGCATCGCAACCACCAGCACTGCGGCCGCTGCGGCGCACCCACGGTCAGCGACAGTGGCGGTCATCGTCGCCGCTGCACCGATGCCGAATGCGGGCAGACCAGCTTTCCGCGCACCGATCCGGCCATCATCGTGCTGGTCGAGCACCCAGGCGATGACGGTGGGCCGCCGCGCTGTCTGCTCGGTCGGTCTGCGCGCTTCCCGGCCGGCGTCTATTCCACCCTCGCCGGCTTCGTCGAACCGGGCGAAAGCCTGGAGCAGACCGTGCGGCGCGAAGTCTTTGAGGAAGCCGGCGTCCAGGTTGGTGCCGTCCACTACCTGGCCTCGCAGCCCTGGCCCTTCCCCGGCTCCCTGATGCTGGGCTTCCATGCCCGGGCCACCAGCAACAGCATCGTGCGCCACGACAAGGAACTCGAGGATGCGCGCTGGTTCAGCGTGGATGAGCTCGACCAGGCCGGGGAATGGGGCGAGGCGGCTTCACTGTGCCTGCCGCGTCGCGACTCCATCGCCCGGTTCCTGATCGACCACTGGCGCCGTGAAAAACGTGGGCGATGAGCCACGCGTTGCGGGCTTATGAATATGCGACACTGATCGGCGTCTCGATGCCTTCTGCCTGTCATGAACGAAGCTGTGCAAGCGGACGCCAGTCCACAACCCTACGAATCCAGTCACTATGCATCGCTGGTGCTGAACCTCGGACGCGCGCTGCTGCATGTCGGCTCACCGGCCCACCGGCTGGAATCGGCGATGCAGATCATGGCCAACCGGCTGGGCCTGCAGGCCGAGTTCTTTTCCACCCCGACCTCGCTGATCGTTTCCCTGGGCGATGGTGAAAAGCAGAAGACTTTCCTCGCCCGTTCCGACCCCGGCACGGCCAACCTGTCCAAGCTGGCCGATCTGACCGCCATCATGGATCAGCTTGAACAAGGCACGATCGACCCCGAGCAGGCCGATGCCCGGGTGCGAGCCATTGACTCAAGCCCGCCCCGCTACGGCACCAGGCTGGAGCTGTTGGGCTTTACCGGCATTGCCATCGGTGTTGCCCCGCTGATTGGCGGCGGCTGGCGCGAAACCCTGCTGGCCACCTTACTGGGCACGGTGTGCGGCGGCTGCGTGCTGTGGCTGCGACGACACGTCGACCGGGCCCGACTGACCACGCCACTGACCGCTGCGTTGATTACCTTTCTCGGCACCTTGTGGTGCGGCTTCGATCCACAAACCGCACTGATGCCCGCCATCATTGCCAGCATGATCGCCCTGGTGCCAGGCATGGATCTGACCACGGCCTGTCGGGAGCTGGCTACCGGGCACGTGGTTTCCGGCGCCTCGCGAATGGCTTTCGCCCTGATGATCTTCGCCTTGCTGACTTTCGGCCTGGTCATGGGCGGCATGGCCGGGCAGCTGGTCGTCGGCCCGGTCGATCTGATCAGCCCCTCGGCACGACCGGACTGGCTGCCACCCCTGGCAATCCTGGTCGCCGCCTTTGGCCTGATGCTGCTTTTCCAGGCCCACCGACGCGACTGGATCTGGATGCTGGGTGCCTGCCTGCTGGCCTGGGCCGGCGCCAGCCTTGGGGCCTGGCTGGGCGCACCGGTGATGGGCGCATTCATCGGCGCCTTGATCGTCGGCCTGGCCGGCAACCTGTTTGTGAAATTCACCGGCCGACCCGGCTCCATCATTCACCTGCCCGGACTGATCCTGCTCGTTCCGGGCAGTATCGGCCTGCGCAGTCTCGCCACCTTGCTTGGGGACGATATTCTTTCCGGCATCGAAACGGCCATGCTGGCCGGCATGATCGCCGTGGCCCTGACCACGGGAATGATTCTGGCGAGCGTGCTGCTGCCACCAAGGAATGCGCTGTAGCAGCGCGGGTTTCATTCCTCATTACTTCTTCGGTCTTCCCTCTACCCTAAAATGGCGCTTCTCAACGGGAACCTGCGATATCACACCATGAGCATCGACATCCGCAAAAAGCACGACAAAAGCCTCGAAGAAGCGCAGGAGATTGCCGATTCCCTGGCCCAGGACCTGGCCGACAAATTCAATATCGAATATGGCTGGGATGGTGACACCATTGTTTTCCAGCGCCTGGGCGTACACGGGGAAATCGACGTCGATGAACAGGTCGTGCATGTGCGGGCGCGCCTGGGCTTCTTGCTGTCCTACCTGCAGCCGGCGGTGGAGAAAGAGATCCACCGCTACCTTGACGAACACTTCCTCTGACCCCGGCCCTGCCGGAACATGCTTTCGCGGCAGTCGCCGAGGCCTGAATCCGCTGGCCTTTGCGTGCGATAATGGGAGCTCAATTCAAACCACTCCGGGGTGTTCCCATGTCTGATCCTGTTGTCATCGTTTCTGCCCGCCGAACCGCTATCGGATCCTTCCAGGGTCAATTCGCCACCGTCAAGACGCCTGAGCTGGGTGCCACTGCCATTGCTGCGGCAGTCTCCGACGCCGGCGTGGACGGGGGTGATATCTCCGAGGTGATCATGGGCTGCGTGCTGCCAGCCGGCACCGGCCAGGCACCGGCCCGCCAGGCGGCACTTGGCGCCGGCTTGCCGACCAGCGCCGGCTGTACCACCATCAACAAGGTCTGTGGCTCAGGCATGAAAGCTGTCATGCAAGGCGCCGACGCCATCCTGGCCGGCAGTGCAAGCATTGTCGTTGCCGGCGGCATGGAGTCGATGACCAACGCGCCCTACCTCATCAGCCGCGGCCTGCGCATGGGCCACACCCAGTCACTGGACCACATGTTCTACGACGGCCTGCAAAATCCCTATGACGGCCAGATGATGGGCCAGTTCGGCGAGCAGTGCGTGGCCAAGTACGGCTTCACCCGCGAAGACCAGGACAATTTCTCCCGGGCTTCGGTCGAGCGCGCGGTGGCCGCCATCAACAGCGGCGCATTCGCCGGCGAAATTGCCACGGTGACGGTGAAATCGCGCCGCGGAGACGTGGAAGTGAACACCGACCAGGAGCCGCCGAACTGCAATATCGAGAAGATGCCCTCGCTGCGGCCGGCCTTCGCCAAGGACGGGACGATTACCGCGGCCAGTTCGTCGAAGATTTCCGACGGTGCTGCGGCCCTGGTCCTGATGCGGGCATCCGAAGCCGAGCGTCGTGGCTTGAAGCCGCTGGCGCGCATTGTCAGTCACGCGGTCCATTCACACGAGCCGGAGTGGTTCACCACCGCGCCGGTCGGTGCCATGCAGAAGGTGCTTGACCAGGCTGGCTGGCAAGCCGGCGATGTTGACCTGTACGAAATCAACGAGGCCTTCGCCACCGTGGCCATGGCCGCGATGAAGGATCTGGACCTGCCGCACGACAAGGTCAATGTCAACGGCGGTGCCTGTGCCCTGGGTCATCCCATTGGTGCCAGCGGCGCCCGTATCCTGGTCACCCTGATCCATGCCCTGAAAAACCGCGGCGGCAAGCGCGGTGTAGCCTCGCTGTGCATCGGCGGTGGCGAGGCGACTGCCGTGGCCGTGGAACTGGCCTGATCTGCAATGAGCCGTGACAACCGGGTGCGCGTGGTCGAAGTCGGGCCACGCGACGGTCTCCAGAACGAGCCATACACGATTCCCACGGCGGTCAAGCTGGACTTGATTCAGCGCCTGTCGGAAACCGGCCTGGGCACGATCGAGGCAACCAGCTTCGTCAGTGACCGGGCCATTCCGCAGCTGGCCGACGCCGAGGCTGTTTTCGAAGGCCTGCACCGCAAGCACGGCGTTCACTACCCGGCCCTGGTACCGAACGAACGCGGGTATGACCGTGCCCGGGCCGTGGGTATTGACGAGATCGCGGTGTTCACGGCCGCCTCGGAGGCGTTCAACCAGCGCAACATCAATTGCAGCATAGAGGACAGCCTGCGCCGCTTCGCTCCCGTGCTGCGGCGCGCACGCGAGGATGGCGTGCGCGTGCGCGGCTACGTCTCCACGGTCATGGGCTGCCCCTACCAGGGCGAGGTCCCGATCGCCGATGTCGTGCGCGTGTCGGAAGCCTTGTTCGAGGCCGGCTGTGCAGAGATTTCGCTGGGCGACACCATCGGCGTGGGCACGCCGCAGAAAGCGCGCCAGGTACTCAAGGCCGTCGCCGAGTCCATTCCCGTCGATGCACTGGCTGTTCATTTCCATGACACTTACGGGCAGGCCCTGGCCAACATCCTGGTGTGTCTGGAACAAGGTGTACGCGTGGTCGACAGCGCGGTGGCCGGCCTGGGCGGCTGCCCCTACGCACGTGGCGCCACGGGCAATGTGGCGACTGAAGATGTGGTCTACATGCTCCAGGGCATGGGCATGGAAACCGGCATCGACCTGGTTGCCGTAGCCCAGGTCGGCGACTGGATAGCCGGCGAACTCGGCCGTCCCCGCTCCCGCACCGGCCAGGCCATCCTCAAGCGAAACTGAGTTTTATCAAAGGATTTTCAACGCAAAGACTCACAGAGGAAAGCCAAAGACTGGAACCACCGAAATCACCGAAGACACCGAATGAGATGGAGCCAACCGATAAGATTTTGCCCGCCCTTCGCCATGAGGAAATAACTGCCAGCATTCGGCAAACTGCATTCGAGGTGCACCGCTACTTCGGAAACGGGTTTCTGGAAAAGATTTACGAAGGCGCGCTCGAAAACCGCCTGCGAAAGCTTGGCCATGAGGTTGGCCGTCAAGTACCTCTGGAGGTAGCAGATGAAGACGGTACGCTTGTCGGACACTACAACGTCGATCTATTGGTTGACGGAAAAGTTCTGCTGGAAATCAAGGCGGTACGTCAGCTGATCCCAGAACATCAGGCCCAGATCCTGAATTATTTGAAAGCCACCGGCATTCGAGTCGGTATGTTGATAAATTTCGGCACCGAAAAAGTACAAATCAAACGTTTCACTGTTTGACTCCCTTTTCGGTGTTTTCGGTGATTTCGGTGGTTACTGTTTTTTGAATTGAGGAGATTGAGAGTGAAACCAGACCAAGTGAAGGCAGTGGTGACCGGCGGGGTGTCGGGGTTGGGGTTGGCTGTGGCGCAGCGTTTCGTTGCCGATGGGGGCAAGGTCGCCTTGCTGGATGTCAACGAGGACAGGGCGGCAGCGGCGGTTGCTGAGCTTGGCGAGGACAATGCGAGGTTCTTCAAGGTCGATGTCACCAGCGAGTCGGATGTGATTCGGGCAGTGGCCGAAGCGAAGGACTGGATGGATGGCCTGAGTGTGGCTGTCAACTGCGCCGGCATTCTTGGTGCAGGCCGTGTCCTGGGACGCGAAGCACCCATGCCGCTGGATACCTTTTCAAAGACCGTCATGGTCAACCTGGTTGGCAGCTTCAACGTCGCCAAGGCCGCCGCCGATCTGATGCAGCATAACGCGCCGAACCATGACAACGAGCGCGGCGTCATCATCAACACCGCCTCGGTTGCAGCTTACGAGGGCCAGATCGGCCAGGCCGCCTACTCTGCTTCCAAGGCCGGACTGGTCGGAATGACCTTGCCCATGGCCAGGGAGTTTACCCGCATCGGCGTGCGGGTCATGACCATTGCGCCCGGCATTTTTCATACCCCGATGATGGATGTCATGCCCGAAGCCGTCCAGCAGGCACTGGGCGAGTCAATTCCCTTTCCCAAGCGCCTTGGCAAGCCGGAAGAGTTTGCCAGGCTGGCCGCGCATATCGTGGAAAACAGCTATTTCAACGGCGCCACACTGCGCCTGGATGGCGCCGTGCGCCTGGAGCCCAAATAATGGATACCTTTGCCGCGATTGAAGAGCACGTCAAGAGCCGTTACGACGTCGTCCATGATGAGCCATTCATGCTCGGACTGGAAGTGCCCGTCGGCGAGTCAGGTCGGCGCCAGAGCGTTTTCCTGGCCGAGCTCAAGAACCCGGACGGCAAGCGCTTTCTGCGTGTTGAAACCACGGTCGCCCCGCTGGCCAGCCACGACCCCGAAAAATGCCTGCGGGTCAACCTGATGTTGCGGACCGGTTACCTCGCCGTCGGCGACATGGAGGGCATGGCTTTCCTCAAGCTTTGTGAAAACATGCTTTACGGCAACCTGACCGTTGACGCGCTTGACTACATCGTTCATCACGTTGCCGAGCTGGGTGACAAGATCGAGATCACGCTGAACAAGGGTGGCGACTGGTTTTGATTGACAGCGAAGAAAGATAACAGGTAAAGGTGAGATACGTGGGCAGGCGGGAGCTGCCAGTCTTGCGGGCCTTGGGAGTTGCTTGGCTTAAATGAAGGAGAAACTAGTGGAAGCTTTTCAGGAATGGTTTGCGAATATTGAGATGGCCGATCTGCTGGCGATAGCCTGGCAGGTGCTGGGTGCCCTGCTGATTTTCATTGTTGGCCGCTGGATCGCGCGAGCCATCGTCCGGCTGATGCGCAACACCATGAAGAAGCGCTCGATTGACGAGCTCATCATCAGTTTTCTCAGCAACATCGTCTACGTCGTTCTGGTGTTGTCGATCGTGCTTATTGCCGTCGGCTACCTGGGCGTGCAGGTGACACCGTTGATCGCCATCCTCGGTGGTGCAGCGCTGGCCGTTGGCCTGGCCTTGCAAAGCTCCCTGAGCAACTTCGCATCCGGCCTGATGATCGTCGGTTTCCGGCCCTTTACCCGTGGTCACTTCGTTGAAGCCGGCGGTGTTTCGGGAACGGTACAGAATGTTGGAATTTTCCAGACCGAACTCAAAACCCCGGACAATCGGCACGTGATCGTCCCCAACAGCTCGATCACCTCAAACCCGATCACCAACTACTCGGCCTACGAAACGCGACGGGTGGATCTGGTCATCGGTGTCGACTACGGGGATGACCTGAAGGTCGCCCGCGACACGATCGAGCGGGTCCTCTCGGCACACGAGAAAGTGCTCGATGATCCCGCGCCAACCATCATGGTGCTGGACCTGGGCGATTCCAGCGTCGACTTTGCCGTGCGCCCCTGGGTCAACGCCGCCGACTTCTGGCCGGTTCGCGGCGAATTGCTCGAACAGCTCAAGGTCGAGCTGGAGAAGGCCGGCTGCTCCATCCCCTTCCCGCAGCGCGACGTTCACTTGTTCAAGGAAGACAAGGCAGCCTGATTGCTGTTGACGCCCTGCAGATGTTGGCACGGCTTTCCGCCCGGGTGTCGGACCCGGGTGGAACTCAATCCTCGCCGCGATAGCTCTTGATGATGTAGCCACCGGATTTCTCGTCGTGCTGCAGGGTCAGGTAGCCCTGCTTTTCGGCTTCCTGCAAGAGCTGGTTGAAGCTCTTGAAACCGTGGTAGGACTCGCTGAAGCCCGGCTTGCGCCGCTTCAGCGCCTGCTTGACCATGGAACCCCAGACTTTCTCTTCGGCATCGCGGTCACCGAACAGCGCGTCGGTGGTTTCCAGGACCAGATCGAAAGCTTCCTGGGCCTTGTCATCGATTTCCTGCACTTTTTCGTCAACCGCCTTGGCACCGGCCTTCTTCGCGGTCTTCTTTTTGGTCGCCTTCTTGCTTCGACCCTCGGTTTTCTTCTTCTGGTTACGGATCAGGTCGTCGTAGAAGATGAACTCGTCGCAGTTGGACATCAGCAAGTCCGAGGTGGAGCTCTTGACGCCCACGCCAATCACGGTCTTGTTGTTCTCGCGCAGCTTTGAGACCAGCGGCGAAAAGTCGGAATCGCCGGAAATGACCACGAAGGTGTCGACATGGCCCTTGGTATAGCAAAGATCCAGGGCATCGACCACCAGGCGAATATCAGCCGAGTTCTTTCCTGACATGCGCACATGCGGGATATCGATCAATTCGAAGGCCGCCTCGTGCATCGGGCCCTTGAACTCGCGGTAACGACCCCAGTCGCAGTAGGCCTTGCGGACCACGATGTTGCCCTTGAGCAGCAAGCGCTCGAGCACCTTCTGAATGTCAAATGCATCGTAGCGCGCATCGCGCACGCCCAGCGCCACGTTTTCGAAGTCGCAAAAAAGGGCCAGGTTTCGGGTCGGGTTGGCAACCATGAGTCGTCTCGATCAAGTAAAGGATTGGGGCAGAGGGTACACCAGTCTGGAGCGGCGAGCGCTTTTGCTTGCTGCAAGCTGATGAAAAAGAGATTGTAAGGGTGGAGAGGGCACCGGGTGGTATC
>RECK01000328.1 GCA_007694055.1 Wenzhouxiangella sp.
CTTCGAGTCCGGTGACGATTGCGGCACCTGGCGGGTGGTCGATGTGCAGGTCAGCGGTATTGAGCTGGCTGCGTCATTTTGTGCCGCTGACGCGGGCACTGACGACACCCTGACCCGCATCCACGCCATCCAGGGTGACGGTTTCGCCAGCCCGATTGTCGGCAGCGCGGTTGAAGTACAGGCCGTCGTCGTCGGCGCCTTCCAGGACACCGACGCCAACCAGATTGGCGGTTTCTTCCTCCAGGAACTCGATGCCAATGCCGATGACAACCCGATGACCTCGGAGGGCGTGTTCATTTCTGAGTTCCAGGCATCTGCTTCGATTCCGGAGGTGCAGATCGGCCAGGAAGTGCGCATCGCCGGCGTTGTGCGCGAGCGCTTCGGCCAGACCGAAGTCTTCCAGATCAGCAACTTCGAGGTCTGTGCAGAAGATCGGCTGGCCGAGGTCAGTCCGGCCGTGGTCGAGTTCCCGGTCGATGACCTGATCGAGCTGGAAGCCGTGGAAGGCATGTGGGTGCGCCTGCCGCAGGCCATGGCCGTGACCGAGGTGTTCAACGCGGCCCGCTTCGCCGAGTTCACCGTGGCGCCTGATCGTCTGTTCCAGCCAACCCAGGTGGTCGCACCGGGTGCGGACGCTAACGCGCTGCAGGATTTGAATGATCGTAGCCGCCTGATTATCGATCAGGGACTGGAAGGCGCCTATCGCACCCCCTACCAGCCAGGGCTGGATGGCACCCCGATGAATGCGACCAACCCGATTCGAGCCGGCTATCGCCTCCAGGCCGATTTCGACGGTGTGATGGGTTTCGGCTTCAGCAACTATCGCCTGTTTGCCCTGCAGCCGGCCGAATTCGACGATAGCGAAAGTCCGCGCAGCGTCACCCCGCCAGAACTGCCGGAAGGCAACCTGCGCGTGGCCAGCTTCAACGTCGAAAATCTGTTCAACACCATCCAGACCGGCGGTGTGGGCTGCGGGCCCAACAACCTGAACTGCCGCGGCGCGACCAGCGAGTCGGAACTGGCCCGACAGCTGATCAAGGTCACCGAGGCCCTGCTCGGACTCAACGCCGACCTGGTTGGCCTGGTCGAAATCGAGAACGACGACGATGACGCCACCCTGGGCCTGCTGGTCGATGCGCTCAACGCCCTTGAAGACATGGCAGATGAACCGGCTGACTGGACCTTCGTGCCGACCGGGTTTACCGGTACCGATGCGATAAAGAACGCCATCATCTACCGCACCGGTCAGGTCGCCCCGGTGGGTCCGCCGGCCATTCTCGACGGCAGTGTTTCGGTCAGCCCGCCATTCGATGACAGTCGCCAGCGGCCGGTCCTTGCCCAGGCATTCGAACACCTGGAAAGTGGGCAGATCATGACCCTGTCGGTGTTCCACCTGCGCTCGAAGAACTGCGGCAGCAACGCCAGCGGCGCGAACCTGGACCAGGGTGACGGTCAGGGCTGCTGGAATGCGCTGCGCACCGAGTCGGTGGAGTCCTTCCTGAACTGGTTTGAAACGGATCCCACCGGCACCGGCACCGATCTTCACCTGCTTTCAGGCGACTTCAATGCCTACGGGCTGGAAGATCCGATGCAAGCGCTGATGGATGCCGGCTACATCAACCAGGCCATTCGGGCCAATGGCGATGATCCAGCGGTTTACAGCTACATCTTCCAGGGCCAGTCCGGCAGCCTGGATCATGTGCTGGCCTCGCCGGCGCTCAATGACCTGGTCCTGGGTGCGACCAACTGGGCGATCAATGCCGACGAAAATCGGTCTTTTGCCTATCCCGAAACCCTGCCGGACAGCTCGCTGACCAAGCCTGAAGATTTCTTCAACGAAGACCCGTTCCGATCGTCCGATCATGACCCCTTGATCGTGAGTCTGGATCTGCCGCGCGCCCCGGCGATGGTGCAGCTTGCTCACCTGGCCCCGTTTGCGGCCGGCCCGGACAGTGAGGTCGAAATTCGGATCAACGGCGAAGTCATTGCCAGCGCCGTGGCCTACGGTGACTCGACCGGCTACCTGGCGCTGGATGCCGGGCCGGCCGAGATCGAGATCTTCCCGGCCGGGTCGGCCGAGCCGGCCATAACTGCCACGGCCGAACTGGGCGCGAACCTGTCCTACACGGTTATCGCGGTCGGCGATGGCAGCAACCAGGATCTGGCGCTGACCGTGCTGGTCGACGACTTGTCGACGCCGGTCGCCGGCCAGTTCAAGCTGCGCCTGGGCCACCTGGCGCCGTTTGCCGATGGGTCGGCATCGGCAGAAGTGCGCCTGGCTGACGGCTCCCTGCTTGCGGCGGTCGACTTCGGTGATGTCGGCGACTTCGTCGAGCTGCCCGCCGGCAGCTACGACCTGGTCATTACCGCACCAGGCGGTGAGCCGGTGTTGATAGATCCGGTCGCGGTGGACTTCATGGCCGGAGATATCGTGTCGGCTTTTGCCACTGGCAACGGCGAGGCCCAGATTCTCGGTGCCTTTGCCCTGCCTGTCGGCCAGCCCGGGTTCTTCCTCGATCTCAACGCTGAAGTGATCTTCGAGGATAGCTTCCAGGTCTTTACCGGAGAAGCACTCGAGATCACGGTCATGACCAATCCGCCAGGACTGGCGGTCGAGGTCAGCTACGACGGCGCTGACGACCTGCCCGTCGATGCCGGTGCCTATCTGGTCACGGCCACGATTGTCGAGCCGGGCTATGTCGGCAGCGGCGAGATCACCTTCGAGATCGCCCCGGCAACGGCCAGTCTGGCGTTCGAGAGCTTAAGCCAGCGCTTTACCGGGGAAGGACTGGCGCCGACGGTAGTCACCGACCCGGAGGGTCTGTCCTTTGAGCTGACATTCGATGGCAACACGGAGCTGCCGGTTGCTGTGGGCGACTACATCGTGGCAGCGACCATCGAGGAGAACAACTTCGCCGGCTCGGCCAATGCCATCTTCCGGATCCTGGCAGCCGATGCTCAGGCCCTGAACCTGGTCCAGCAGCCTGATGGCCTCAACCTGTTCGGTCAGCCGCTGACACCCGCTCTGGTGGTAGAGGTGATTGACGGTACCGGTGAGGTCGCCGCCGATGACGACGAGACGGTCATCGAGCTGCGGTTGCTGCAGTCCGGCCCGGCTGGTACGCGCGCGGGCCCGGCCTTTGCCAGTGTTCAGGTGACTAACGGCGTGGCCGTCTTTGATGATCTCGTTATTGAGGTCCTCGGGGACGGCTACCGCTTCCTGATTGAAGCGCCAGTCAGTGATCTGACGCCGCTGATCACACAGCCGTTCGATGTGCAGGGTGACCAGGTCTTCATTGATCGCTTCGAACAGCCCTGATTTTCTGCTGATACAGCTGCCCCTGGCCAATCCAGGGGCGGCATATCTCCGGGGAGAGTATAGGAAGTATAAACACCCTTTTCTCTGAATTTCAGAAGTATCCAGAGCCGCGCCAACGCGGCGTTTGACCCCGGTTGCAGCCCGCAATGGTTGGAATTCTGGCTGATTCTGCCCTGTTTTCGCCACTCGAACGACGAATTACCTCCATTTCGCCGGCGTTGACCTATTCCGGCACGAGCACAGGGCTTTGCCCGAGTGCGGTTTGCCGTAGGCAAGAAGCGCTCGGGCAAAGCCCGCCCGTGCGTGCCGCCGGACCGCGCTCGGCTCAAGCGCGATCTGAATCCAGTTTGCTGTGATTCAGGGATGCAAGCCGATTCGCTTGGCCGGCGGTGCACGGCTTTCCGCCCACAGGCCGGGAAGGCCCTTGATAGCCAGATGATTCAGGATCCGCTCGATCACCGGAGGGTCTTCAGCGCAGGCGAGAGCGATGGGGCGGTTTGCCGAAGGCAAGAAGCCCCTGAGCGAAGCCGTTGCGCGTGCAGGCGAGAGCGATGGGGCGGTTTGCCGAAGGCAAGAAGCCCCTGAGCGAAGCCGTTGCGCGTGCAGGCGAGAGCGATGGGGCGGTTTGCCGAAGGCAAGAAGCCCCTGAGCGAAGCCGTTGCGCGTGCAGGCGATGATCTGGACTGCGCCCCCACAATTCGGAAAGGTCTCCACGTCAATCTGGAAAACCCGCTTGAGGCGCTTCGCCCAGCGCATCGCCGAGCGTTGCTCAGCCGGTGTGCGGTCTTCGGTTCGGGTTGGATTTGTGGGCTTCGCACCCCGGCCCCGGCGGGCCGGCGTGATCCTGGCGCGCCAGGGGCTGTTGGGTGCGAATACCCCATGAAAGCGGGTCAGATTCAGGCGCGGTGGCGGGACGAGTGCCGCCAGCCGCGCGATGAAATCCAGCGGTTGGAAGATCACATGCGTCGTCCCGTCGCGGCACTGCTCTTGACCTGCTATCGCCCAAGGCTCGTGAGCGAACCGCCGCATTGGTGATTTCCATGGATTCAGCGGCAATCAGTAGGCAGGGAATGGCCAACGGAAAGCAAGATCGGTAAATCGAATAATGCCTGTCCTAGTCTCGCACCAGCCTGGGTCAGCGCTCAGTGGTGTGCTACTCGCTCATCCGCCCACTCAGATCGATGATGCGCGCTCTCGCATCTTCGAAATGATCTGTGAGTGCGTTGTGCTGCCCGCC
>RECK01000129.1 GCA_007694055.1 Wenzhouxiangella sp.
TTTTTTCAAGCCGCGACTGTTCGCTACGAGGAGGCGAATCAACCTCCGCTCCCGGTGGCCCCCTGTCTGTTGCGAGATTCGGACAGACCAAAAAAATTCCGGGCCGGCCAGTGGCCAGGCCCGGAAGGGGGGAAGTGGCGGGTTACGGGCAGTCGCCGATGCGGCGGCCTTCCAGCGTGGTGACCATGGTCATGGGGCCCATGGGTGTTTCCAGTTCGGCGCGGATGGTGCCCTCGGAGGTATCGCCGTGGAACGACATCGTGGCGGTCATGTTCATGGACATCCCGGACGGGTCGCTGCAGTTCATTTCGAAATCAGCGCCGTCGCGGCGAATTTCGCGCCGCTCGAACTCGCACTGTTCCACGTCCTCGAAAAACGCGTCACCGCCGGCCAGGTCTTCCTCGGTCATGCAGTCCGTGCTGGTGTGAGTCTGCTCGGGCATGGGGAATCCACCCTCGCCGCGCATGGTGGCCTTGGTTTCCCACAGTCCGGGTTCCAGGTTCGGGGTTTCAGCCTGGACAGTGGCGATCAGGCCGACCAGCAGGGCGCTGGCAATCAGTTGCTTGTACATGAAAGATGCTCCGTTGAGTAAAGGTGATATCAGATATCGTTGGCGGTATTGCCCGTGTAGTACGAAAAACGGACCCCGCGGATGCCAACGAATCGATGACATCGTGTCAGGCATTGTAGCGCCAAGACCGGTTAATCAGACGTAATCCCACCCTGGCGGATGTTCGCCGCAACTTGACCCAGGCTTGCATTTAGCCCAATATATGCCCCTCACGGTAGCCCAAGGGCACAACATCTTGGGTTTACGGGAATCCGGTACGAATCTTCAGGTTCTCAATCCGGAGCTGTTCCCGCAACTGTAGGCGGCGAGTTTTTCGGTCCGATGCATGGGTCACTGGCGTGTTTTGCCGGGAAGACCGGTTCGGAAAACGCCAGAGCCGCGAGCCAGGAGACCGGCCGTGACGAAACGCATGATTTTCCGGGCGGGAGCTCCCGGCGAAGCGATTTTTGGAATATCTGCCCGTTCGGGCCTGATTCCTCGCCGCGCTGATCCCCGCCCCGTTGGCAGCATTAGAAGACGGAGAACGTCCATGGATCAGTTGGCATACCAGATTACCCCCGAAACCGCCCCGGAAGCCCGCCGCGCCCCGGTGCCGGCCCCGTTGGGACCCAGGCCCTCAGTCGATGAGCTCGAGCTTGATCGTTCGCGCGACGCCCTGCTCACGGCTTTTGGTCTCCAGACCCTCAAGGATCGCTATCTGCTTGAAGGCGAGGGTCCGCAGGACATGTTTGCCCGGGTCGCCTGCGCTTTCGCCGATGACGTCGAACACGCCCAGCGGCTCTACGATTACATGTCGCAGCTGTGGTTCATGCCGGCCACGCCGATCCTGTCAAACGGCGGCACCACTCGCGGTTTGCCGATTTCCTGCTTTCTCAACTCCGTTCCCGATTCGCTCAACGGCATCGTCGATACCTGGAACGAGAACGTCTGGCTGGCCTCCAACGGTGGTGGTATTGGCACCTACTGGGGCCAGGTTCGCTCCATCGGCGAGCCGGTCAAGGGCACCGGACAGACTTCCGGCATCATGCCTTTCGTGCACGTCATGGACGGCCTGACCCTGGCCATCAGCCAGGGCTCGCTGCGGCGTGGCTCGGCGGCGGTTTACCTCGACGTGCATCACCCGGAAATCGAGGAGTTCCTGGAAATCCGCAAGCCCTCGGGCGACTTCAACCGCAAGGCGTTGAACCTGCATCACGGCATCAATATCACCGATGAGTTTATGCAAGCGGTCACCGATGGAACCGACTTCGCGCTGCGCAGCCCGAAGAACGGGCAGGAGCTCAAGCGCGTCGACGCCAGAAGCCTGTGGCAGCGCATCCTGGAGACTCGCCTGCAGACCGGCGAGCCCTACCTGCTGTTCATCGACACCGTCAACCGCGACATGGCCGCGCACCAGAAAAAGCTGGGCCTGAAGGTATCGACCTCCAACCTGTGCTCGGAAATCACCCTGCCAACCGGCATCGATCACGAGGGCAACGAGCGCACCGCGGTGTGCTGCCTGTCCTCGCTGAATATCGAGACCTGGGACCAGTGGCACGATCAGGACGAATTCATTGAAGACGTCGCCCGCTTCCTTGACAACGTATTGACCCATTTCATCGAGTCCGCCCCCGAAGGCATGCGCCGGGCGCGCTACTCGGCCCTGAACGAGCGTTCCATCGGTCTGGGCGTGATGGGTTTCCACTCCTTTCTGCAGGCCCGCGGCATTCCGCTGGAGTCGGCCGTGTCGAAATCCTGGAACCTGAAGATCTTCAAGCACATCCGCGGCCAGATGGACGAGGCTTCGCAAAGCCTGGCCGAGGAGCGTGGACCCTGTCCGGACGCACTGCGGGGCGGGGCCAAGGAGCGTTTCAGCCACAAGCTGGCCATCGCCCCGACCGCTTCGATTTCCATCATCTGCGGTGGTGTGAGCGCCTGCATTGAACCGATCCCGGCCAATATCTACACCCACAAGACGCTGTCGGGCTCGTTTACCGTTCGCAACCGGCACCTGAAGGCCTTGCTGGCCGAGCGCGGCCGCGATGATGCCGCGACCTGGGCCTCGATCCTCGAGCACGAGGGTTCGGTCCAGCACCTGGACTGCCTGGACGAGGACGAAAAGACCGTGTACCGGACCGCTTTCGAAATCGACCAGCGCTGGGTGATCGAGCTGGCCGCAGACCGCGCGCCCATGATCTGCCAGAGCCAGTCCCTGAACCTGTTCCTGCCGGCCGACATCGACAAGTGGGACCTGCACATGCTGCACTACACGGCCTGGCAGCGCGGTATCAAGAGCCTGTACTACTGCCGCTCCAAGTCACTGCAGCGGGCCGGTTTTGCCGGCAAGCTGGACGCGGCCAAGGCCAGCGGCCCTGTCCAGGGCCCGACCGACTACGAGGAGTGCCTGGCATGTCAGTGATCGAGCTTGCAACCAACCCGCGTGACCTGATCGGCACCGGCCAGGTCGGCCTGCTCACTTCATCGGGTACTTACGATGTCGAGCGCTACGGTTGGGCCTATGACTTCTGGAAGCGCCAGCAGCAGACGCACTGGATGGGTGAGGAAGTGCCGCTGGGCGACGACATCAAGGACTGGGGCTCGGAGCGCATCACGCCGTCCGAGCGCGCCCTGCTGACCCAGGTCTTTCGGTTTTTCACCCAGTCCGATGTCGAGGTCAGCGACAACTACCTCAAGCGCTACATTCCGATCTTCCAGCCGCTGGAGATCCAGATGATGATGGCCGCCTTCACCAACATGGAGACGGTGCATATCGATGCCTACGCCCTGCTGCTCAAGACCTTGGGCATGCCCAAGGCCGAGTTCGAGGCCTTCCGCGACTACCAGGAAATGAAGGCCAAGGCCGACTACATGCAGACCTTCGGCGTCGACACTTGCGCCGATGTCTCGCGCACCCTGGCCATGTTCGGTGCCTTTACCGAGGGCATGAGCCTGTTTGCCAGTTTCGCCATGTTGCTCAATTTCCCGCGCTTCAACAAGATGAAGGGCATGGGTCAGATCGTGTCCTGGTCGGTGCGCGATGAATCGCTGCACTGCGAAGGCGTGATCCGGCTGTTCCACGAGTGGAACCGCGAGACCGGCGCCATGACCCCGAGCGTGCGCGACGACATCATCGATGTGGCCAAAACCATGGTGAAGCTGGAGGAAAACTTCGTCGACCTGGCTTTCAGTCTCGGTGACATCGACGGCATGCGCGCCGAGGACATCAAGGCCTACGTGCGCTATATCGCCGACTGGCGCCTGACCCAGCTCAGACTGCCGACGGTGTTCGGCTGCTTCGAGTACGCCGACGGCAGCTACCGGGCCCTGACCGATCATCCGTTGCCGTGGCTGGTCGAAATCCTCAACGGAGTCGAGTTCGCCAACTTCTTCGAGCAGCGCGCCACCGAGTATGCCAAGGGCGCAACCCGCGGTCGCTGGGATGGCAACGACGGTGTCTGGACCCGCTTCGACCAGAACCGCCAGGCCAGCCTGCGCTCGGCCTGAACAGTCAGCCTTGTTTGGAGGCTCTTCGCAAGGCAGACCGCTCCGTGTTTCCGTGTCCCGCTGGGTCGTTGATAGTGATGTGCTAGGGTTATTTGCGGTTTCACCAAAAGGACTGCAATGAGAACTGTTCTGACAAGTTTGTTCTTGATCTTGTTGGCCGCTACCCTGATGGCTGTCGTTTCTGAGGGAGAGGCTTCGGTTCCACTCCCTGCCGCCGTGCAGGCCAACGCCGACGAGCCACCTGAGGACATGCGGGTGGACGAGTCGCCGCTGGAAGAACTGGATCCGCGCGAGGCCAGCTGGAAAACCTGGCTCGGACCGATCCTGATCGGCATCTTTGGCCTTGGCCTGGTATTTCTGATCCGCCGCTTCAGTCGCGCCGAAGCCAATCGCGACGTCGATCCGCCGGGCGAAGACTAGTGGTCCTTCAACCTGATAAATTAGGTTATATCCGGATCCCGCAAACCCTGATTGCCCGAAGAGCACTGAGTAGGCAGAGC
>RECK01000117.1 GCA_007694055.1 Wenzhouxiangella sp.
CTGGCGGAGTTGCTTGACGAGGTATTCAAGCAGCGCGAGCTGGCCCCCGACCAGGTCGATGTGATGGTGATTCGCAAGGCAATCCTGCGGGCCATTGACAGCGTTTCCTCGGCTGACCAGGATCGGATCTTGCGGGGCTTTTACGACCTGGTTCGGTCGATGCTCAGAACCAATATTTACCAGCAGGACGACCGTGGTGAGTTCCGAGAGTACGTCAGCATCAAGCTGGATTCATCCACGGTGCCCGATCTGCCACCGCCTCGGCCTTATCGAGAGATCTGGGTTTATTCGCCGCGCGTGGAAGGCATTCATCTGCGCGGTGGAAAAGTAGCCCGGGGTGGTCTGCGATGGTCGGACCGGCGTGAGGACTTTCGCACCGAGGTGCTTGGCCTGATGCGGGCCCAGAATGTCAAGAACACCATGATTGTCCCGGTTGGCGCCAAGGGCGGCTTCGTGGTCAAGATGCCGCCGGAGGACGAAGGCCGCGAGAAGCTGATGGCCGAGGTGGTTTACTGCTACCGCTGTTTCATCAGCGGTTTGCTCGACATCACCGATAACCGGGACGGTGATGAAATCATCCCGCCGTCGCAGGTCGTGCGCAAGGACGACGAAGACGACCCTTACCTGGTCGTGGCCGCGGACAAGGGCACAGCGACCTTTTCCGACATTGCCAACGCCATTTCGGTCGAGCATGGCTTCTGGCTGGATGATGCCTTTGCTTCCGGCGGATCGAATGGCTACGACCACAAGAAAATGGGCATCACGGCCAAGGGCGCCTGGGAGTCGGTCAAGCGTCATTTCCGCGAGCTGGGTCTGGATACTCAGACCGAGGAGTTCAGCGTGGTCGGTATCGGCGACATGGCAGGTGATGTCTTCGGCAACGGCATGTTGTTGTCCGAACAGATTTGCCTGAAGGCCGCGTTCAACCACATGCACATCTTCCTGGATCCGGCGCCGGATGCGGCCGGCAGCTTCGCCGAGCGCAAGCGCTTGTTCGAGCTGCCGCGCTCGACCTGGGCCGACTATGACCCGTCCTTGATCTCGAAAGGTGGCGGCGTCTTTTCACGCCAGGCCAAGTCGATCCCGCTGTCACCGGAGGTTCGCGAGTGGCTGGGGCTGGAGGCGGACAGTCTGGCGCCGCACGCGTTGATTCGTGAGCTGCTCAAGGCGCCGGTTGACCTGCTCTGGAACGGTGGAATTGGCACTTATGTCAAGGGTTCCGGCGAGAGCAATGCCGATGTCGGCGACCTGGCCAATAACCTGGTTCGGGTCAATGGTGGAGAGCTGCGCTGCCGCGTGATCGGTGAGGGCGGCAACCTGGGCTTTACCCAGCGTGGCCGCATTGAGTTCGCCCTGGGTGGCGGTCGCATCAACACTGATTTCATCGACAATTCGGCCGGCGTGGACTGTTCCGATCACGAGGTCAACATCAAGATTCTGCTCAACCAGGCCGTGGAAAGCGGGCAGCTCGATGTTCCGGCACGCAACCAGCTGCTCAAGGAAATGACCGAGGAGGTTTCCGGGCTGGTACTGCGCAGCAATTACCTGCAGACCCAGGCGCTGAGCATGATGGAGAATCTGACCAGCGGCAGGCTGGGCTCGGAAGCCCACTTCATTGCCATGCTCGAACGCCAGGGTGTCATCGATCGCGACCTGGAAGAGTTGCCTGACGAGGAAACCCTGCGCGAGCGCGTGGCCCGCGGCCAGGGGCTGACGCGTCCCGAACTTTCACTGTTGCTGTCCTACGCCAAGATCACGGTTTACCAGGATCTGCTCGAATCCGACGTTCCCGAAGATCCCTACCTGTCGCAGGAACTGGAAGATTACTTTCCGACCCCTTTGCGCGAGCGCTTTCGTGATCTCATGCCGGAACATCGCCTGTGGCGGGAGATTATCGCCACCAAGGTCACCAACTCCATCGTCAACCGCATGGGCGCGCACTTCGCGATGCGCATTCGGGAAGATACCGGGGCCAATTCGGCGACCATGGCCAAGGCCTACACCGTGGCTCGCGAGATTTTCAAGGCGCGTGATTACTGGCGCGATGTGGAAGCGCTCGACAACCAGGTGCCGGCCCAGCGTCAGACCGAGGCGGTGCTGGAAATGTGGAATCTGCTCAGGCAGGTTACCCGGCGCCTGATTACGCTGCCCGGCGGTCATGGTATTGATATTTCCAGCAAGGTCCAGCGCTTCCTGCCCGGCATAGAGGAATATCGGGGCTGCCTGGAATCGGTGCTCGGCGAGGAACTGGGCCAGCGGCTGGAAGAGCGCAGCACCGAACTTGTCGAGGCCGGCTTTCCCAGGCCGCTGGCGGCTCGGGTTGCCGGTTTGCGCTACATGTATTCGGCCCTGGATATCGTTGACGAGGCACGGTCTCACGAGCTGTCGGTCGAGGAGGTTGCCCGAATCTACTTCCAGTTGCTTGACCGCTTGTGTCTGAAGTGGTTGCGGACGCAGGTGGAAAGCCTGCCGGTGGAACGCCAGTGGCATGCCCATGCGCGCGGTAACCTGCGCGATGAGCTGTTCAGCTATCACCGCCAGCTGACCCGTCGCGTGCTTACCGAGACCGGCGAGGAAGACGATCCCGTAGGCGTCTGGTTTGAACGTTACAACGCCCAGACCGGTCGGGTTTCCATGATGCTGGAAGAAATGCGCAACACGGCGGCTGACGACTACCCGTCCATGCAGGTGGCCATCAAGGGCCTGGGCCAGTTGCTCAACGCGACAACTTGATGACAGCCACACCCGCCATGGCGTTTCTGGCCAGTGACCATCCGGGCTCGGCGGAGGCGCTGGCGGGTCTGGAGCAGCGCTACGGCCGTGTTCCGCCACAGCAGGCCGATGTCCTGGTCGTGCTCGGTGGCGACGGGTTCATGCTGCATATCCTCCACGAGCATGCCGACCTGGGCTTGCCCGTGTTCGGCATGCGCCTGGGCGATGTCGGCTTCCTGATGAACCGTTACGAGCTCGAAGCGCTCGGTGAGCGCATACTGGCGGCGCGCCAGGTCGAGCTCAACCCGCTGCACATGACCGTCGGTGATCGGAATGGTCGTGAACATTGGGCCGTTGCGATCAACGAGGTATCGCTGCTGCGCCAGACCAACCAGGCTGCGCACCTTAAAATCCTTGTCAACGGCAGGGAGCGGGTAGAGCGCCTGGTGGCTGACGGTGCCCTGGTGGCCACGGCGGCCGGTTCAACCGCGTATAACCTGTCGGCTCACGGGCCCATTCTTCCGCTGGGCACCGAGGCCGTGGTTCTGACGCCGATCAGTCCGTTTCGACCCCGACGCTGGCAGGGCGCCATTCTTCCGGCCAGCGCCGTGGTACGGTTCGAAGTACTGCAGCCCGAGCGGCGACCGGTCAGCGCCAGCGCCGACTACGACGAGTTCCGCGACGTTTGCTGGGTAGAGGTGCGCCAGCATGAAAAAATTCGTCATCGCTTGCTGTTCGACCCGGAGCATTCTCTGGAAGAGCGCATCCTGAATGAGCAGTTTCTGACGTGACAAGAAAGGAGCAAGGCTCAAGGTACAAGGTTCAAGGAAGATCTGGACCGAAGCTACCCCTCGAGCCTTGAGCCCCGAACCTTGAGCCTTTTTGCATGAGTAACTCCGACGCCAGCCCTGATTCCGACCCCGGCCCGCTGATGGTGGGAATCTCTTCGCGCGCGCTCTTCGATCTGGATGCCAGTCATAAAGTCTACGAGGAGGGCGGGCTGGAGGCCTACATGGATTACCAGCGCCAGCGCGAGGACGAGGTGTTGCAGCCCGGGGTGGCGTTCAACCTGGTCCAGAAGCTGCTGGCGCTCAACGAGGATGAGATGGATCACCCCGGCGTGGAAGTGATCCTGATGTCGCGCAACAGCGCCGATACCGGCCTTCGTATCTTCAACTCCATCGAGCACTACGAACTGGATATCCAGCGCGCTGTTTTTACCAATGGAGCCAGTCCTTCGCAATATATCGAGCCAGCCGGTGCCCAGCTTTTTCTCTCGGCCAACGAAGATGATGTCAGGCGGGTATTGATGGCCGGATATGCAGCGGCCACCATCTTGCCGTCTGCCACGCGCGAGAATCGCTCCGGTCAATTGCGTCTGGCTTTTGACGGGGATGCCGTGATCTTTTCCGATGAGGCCGAGCGGGTTTACAAGGAGCAGGGCCTGGCCGCGTTTTCAGACAGTGAGCGGCGCGCTGCCGCCAGCCCCCTGGCCGCCGGACCCTTCAAACGCGTTCTTGAAGGTATCCAGCGCATTCAGTCGGCCTATCCGATTGAGGAGAATCCGATCCGAACGGCCTTGATTACGGCCCGCTCGGCGCCGGCCCACAAGCGCGTCATCCTGACCCTTCGCGCCTGGGGTATTCGCGTTGACGAGGCACTGTTTCTGGGCGGGCGCGAGAAAGCGCCTTTCCTGCGTGCCTTCGGGGCGGATATCTTTTTCGACGACCAGCAAATGCATTGCTCCATTGCCAGCAAGGACATTGCTACCGGGCATGTGCCCCACGGCGTGGCCAATGAATAGCGGAACATTTCTTGCCAGGGAGTCGGGGCGCGAC
>RECK01000077.1 GCA_007694055.1 Wenzhouxiangella sp.
GGTGCGATTTCTCACGCCTCCAATGCCAGTAGCCTTACCGGGTCACCCCAGGCCCTCGTGGCTTATACCAACGTTTTGGTCGCGGGCAACAGCGGACCCCGTGATGGCATTTACTCCGGGCCTGGTGGCCTTCACAACATCCGCTACAGCACGATCGCCGGCAACGAACTGGAGGGCTCTGGCGCCTCGGTCATTCGCGCCTTTTCCAACGACGAGGAGCGTCCTGGTGTACTGGGTATCATTGGCGCCATCATTCACGATGACAATGCCACACCGCTGAGTTCCGGCGGAGACGTTGCCGGTGCCTTCCTGATTGGCTGTGTGATGGCAAACGGAGATCTTGACAGCATCGAAGCCCAACAAGTGGGCTATTTCAGCGAGGTCGACGACCCCGAGTTCATCGACCCCGAAAACGGCGACTACCGCCTGGCGGAAACTTCGCCCGCCATCAACTACTGCGACGACACGACCTTTCTGGCTCCAACGCTTGATCATGGCATGGACATGCGGGACCGCAACCAGGTGTTTCCGGGACAGATCACTGAACCGCCCAATCCCGCACCCGGCAGGATTTACGACCTGGGCGCCTACGTCGCCTTCATGGACCGATTGTTCAGCGATCGATTCGAGCAACCCTGAAATATCCGGCCACCGGCCTGCCGCTGGCAGGCTGGTGCTGGCCCGGGTTCAGCCGCAATGAACGACACTCAGATCGGCTTGAACACCATCAACCAGAAGATCACCAGCACCGAGATAAAGGCCGGCCAGCCCAGTGCATACCAGTAACGCATCAGGCGGCGATGGCTGGCATCGGGGGGCAAACCGTTCGCAGCCAGGCGCTGTGCTTGTCGCGCTACGCGTATCTGAATGAATACCACCGGAACCCAGCAAAAGCCGACCAGCCCGTATAGCACCAGGCTCAGCCAGACCCAGGTCGTGTCCAGTTGAATACCGAGCAGGTGAATCAGCCACAAGCCGGTCAGCGGCTGAACGATGACTGCCGGGGTGGTAAACAGCCAGTCGGCCAGGACCACGTTGCGGGAGACCACGGCAATGGCCTGGATATCGCCGCTGAGATCAGCGCGCCACATGTAAAACGCCGTGCCCAGGCCAGTACCGAAAAGCAGTGTGGCCGAGAGGATATGCACCAGCTTGAGCAAAAGGTAGTCGGTCATCAGCGACGATTCTCCAGCACCATGACAACAGGAATCAGCACCAGCAGCGCCAGGTTCTTGACCAGGCCGCCGATCGGCTCCAGCCATAATTCCGGCACCAGCAGTCCCAGGCCCAGGCTGTAGGCAAGAACGCAAATCCACATCAGGGCCAGTACCCGCGCCAGCCAGATGCGCAGCAGCAGGGCAATGCCCAGCGCCAGGTTCAGGGCGGCGGTCGACAGCACCAGCACAGGCTGCCACGCCAATGGCACACCCATGCGATCCAGCACCGGTCCAAACTCAACCGCATCCGCGACCAGGCCGCTAAGGGCCGAGACCAGCCAGATCACGACCAGCGCCAGCCAGGCCATGGGCCCCAGCCAGTACAACCGTGCATGCCAGCGGTCCTGCACGAAACTGGCCGACTGGGCCAGGGAAGCGCTCACCGAGCGCATTTCCGTGGCACCGGAATCAGTTTGATCAGCGGGCGAACCGGGGCTGACGTTTCCCCGCTCCAGCATCCGGGTCATGGTCTGACCCAGCGGCCCGGCGCGCAGCAAATCGCCCAGCCTGCCAGCCAGGCGAACCAGCCCCATGGGTACCGACACAATCAAGCTCGGCTCGGGCAGCTTGAGCCAGCGCCGGGTCGCGAGAAGATAATCCTTGAGGGTCAGGACTTCCGGCCCTACCGCGTCAACCACGGCCGACCGGCCATGCGGGTCTTGCAGACCCTGCAGCACCAGCCCACACAAGTCTTCGAGCAACAGCGGCTGAATCTTCTGCTGACCAGGGCCGGGCAAAAACAGGACCAGCGGCAGGGCGGCCATGGCACGCAACATGGAGGTACCGCCGTAAGCACCACGCAATGACACGACCACCGAAGGCCGCAACACGATGGCTTCGAGCCCGGGCATGGCCAGCAAATCGGCATCGAGTCGGTGCTTGGAGGCAACGAAAGCGCCGTCGTCCGGGTGCCCCAGGGCCGAGATCTGGACAAAACGGCGGATTTTCCGGCGCACGCAGGCTTCGGCCAGGGCCAGGGGTGCCTGGTGGTGAATGCGGTCGAAATCGCCCGGTCTGTTCTCGCGCAAGATGCCGGCCGCATTGACCACCGCATCGACCCCATCCAGCACTTCCATCCAGTCATTGGCGTCAAGCCGGGTCGACAGATCGACCAGATCGGTATTCAAGCGCGGGCTGGGCGGCAGGTTATTGCGCTCGCGCACGCAGGCAACGACCGCGTGGCCTTGCTCAAGCAAGCATTCGACGATGGCCGAGCCGATAAAGCCGCCCGCACCAGTGACCAGGACTTTCATGGCTCAATTGTAGGTCAAGGCAGGATCTGGGGCGCCCGTCCTGGCATCGATAGGGGCCCGCTTGTCATCGGTCGGACTATCGTGAGTGAAGTGGCGTCATCCCTCGGTCTGGCCCGGTGGCGCCGCATCTTCTGATGAGGGACCGCCCTGGCCGGCCGCTTTTATCTGGCGCCTGGGTTTCTGCGGTGGCTGACCGTGTTCGTAAACGTGCACGTCGCGCTGCGGGAACGGAATGCTGATGCCCTCGGCATCAAAGCGCTGCTTGAAGCGCTTGGTCAGGCTGCGCAGCGTCAACCAGTAATCAGGCGTCTTGACCCAGGGTTTGGCCATCATGGTAACGGCTGAATCGTCCCAGCGGCCAATGTGGACAGCGGGCGCTGGTGTCGAAAGCACGCAGTCGTGGGCCTGCATTTCTTCCATCAGCACCTGCTCGACGAAATCGACATCCTCGTCGTAGCTGAATGAGACTTCGATATCCACCCGGCGCACGCGGCTGGCCGTATGGTTGATGATGTTGTCGCCCCAGATGTTCTTGTTCGGCACGACCAGCACCTGGTTGTCAAAGGTGGTAATGGTGGTAGCCACCAGGTTCATCTTCTTGACGATGCCTTCGACTTCACCGACACGGACATGATCGTCGACATCGTAAGGCTGATAGAGCAGGATCATGGCCCCGGAGGCCAGGTTGCTGAGTGAGTCCTGTAGCGCGAAGCCCAGGATAATGCCGGCCACGCCCAGCCCAGCCAGCATCGGTGTCACCGATACACCCAGCGTAGCCAGCGCGACCAGGATGCCGACCAGGAAAGTGACGATGCCTGATACCGACACCAGCACCTCGGTCGACAGTCGCGTAATGCGCACGTGGCGCAACCTCAACAGGCCGCGCAGAACCAAACGCACCAACCGGGCCAGCAACCAGGCAAAACCCAGGATCAGGAAAAAAATCACCGCGCGCAACATCAGGTTGGGCGCGGTCGAAACCAGCACCTGCTGCAGACTCTCAAGCTGGTCACGCAGCACGCGCTTGAAAACCTGGCGCTGCAGGATCTCGATTCCGATGAGTCCGCGCTGCTGGAAAATCAGGGCCCGGTAATCGGAGATATCCAGGCCGAGTTGATTCATGATTCCAACGGTCGCCTCCAGGCTGTTGAGCGAGCGGGTCTGCTTGCGCTGGACCATCCGCACCGCCCCGGCCAGTTCCTGGTCCAGCGGATCCTCGGCCAGGCGCCCGCGCAGCTCGACAAGCGTCGTGGCATCGAGGCGAATCTGGCCCACGGTGCGCTCGGCCAGCAGCTCGGTCTTGTCCTCCAGCCATGGCCTCAGGGTGGCGGCGACCTCGGCCTTGTCTTCACCCAGTTCTGCGCGAGCAACCAGCACCTCGATCAAGTCCAGCGATGAAACCAGTCCCTGCAGGTAGCGTGTGCGAAGCAGCTGCTGTTCCTGGATGAAAGACTCGGCGATATTGCTGGCCACTCCCTCCTCGAACTCGCCGTACGCTGCCCGCTCCTCGGCGATACGCTCACTGATGGCCTCTATTCGCATCAGGCCAAGCTCAAGAATGCGTTCAATCTGCTGACCGGCCTTGACGTACAACTCGCCGTCCCGGGCCTGTTCACCGGCAGCAGCCAGCTCACCCAGCTGGACATTCAGACCCGTCAGCACGCCAAGCAAGCGTTCATCCAGTCGAAAGCGGACGGCATCACGATGTTCATCCGGCTGCTTCGGCAGGGCCTCAAGCAGGCGTTCGATCTGGCTTAGCTCCCGGTCCTGCTGGTCAAGCGCCTGCCTCAGTCCCGCCAGGTCGGCAACTGCGGGCAGACATGCAGCCATCAATAGCAGGCCCGCCCAGGCACGATTTGAATATCCCATCACGAACACGCCCCGTGAACATTTTCATCTCTGTCAATAATGGCACAAAGGCCACATCTGCTGAACGCGTGCGCAAGCACTGAAAGCCTCCGGCAGGGCTTGCGCGACGCGACTAGATTTCAGCAATTTGGACAAGCACCGTCACCCGGATAAAAACGGGGCTTTCCGAATCTCGCAACATACAGGGGCCA
>RECK01000383.1 GCA_007694055.1 Wenzhouxiangella sp.
TCATCGAACCCTACGTCCAGTACGCCGAGCCCCGAACCCTGGGCATCAGCGCCCGCTATGACTTCTGAGTCTGCTCCGTTGATTGATCGGGAGTCGCTCGTGTCCAAGTGCGGTTTTTCATCGTCGGCCATGGCTCGGTGCCGTAATGACCTTCCAAACCATGTTGGATTGACGGATTATTATGCTTCATTTATGATGCGCTAAGGTAATTCATTGGAACGTATGCTTTAAAAGTGAAGCATAAGATTGATTTCAACACGGCCTCCAGTGAGGCCATCATTGACGCGCTTGGTCGTCGCCTTGACGAGATTCGCCTGAGCCGAAATATCAGCCAGGTGCAGCTGGCCGAAGAGGCTGGCGTGTCCAGAAGCACCCTGACCCGGCTGGCGGACGGCCAGCCGGTTTCGCTGGATTCATTTGTGCGGGTCATGCAGGCGCTGCGACTCGCCGACCACCTGGCCGCGATGTTGCCCGATCCTGCGATTCGTCCAGTGGACCGGGTTCGTTTGCAGGGTTCGGAGCGTCAGCGTGCCAGCGGCAAGCGGCAGGACACGGCGGAATGGGCCTGGGGTGATCAAGAGGACAATGTGTGAGTGACACGGCACGCGTCCTGCTGTGGGGTAAGGATATCGGGGCAGTGACCTGGCTGCCCGAACGAGAGCTTGGCGTTTTTCAGTACACCCCGGAATTTGCCCGGTCGGGCATCGAGGTCGCGCCCATGATGATGCCGCTGTCGGATTTTCCCTACGAATTCCCCGCCCTGTCGCGCGATGCCTTCAAGGGTCTGCCGGGCCTGCTGGCCGACAGCCTGCCGGACAAGTTCGGCAGCTTGCTCATCAACGCGTGGCTGGCTAGCAAGGGGCGCGACCCGGGCAGCTTCACACCCGTAGAGCGACTTTGCTATACCGGTACCCGCGGCATGGGCGGGCTGGAATTCAGGCCCCTGATCAGGGCGGCTCCAAGTGCGTCGCGCAAGATTGAAATTGCCTCCCTGGTGGATCTTGCCAACCGCGTTCTGGATGACCGGATCGCTCTCGAAGGCAAGTTTTCCGGAGACGATGACCAGCAGGTGATCGAGGACATTCTTCGCGTCGGCACCTCGGCCGGCGGCGCTCGGGCGAAAGCGGTACTGTCCTGGAATCCGGAAACCGGTGAGTTTCGTTCCGGACAGGCGCCAGCGCCGGAAGGCTTCGGTCATTGGTTGATGAAGTTCGATGGCGTTCACGGCAATCGCGACAGGGAACTGGCCGACCCCCAAGGATTTGGGCGCATTGAATATGCCTACCATCTAATGGCGCGCGCGGCCGGCATTGAAATGGAGGAGTGCCGGCTGCACGAAGAGGGCGGTCGCGCGCATTTCATGAGCCGACGCTTCGACCGCACGGCGGGCGGCGACAAGCTGCACATGCAGTCGCTGGGCGCCCTGATGCATTACGACTTCAACATCGCTGGCGCGTACGCCTATGAACAGGCGCTGCAAACCATTCGACGCCTGGGCTTGCGAATGCGCGATATCGAGCAGCAAATCCGTCGTGCCTTTTTCAACCTGCTTGCCCGCAATCATGATGATCACGTCAAGAACATCGCCTTTCTGATGGACCGAAAAGGCGTTTGGCGGCTGTCGCCGGCCTTCGACGTGGCTTATTCCTACAATCCCAGCGGCAATTGGACGAGTCAGCACCAGATGAGTCTGAACGGCAAGCGCGATGGTTTCGATGTCAACGATCTGATGACCTTTGCCGCTGCCGGGGGAGTCAAGAAGACCCGGGCCAGAACATTGCTCGCCGAGGTTGCCACGGCAGTGGCCGACTGGCGAAGCCACGCCGGTGCGGCGGATATGCCTGAACCGGATACTGCCCGGATTGAACGAGCTCACCGGCGCGAACTGTTCATCTGAAAAAGCGGGCCTGGATCAGCTGGATGACGCTGGACGACCCCCGGTTCATGTCCCTGGGACAAGGCGGTGCTGAGGTCGCCTGCTGGTGTTGGGTCAACGTGCCGCAGGCCCAATCTGGGCCCAGGGCCCAGATCAGGCTGACGGATTTGTCCTGGGGGTCGCCGAATGGGGTGGTAAGGTGCTGATTTTGCAGGGGAATTGATTGGTGGCTACGGGTGGACTTGAACCACCGACCTCAGCATTATGAGTGCCGCGCTCTAACCAGCTGAGCTACGTAGCCACACGAAGCCGCGTATTGTCGCCCGTTGGGCGTGGGGCGTCAATACCCTGTGGTGGCCGGATCTACAGGCCGCGGTTGAGCCACCAGAAGCCGGCGTTGAGAATCCAGGCGAAGCTGACCCAGGCCAGGTAGGGGAGCATGAGCCAGAAAGCGGCTGGCGAGATCGGCCGGAAGTGGCGCAGGCAGATCAGGATGGCCGGCCACAGCAGGCTCATTCCCAGCAGGGCCAGGCCCGGGGATTGCAGGCCGAAAAACAGCGGCGTCCAGAGCGCATTCAGGGCCAGCTGGATCAGCCACCAGGCCAGCGCGGCGTGGACCAGGCCGACCCGGCGCCAGACCAGCCATGCAGCCACGGCCATGAAGATGTAGAGCAGGGTCCAGACCGGCCCGAACAGCCAGTTCGGCGGCGCGTAGAACGGTCGCTCCAGCCCGGCATACCACTCGCCGGGCGGGAACAGGATGCCGGTGGCTGCAGCGGCGAAGCTCAGCACCAGGAAGCCGGCCAGTGCGGCCAGCGCCAGCGCTGGGCGGCGCGGGGTCATTCAGGCAGGGCCTGGCCGAATTCGCTGGCGTAGCGCTCGGCAATGGACTTGCGGCTGAAGTCGTGGTGCTGGGGGCCGGTGTGTTCGATCTTGATCGAGCCCAGCAGCGAGCCCAGCTGGCAGGCATCGACGGGATTCCAGCCACGCTCCAGCCCGAACAACAGGCCGGCACGGAACGCATCGCCACAGCCGGTGGGGTCGGCGATTTTCTTCGGCTTGACGGCTGCAATGCGGGTTTTCCGGCCACCATGAAAGAGGTCCGAGCCTTCGCCGCCGTGGGTGACGATCAGGCCACCGTCGAGCTTTGCGGCGATGGCCTCGTGGTCCAGCCCGGTTTTCTTTTTCAGCATTTCCCACTCGTAGGAGTTGACCGTCAGCCAGTTGGCCTGGTCAATCATCTGGGTCAGTTCCGTGCCGTTGAACATGGGCAGGCCCTGGCCCGGATCGAAGATGAACGGGATACCGGCGGCGGCGAACTGGGCCGAGTGGTCCAGCATGGCCTGCTTGCCGTCAGGGGCGACGATGCCGAAGTTGATGCCCATGTCGGCGTCGATCTTCTGGTGGTGGTTCTCGTTCATTGCGCCCGGGTGGAAGGCGGTGATCTGGTTGTCGTCGATATCGGTGGTGATGTAGGCCTGCGCGGTCCACAGCTGGTCGCAGACGCGGACGTGTTCCTGGCTGATGTCGAGCCGGTCAAGATGGCGGGCGTAGTCATCGAAATCGGCGCCCACCGAGGCCATGGGCAGGGGCTTGCCGCCCAGTTTCCTCAGGCTGTAGGCGATATTGCCGGCGCAGCCGCCGAAATTGCGATGCAGTTCGGGCACCAGGAAAGCCACGTTGAGCATGTGGGTCTGGTCGGGCAGGATGTGGTCGCGGAAGCGTTCCGGAAACACCATGATGTTGTCGTAGGCGAGCGAGCCACAGATCAATATGGACATGATTGGAAGTTCTTTTCAGGCGTGAAGTGCGACATTGTAACGAAGCGTTCAGTCAAAGGCTCCGATTTGCTGGTATGAGCGCTGAAATGTCGGCGTTTCCAAGGCATTTAACAGCTTCTTTTCAACTTTGCGGTTGCCGGTTGCGGTTCCGGTTGCTACATTAGGCGGTCTTTTGCAACGTCGGGCCTTCCCCCTCTTCTATTTGTCATGTTCAAGCGCTTACGCGGCATCTTTTCCAACGACCTGTCCATTGACCTGGGCACGGCCAATACCCTGATTTTCGTCCGCGGGCAGGGCATTGTGCTCAATGAGCCCTCGGTGGTGGCGGTGCGCATGAACCGCGGCCCCGGCGGGCCGCAAGAGGTTGCTGCGGTCGGTGCCGAGGCCAAGCAGATGCTGGGTCGTACCCCGGGCAATATCCGTACCACGCGGCCGCTGAAGGACGGTGTGATTGCCGACTTCAACATGACCGAGCAAATGTTGCAGCACTTCATCAAGAAAGTGCACTCCTCGCGTTTCTTGAGGCCCAGTCCGCGGGTGCTGGTATGTGTGCCGTGCTCGTCGACCCAGGTCGAGCGGCGGGCGATCAAGGAATCGGCCGAAGGGGCCGGCGCGCGCGAAGTGTTCCTGATCGAAGAGCCCATGGCGGCGGCCATCGGGGCCGGTATCCCGATTCACGAAGCCCGTGGCTCCATGGTGCTGGATATCGGCGGCGGCACGACCGAGGTGGCCGTGCTGTCGCTCAATGGCATTGTTTATGCCAACTCGGTGCGCGTCGGCGGTGACCATTTCGACGAGGCCATCATCAACTACGTGCGCCGCTCCTACGGCACCCTGATCGGCGAATCAACGGCCGAGCGT